>NZ_KZ293963.1:4111042-4459871 GCF_002352765.1 Alteribacter populi | reverse complement strand
GAATTATGTGGACCTTGGCAGTCGGAGGCGAGTACAAAAAAATTTTTTAGGGCCTCAAAATCCGGGCGGACCCCCGCCATATCAACTTTTCCTGAGGGAGTCTCCGCCATTGCAGCAGCACCCTTGGCTCCCACATGTGTATCTCAAAATTCAAGTGCAAAGCTTTTAGCAAAAGAAGAGTTATTTCCTTGCAGATTCTCTCCATGAGAAAGAGCATATCCTCTTGCCATGTAGGCGTATGCTACTTATTCAGCAACCTTTATTTAGACCCACGAATATATATTGATTAATAATAAAAAAGAGAACCCCCAAATACTTGGGCATCCTCTTTACTTACAATCTATGCTTCATCCTCGAAAAGCTTCTTTTCTATTTTCATCGCTTTTCGGTGAAAGATTACAGCCAAAATGAGAGTTGCAACATTCATTCCCATTAAAATTGGCTGGTTCTCCACTGCTAGTGTTTCAGTAGGAATAAGGAAGCCTACGAACATAAAAACACTTAATGCAAGCATAACAAAAGCGTAACGTTTATAATCTGTAACTTTTCCTTTTAACACGTCTATTTTTTTTTGTGACATGAACAATCACCTCACGTATATAGTTGAATCAAAGCAAATTGATAAGTCTCGCTCTCTTTGAAAACAACTCCATTATATCATGAATAAGCGTGGCTTCTGTTAGCAAATCCCACCATGTATGGCAATGAAAAAAACACCCTCCCGAAATTCAGAGGGTGTTTCTTTATTATTTTATTGCTCCTGCCTTAGTTGTTCCAACATGAGGATAACAAGTTTGGCAGAGTTTACAGATGCGGTTTCAAGAAACTGATCGTAGGACACTTTCGCATCTTGACCTGCAATGTCGGATAGTGACCGGATAACCACAAAAGGACATTGAAACTGGTGACATACTTGAGCGATCGCACCAGCTTCCATTTCAGAGCAGTATGGATCTTTAAACTTAGAACGAACCTGCTCGACACGTTCATGATCACTCATAAACGAGTCTCCTGATATGATTAACCCAGGTACTGAGCGTACTCCTACTTCATCGGCACATTGTTCGGCAATCGCCACCAATTTTTCATCTGGTTCATAGGAAGCTGGCATTCTTGGAACTTGACCAAACTCATAACCAAAAACGGTTGCATCCACATCATTGTATCGGACTTGTGTCGAGATTACGACATCCCCTACCGCAAGCTCTTTGTGAAAGCCGCCGGCAGATCCTGTATTTAAAATTACATCAGTACGGTAAAGCTGATTCATAAGCGTTGTACAGATCGCGGCATTTACTTTCCCGATCCCCGATTTAGAGAGGACTACTTCAACCCCTTGAAGCTTGCCAAAGAAAAATTCACATCCTGCAATAACCTGTTCTTCACGCAAGTGCATCTTTTTCTTTAAAAGCTCCACTTCCTCTTCCATCGCACCAATTATTCCCACTCTCATTAGGCATTTCCTTTCTTTTGTAAAAAGTTTCACACACACCCTTTATCATAACGAATCACACAAAGGTAGACAAGGTGCTATTTACTGCAAAAGTAATACAGACCAACAACACCTCGTACGAGCATCATTTTTTTCTTGTCCTGAAGTAACAACTTTTAGTATGCTTAATAAAGAAATTTTAAAGGAGTGTCATCTTCATGTTTATCCATACTGATGGAATTAAAGATAAGGTCGAGTTTTTTGAAGCCGATAGTTTGAAAGGGCTCGAGGAACGAATTCAACGAAAAATTGAAGATAATCAAGCGATTCTTCTTCGGGTCAACAGTGTGTCACATCAAGTCACAGTAGGAGAAAGCGGGAAGCCGTTCTATACAGCCGTTGTTCATTTTCGTTCAAGTAACTAAGATAAATCGCATAGCGGTCTTTTATTAATGCTGATTTCTAAAAGATTGTTGCTTTTGACTAAGATAGATTACCGCTCAAATCCGCTACAGGCGGACGCTTCAGCCTCCTTAGGGAAAATCACCCTGCGGTTCTTCGTCGTAAGAAAACCATTGTTGCTTTTATCGCTGGAGTCGCCGCCTTTCGCTCATTCTCGCTCATTCTATTTATCAATAAAAAAATCTGACTATGCAAAAAGAGCCTTATACTTTCGGAACTCACAAGAAAAGCGCAAGGCGCCTGGAGCTAGACACAGAAACGTAGATTTTTATACTTTCTTAACTCATGAGAAAGGGTGCCCCAAAAGGTTTTACCTTTGGGACACCCTTGAAGCAATACGTACCTCGATATTACCTATTAAGCTTACTGCCGTTTATTTATCAGCTTGTTTCTTCAACATAAATGGGCTTCCAGCCTCTATTCTCTACCCATTCTATGCGAACCTCATACTTTTGGCCATCGTCACCACTTACAGTTCCAACAGCACTTTGGGCATCGCCACCATTACCTAAATACCAAATGGTCATATCACCATCTATTTCTGTTGCATACTTCAGCGCTTCGGTCATTTCATCCCAGTTTACATGGCTGCTGTCGTAAACAGCTGTAAATGGTTCTTCCTGAACGGTTCCGATCGGCTCCCAGTTTCCTTCTCCAACAGGGCTGTCTCTATTCTCAGAATCTGATTCTTCATTTTCGTCAGATTCCTCTTCTTCTATATCTTCTTCCTCTGTTCCTTCACTCAAATCTGTTGTCTCTGGATCAGAACTTCCGTCTCCATTGCTAGAATCTTCTTGACTACCTTCTGTATTAGTGTTTAGCTCCTCTTCACTTTCCGATCTCTCTATATTTTCCTCGTCATTATCTACTTCTGTGTCATCTTCATTCTCGTCAGCAACCATGGCTGGTTCTGAGTCATTTCCGCCTCCGAATATAGTAAACCCAGCGACTAGGAAGATTGTGACGACTACAAGGCCGATCGCCGCATTTAATATCCTATTCATTCTTTGTTTTTTTCTATTGTTTGATCGGCTTGGTCCATTATATGTTTCGTACTTTGTCATTAATGACATCCTCCTCCACTCTAAACATACATGATATTATAGCTCATTTAATAAAGAATTACGAGAAGCTTTCGTCCTCATTAACTTAGATTTAGATTTTTACATGATCTAAGGGTAATATTTCCTGACGAGCGGCGTGAAGGTAGCTCTCCCCTTATACTTTACTTTTAAAAAAGAATCCTTCAAGCATAAAGCTTAAAAGGATTCTCTAGAATTAATTTACCTCTAAAATTTCAACTTCCATATCGCCGCCTGGTGTTTGAACTGAGACTTTATCTCCGATTGTTTTTCCAAGGAGACTTTGTGCCATTGGGGAATCATTTGAGATTTTGCCCTCGATCGGGTCTGCTTCCGCGCGCCCGACAATTTGGTAGCTTTCTTCATCACCATCAGGAAGCTCCTTAAACTTTACATTTTTACCAAGTGTTACAATGTTGCTGTTTGTCCCATCATCTTCAATGATTTCAGCGTTACGAATCATTTTTTCAAGCTGAATAATTCGCCCTTCAACAAAAGCTTGTTCTTCCTTTGCAGAATCATATTCGGAGTTCTCAGAGAGATCACCGAAGTCACGGGCTACTTTTATACGTTCAACGACTTCCTTTCGTCGTTCTGTTTTTAAGTATTCTACTTCTTTTTCTAACTTCTCTTTTCCTTCTAATGTCATATAATGCTTTTCTTCTGCCATGTCTTTCACTCCTCCAAACGATTTGCTACAATTAGCGAACGCTTTCATTTTTTAAAAATCATTGTACATGAAATTCGAATAGGAGTCACGCAAAACGCCTATCCTTGTATCTTAGACATATGTGTAAGGATGTTAAAAATGAACCTTTCTTAATAGGGGTTGTTCAAAAGTTTTGGAAAATAGGGATGTACTATAAAAGTTGATAAATCTAAACTTCCCTTCTCTTTGAATATGTACTCATAATAAGAAAACTTAAAGAGCAACGAAGCTCTTCGCCAATCGGGTAACGCCGCTATTTCATCACTTCTTACTCTTTATACTCCACAAAGAAGGCGAGACTGAGGAATATAAATAAACGCTCAGCGCCCCAGACACCCAGATACGCCGGTGCCAGGACGCTGAACATAATATCCATGTTCATGATTAACGTAACCAAAAGATTCCTTACTTTTCTTATGCTATTATAAAATGGCTTTTTCTTCAAGAACGGTTTTTATTTTTGCGACCATTAAATCGATAGCTACTCGATTTTGGCCGCCTTCAGGAACAATAACGTCAGCATAACGCTTTGTCGGTTCGATAAATTGCATATGCATCGGTCGTACAACAGACGTATATTGATCAATCACTGATTCAATCGTACGCCCACGTTCATTAATGTCACGCATCATTCGCCGGATAATGCGTATATCTGCGTCTGTATCAACAAAAAGTTTTATATCCATCATATCCCGGAGACGTTCATCTTCTAAAATGAGAATTCCTTCGAGAATGATAACTTCTCTGGGAGCTACCGGAATCACGTCTTCACTACGTGTATGATTTTTATAATCATAGACAGGCTTTCCGATCGGTTCTTGATTTTTTAAGTTTTTTAAATGCTGCAACAAGAGGTCATTGTCAAACGCTAACGGATGGTCATAATTCGTTTTTAACCTCTCTTCCATAGGGAGATGGTCTTGGTCTTTATAATAGGCATCTTGTTCGATCATGACGATGGATTGTTCATGAAATTGACAGTAAACCTCATTTGCTACTGTCGTTTTACCAGAACCTGAACCACCTGCAACACCGATAATAATCGGCTTTTTATCCATTATGATACTCCCTTTCTCATCATATTATTAGGATAAAGAGGTCGAACAACTTTAAATCTCACGACTTGTAAGGGGTGGCGGGCTGCATCTAACTCTTTTCCTTTTTCGTCCCAGATGGTTTCTACCTTTTGAGTAAACTTTTCAATTTCAGGGCCGAAGAATTCAACTTCATCTCCTGGACGGAAATAGTTTCGCTGTTGGAGCGTCACCATTTGGCTTTCCTCATCATAATCCTTTACTAATCCCGCAAAATCATGAGATGTTTTATGATTGTGATTGTTATACAATTGCTCCTTATACCCGGGTGTATTTTCAAAAAATGCCGGAGCAGTCGGGCGGTTCGCACACTTTGCTAGCTCTTCAAGCCAGGCTGGATCAACCTTAAAGTTATCTGGATCTTCACAGTAAGCGTCAATCACTTTCCTATACACGCTTACTACTGTGGCCACGTAATGAATGGACTTCATGCGGCCTTCAATTTTCAAGCTGTCAATGCCTGCTTCCACGAGCTTTGGAATCGATTTTATGAGGTTTAAATCTTTTGGACTCATAGCAAACGGAGCATCTTCTTCGTTGAAAAGGGCCGATTCTTTATTCTCTGTTTTGTCACCTTCATATAAAAAGTAATCCCAACGGCAAGACTGACAGCATCCTCCGCGATTAGAATCTCGAGCCGTCATATGGTTACTTAACACACAGCGACCCGAATAAGAAATACACATGGCACCATGAATGAACGTTTCAATTTCAATATCTACATTCTTTTTCATTTCGAGCATTTCTTCTAGGCCAACTTCACGAGCGAGCACGACACGCTCAAGTCCTTCTTCTTTCCAAAACTTTACGGCTTGCCAGTTAGACAATGATTGCTGGGTGGACAAGTGAACTTCCAACCTTGGTGCCACCCGTTTGCACGTTTCAATAATAAGTGGATCGGCAACGATAATACCGCCGACCCCTACTCGCTCTAATTCTTGCAAGTACTCTTCTAAACCGTCCATATTTTCATTATGGGCAAATATATTCGTCGTCACATACACTCTTGCTCCATATTCTTTAGCAAAATTGACGCCCTCTTCCATTTCATCTATAGAAAAGTTGTCCGCATTCGAACGAAGCCCGAAGTCACGCCCTCCAATAAATACAGCATCTGCACCATAATGAACAGCAATTTTTAACTTTTCAAGATTTCCGGCTGGAGCCAGTAGTTCTGGCTTTTTCGTGATTATACGATTTCCTTGTGATGTTTTCTCTATAATTTGTGCCATCTGTGATTCCTCCTTAATAAACCGTCTCTTTAAAGAAGAATCCGGTGTCTAAACCGCGGTTTTCCGGCTGTACTTTTTTAAGGCGTGTAAAGAAATCTTCTTTTTGATCACCATACGCATCTGGTTCTTTTAAATACAAGTCGATCGCTTCACGATAAAGCTTTGTAACTTCAATCAGGTATTCAGACGTTTTCAAAACCCCATCAATCTTGAAGCTGTCAATCCCCGCATCCATTAACTCGTCTAACTCGTCAATCATACACATATCTTTCGGACTCATTATGTGCGTACCGTTTTTGTCTTCCCAAATCGGGTATTTCGCTTCTCGTTCAGGGTCGTGAAGGAATAAGCTTCTATCCTTGCTTTTGCCTTCCACTTTCAAATCTCTCCCTTGAAATTCCATATAATTCCCTAGTAAAGTTCTCTTAGACTGGAACATACATGACATACCGTGAACTTGAATTTCTATGGCTAATTTTGCATTTTCTTTTATCTCAATGACAGCGTCCATATTTAATTCTTTCGCAAGAACAGCTCTGGTGGCCCCTTTTCTGCCCCAATAATTTGCAGTATACCAGTTTGTTGCCGTAGTCTCGGTATTCCAAAACAAGGGTAAATTAGGTGCTGATTCCTTGGCAATCATCAAAACACCCGGATCACCAAACACAGCCGCGTCTACACCAACCTCTTGTAAAAAGCTTAAATAGTCTGGTAATAACGGTAACTTATCATTATGAAAGATGGCATTCACGGCAACGTAAACTTTAACGTCGTTTTCATGAGCGATCTTTACCGTTTCATTGATATCTTCTTTATTAAATTCTCCGGCTAATCGTAAGCCGAATTTTTCCTCCCCAATCATTAACGCAGTCGCGCCAACATCAATAAGTGGTTTGACATTAGCCACTTCAGTGGGCGTTACGAGTAGCTCTGGTATTTTTTCCATCGGATTATACACCACCTTAACTATCTTACACAATCGAACCACTTTCAAAGTTCATTTTTTAAGTACACAACTTCAAAATAATATCTCTTTCCATTTTTTTGATTATTACTAATTGAAAAAAGCGTACCTTTTTGAAGCTCCATTGGACTGAATCTGCTCGCTTTCCGCGGACGAACCGCCAAGCCTCCTGGGGAGAAGCGCACTGTGGGGTCTCAATTATGAATTTCATTCAATTGCTAACTAATAAATCACAATCCTACTTCTTTATACTTACCATCAGTCCATCCCCAATGGGATAGATCATACTTTGAAAACGAGGATCCGCCATTCGCGCTTCATTATACCGCTGCAGTCTGGCAACCATCTGATCAATTCTTTTTTTATCTGGCTTTACAAGTCCTGGAACGAAACCTTTAAACAAAACGTTATCAGAAAAAATGAGCCCACCAGGTCTAACCATCGGCTCATATAGTTCAAAAAATCGTTCGTATTGTCCTTTTGCCGCATCGATGAACAAAGCATCAAATGGACCTAAGGCAGAAGCCTCCTCATCTACAGACAGCGCATCTCCTTCAATGATGTGGATTTGATTCTCTACACCTGCCTGTTTATGAAATGCTTTCGCTTGTTCAATTCTTTTATCGTCTCGTTCAATGGTTACGACCTGGGACTCCGGAAGGCGATCGATGATGCGGAGCGAGGAGTAGCCTATGGCTGTTCCAATTTCTAATATCCTTTTAGGAAAATGGATACTCATAAACTGAAGCATTGCCTCAAGACCTGTTTGTTCCATAATCGGAACGTGATCTTTTTCGGCAAATTTTTCCATTTCCGTGAGCAGAGCATTTCGTTTAGAAAGATGTGAGTCAATGTATTGTTCAACCTTTATGTGATCGTCCATAAAAAAGGGCCTCCTTTTTAGGTGCCTTCGTCCATTCTTGACGGATAATGAAATATATATTCTATTTATTCGTTGTAAACACCGACTTATTTTATCATAAAAAAGCAGAGAATGCGACTACGTACAAATGGTTGAATTGAGGCAATGAAAGAATAAGGGCAGTGTAATAATTGCGTGTTTAAAAGGAGCATAAGAAAAACCGCATATCAGTCTTTTATTAGAAACATCGTCAGCTCGCATGTTTTAAAGTCTCAAGGATGCTTTTCACTTGAGACGAACGGTGTGAAGGTAGCTGTCCTCTTATAAATTCTTTTTAAAAAAAGCCAAGTAGGTAGAGCGGCGAAGTCTTCGAAAACCAGAGGGCCGACCTCTGCATACAAAGCTCTTTTTATAAAAGATTGTTGCTATAAAAAAAAATATTAAAAGCGCTCGGATTTTCTTCCCGAGCGCTTTTACATTTGAAATGAACCTGAGATTCTTTTTTATTATTCTGTATCGCGGTGTTCTCGCAACACTTCCTGATGCTCTGCGTAAGTTTCTGTAAAGAAGGATTGACCATCCTGAGAGTGATAAAAATATAAGTAATCGTGACTTTCAGGATCTAATGCCGCAACAATGGATTCCTGACCCGGGTTGTTAATCGGTCCAGGTGGAATTCCTGGATTTTGATACGTATTGTACGGGCTCTCTACCGTTAAATCGTCTTGCATTGTACGAGAAAGGTGTTCCCCTTTTGCATAGGCAATCGTAGGGTCCATTTGTAATCTCATGTTGGTAGACAGACGGTTGTATATAACGCCTGAAATAATACGTCTCTCTTCGTCATTTAATGATTCCCCTTCAATGATCGAAGCGATCGCTAACAATTCATGAATGGTATAATTACTACTTGAAACTTGCTCTTCAGCACTCGCTAATATACTTGACGTTCGAGAAAGCATCGAGTCAATGATCTCTTCGATTTCTGGATTTTCCTCTGTGAAATCGTAACGGGCAGGGAAAAGATATCCCTCTAGTGGATAGCGAATATTGTCATTTTCAAGAATTTCCTCATCCAATATAGAATACTCGTCCACCAATGATGTTAGATAATCCTCATCATTAACAAAGTCCATAAGCTCTTCGTATTCGTAATCTGTATTTTTCGCGATTTCTTCAATAATTTGCTCTAACCATAGTCCTTCCGGGATGGTAAAGCTTAATGCATAATCTTCATGAACACGGCCGTCTTTTAAAGCTAGAATAATTTCGTCCATATCCATTGAGGGTGAAAGCTGATAATCCCCTGCCTGGAAACCACTCTCATTTTTATACCGTACGTAGTAACGAAAAATCGTCCCATTACTAATTAGTCCTTCTTCTTCTAAGATGTCACCAATGCCTGCACTTGTTGAACCAATTGGAATTGTCACCTCTATGTGTTCTTCCTCGTCTTCATCGACAGGGCCGATTGCACTCATTACGTAAAAATATGTACCCGCTCCTACGCCAATCACGGATAGTACAACGACAAAAAAGCAGACGAGCACAATTTTTCGCACAACGCTCGCTTCCTTTTGTTTCTCTGTAAGTTTATTGATCAGTTCAGTGTCATCTTTTTCATGATGCTTCTTCTTGTCGGACAACAATATTCCCCCTTTCACGACCTCTATTATACTATATCTCGACAAATTTTCGATGGTTTCACGACATTTTTTGTCATTCTACTTAGGTATTTATAATATTAGTATTGTACTTTTCGCATTTGTACATGTATATGGTAGAGAACGGTTCAAACCAGATAGATCGTCGGTTTTGGTGAAACTGTCACTCACATGATAGTGAAGAAAAAAATGCTCAAAAACCAATTACCTTACAAAAACAGCGGAAAATTAAAGCATAAGAAAAACCGCATAGCGGTCTTTTATTAAAAACAGCGTCAGCTCGCATGTTTTAAAATCTCAAGGGCTTTTCCCTTTGAGACGAGCGGCGTGAAGGTAGCTGTCCTCTTATAGGCTCTTATATCTTTAAAAAAAGCTGTCCCTTTAACAGAGACAGCTTCGAATTCATGTGTTTAATTATTCAACTTCATCTTCTTCAGCTGTGAACGTGTTCAATAATTCTTCGACCATGTTCCATTCCTCTTCAGATTCAATCGGATAAAGCGCAATGTCTTCGCCTTCTGGTTCTTCATATTTGAAAGCGTGTACTTCAATTTCTTCTTCGTCACCTTCTTGTGCACCTGCTGGAGCTAACACAATATAAGAATTTCCTGTTGCATCAACGTCAAAGCTAAATAATACCTCAAACAGGTGCTCTTCTCCGTTTTCATCAGGAATGACAATTTGTTCTTCATCTTCTGGTCTTTGCATACGTAAGTCGCTCATAAAACACCCTCACTTTTATCGTTTGTTTAATTTAGGCAATATTGCTATTTGTTTTTTGAGCAGTTACGCAAACGGATGCTTACCTAACGCTCAAAAGCCACAAAGTTTACGGCAACAGCCTTGCTAAAATATGTTGTCTTTCATCCATTTAATTAAGAGTCCAGACTATTTACTGAAGATTGCTGACGGTCAAGATAGCCTTGTAAAATCATTACCGCGGCCATTTTATCAATGACACCTTTTCGCTTTTTTCGGCTGACATCAGCAGACACGAGAACACGTTCAGCTGCTACAGTTGAAAGGCGCTCATCCCACAAGGTAACATTCAGCCCTGTTCTTTCTTTTAATTTCTCAGCGAACGCTTCACAAGCTTGTCCCCGTTCACCAATAGTACCATTCATGTTTTTCGGAAGTCCAACGACAATCGTTGACACTTCATGTTGGGCGATCCAATGCTCAATTCTGGCAAGGGCTGATTCTTCGTCGCTCTCCTGCCATTTGATCGTCTCTACCCCTTGAGCTGTCCAGCCAAACGCATCGCTTACTGCGACACCAATCGTTTTCGTACCAACATCCAAACCTAAAGATTTCATGACTTATCCTCATTGTGCTGTGATAAATAGGATTTCACCAATTCTTCAATTAATTCGTCCCGTTCAATTTTACGAATGAGTGATCTTGCATCGTTATGACGCGGGATATACGCCGGGTCACCTGATAACAAGTATCCAACGATTTGGTTAATTGGATTATACCCTTTCTCTTCCAAGGATGCGTAAACTGTGAACAATACTTCTTTAACATCTGCATCCATAGAGTCATCGTGAAAGTTAAACTTCATCGTATTATCCATCGAACTCATCACAAACACCTCTCCTGTCTCTCTGCCACATTACGTGGTTCCATATTTCCTCAATCACCTTTGCTGTTTCTATTGTTACTTTGATTTATCCAACTCTTTCCACCATTGTACACGAAACAAACACAATTAGGAATTTCTTTTTACTAACTCTGGAACAGCACGAAGAGCTTCTTCTAGTTTTGAAGGGTCTTTCCCTCCAGCTTGAGCCATATCCGGGCGACCACCACCACCGCCGCCACAACGGGTAGCTACTTCTTTGACAATGTTTCCAGCATGGTAGCCATCTTGGATCAGGTCTTCCGAAACGGAAGCGACAATATTGACTTTCTCACCTTGGCTCGTCCCCACTACGAGAATACCTGAACCAAGTTTATCTTTCAAAGAATCTGCCATTTGGCGCAAGCGATTCATATCCGGTGCATTGACTATTGTAGACAATACTTTAACCCCTTCTACTTCTTCAACAGCATCCATGACACTTCCTGCTTCCATATTTCCTAACTTAGCTGATAATGATTCATTTTCTTTTTGCTTTTCTTTGAGCTGTTTTTGTAGCTGCTCAACACGTTGTGGAACCTCTTGAATGGTTGTTTTAAGCTTACCTGCTGTTACTTTTAAGAGATCTACTTGACCATTTAAATGCTTGTATGCATTTTGTCCCGTAACAGCTTCAATACGTCTGACACCTGCTCCAATTCCAGCTTCAGAGACAATTTTAAACAAACCAATTTCAGCACTGTTGTTTACGTGGCAACCTCCACAAAGCTCTAAGCTGTATTCACCAATTTGAACGATACGAACTTCATCTCCGTATTTTTCACCAAATAGCGCCATAGCACCCATTTCTTTTGCTTCTGAAAGACTCTTATACATCGTGTGCACTGGGATCGCTTTCCATACTTGTTCATTGACAACTTCTTCAATCTTTGTCAATTCTCCTTCATGAATTTGACCAAAGTGTGAAAAGTCGAAGCGAAGTCGACCTTCTTCTACAAGAGATCCAGCTTGGTTTACATGCTCACCTAGGACATCTTTTAACGCTTGGTGTAAAAGGTGTGTGGCCGTATGGTTTTTCACGACACCTATTCGGTTTTTAGGATCAACTTTTGCTGATAGCCCCATGTTAAGCCTCAACGTACCCTTTTCAATTTCAACAGTATGAAGATTTTGGCCATTCGGCGCTTTTTGTACATCGAGCACCTTAACGGTAACCCCATCCGTTGCCATAGTTCCGCTGTCCGCGATTTGCCCACCACTTTCAGCATAAAAAGGCGTCCGGTCCACGATCACCTGAGCTTGTTCACCTGCTTCCACTTGTTCAACGAGCTGTTTATCTTTGACTATAGCTTTTACTACTGCAGGAATTTCCATTAAGTCATAGCCGACAAATTCACTTGGTTCTTTAATATTTCCGAGAATCTCATCTTGGGTTTGCATCGATCCAGATTCTTGTCTTGCCGCACGAGCTCGTTCTCTTTGTTTTTTCATCTCCGTTTCAAACCCTGCTTTATCTATTGAAAAGCCAGCATCTATCACATATTCTTCTGTTAGGTCTACTGGGAATCCATACGTATCGTAAAGTCGGAATACATCTTCCCCTGAAATTTCAACAACGCCATTTTCCTTCGCTGATTTCATTAGTTTATTTAGCATTGTAAGGCCGTCATTAAGCGTTTCATGGAACCTTTCTTCTTCATTCTTAACGACTTTTTGGATAAATTCAGCTTTTTCTTTTACTTCTGGATAGAAAGGTGCCATTACTTCACCAACGACTGGCACGAGTTCGAACATAAACGGACGTTCGATGCCAATTTGTTTTGCAAAACGAACGGCGCGACGAAGTAATCGACGGAGTACGTATCCTCTTCCTTCATTGGAAGGTAGTGCACCATCTGATACAGCAAATGTTACAGTACGGATATGATCTGCAACCACTTTAAAGGCTGTATCTCCTTCAGCTGATTTTCCATATGAATGGTTCGCAAATTCTTCTGTCGCCCCGATAATTGGCAAAAACAAGTCTGTATCGTAGTTTGTGCGCGCATCTTGAATGACGCTTACCATGCGCTCCAATCCCATGCCAGTATCAATGTTTTTCTTGGGTAGCGGTGTGTAGCTACCATCAGAATTATGATTGAACTGAGAAAACACAAGATTCCAGATTTCTAAGTAACGTTCATTTTCACCACCTGGGAAAAGTTCAGGATCATTCGGGTCGTTTCCGTAGTCCTCACCACGGTCGTAGAAAATTTCAGTATTCGGTCCGCATGGGCCTTCACCGATATCCCAGAAGTTTTCTTCCAAACGGATGATACGCTCTTCAGGTAGACCGACCTCTTTGTGCCAAATTTGGAAAGCTTCATCATCATCGGGATAGATCGTGACAGCTAGCTTCTCCGGGTCAAATCCAATCCACTTTTCATCAGTTAAAAATTCCCATCCCCAATGAATGGCTTCTTTTTTAAAATAGTCTCCGATCGAAAAATTTCCAAGCATTTCGAAAAACGTATGGTGACGAGCTGTCTTCCCAACATTTTCAATATCATTTGTACGAATTGATTTTTGTGCATTTACAATTCTCGGATTCTTTGGGATCACACGGCCATCAAAATATTTTTTTAATGTAGCGACCCCACTGTTAATCCATAAAAGTGATGGATCTTCATGGGGAACTAGCGAAGCGCTTGGCTCGACATCATGTTCTTTTTCTTTAAAGAAATCCAAATACATTTGCCTTACTTGTGCTGATGTTAGTTTTTTCATTTTATTTCCTCCTTCGTTTTTTGGGAGTTAATACATGAGTAGCATTGTTGCGTAAGTTCATCAATTTCACTAGAAGATGTCCTAAAGATCGAGTCAGGATAGCTTCGAAGTCCAAAGCGTATTGGGTAATACGTGAGGACTGAAGCCACAAGCCAACGAGCTTCCCCCGGATGGGGTGACTTCTGCATTCGCCACAGGACGTGGCGGTACTTAGCAGAAGACCTTTCAGCCGCTATCGTTTCCGCACTTTTGAACTCTCCTTACAAAAACACAAAAAAGCTCCCGCCCTAAACAGGGACGAGAGAACACTCACGCGGTACCACCCTGGTTACAAAACAGAACAATCCGTTTCGTCACCTCGCAACACAATAACAGTGTGTCAGCCGGCAGGTATTAACCTGCTCTCAGGAGTAGCCGATCGTTACTCTTCATTTGGGATCCTTTCAGCCAAGGAGATCCCTCTCTGGAAAATGGACTTTAACGATTCCGTTCCTTCATCAAGTTTACTTATTTCTACTGTTAGAGAACTTATCTATTTGTAATTATAGAAAAGTGAAATGACCTTTGTCAATAACACTACCTTTCGATTACCGCTTTTTTATCTCTGATAAGCTTTCTAAAGTGGATAATAAAAACTTTTAGGATAGCCAATAATGGGACAGCGAATATAAGTCCGATTATACCTGCCAATTCCCCACCAACTACTAATGCGAAGATGATTAATACCGGGTGCATGTGAAGAGATTTTCCGACAATCAACGGTGCAAAAATATTCCCTTCTAGGAATTGCAAAATAAAAATAATCGACAAAGCGAGAACGAATACATTCGTACCTTCTGTAAGTGCAATGAGGAGTACGGGGATACTACCAACAATTGGCCCAAAGTACGGGATGACGTTAGTGACCCCAAAAAATACAGCAATAAGCGAAGCATATGGCAGCTCTATTAGCCAAAAGCCGATAAATGCAAAAATCCCAATAGCAACACATACTATTATCTGCCCACGAATATAGTTTCCAAGTGATTCGTCTACTTCCGAAAGAAGCAGACGCCCTCCACTACGCCACCTAGAAGGGGTAAAATACCATACCACTTTATTGATGAGATTTATGTCTTTAAGTAAGTAGAAAACGATAAAAGGAATTGCGATGACTAAAAATATCAAATCTAATATTGTTTTTAGAAATTCTACTAGGCGTATAAAAGCATCGGCTATATAAGCTTCGCCTCTTTCTAGCCACATATCTACCTTTGCCTGAAAACTATCTGGTAACCATTCTGTTTGCGCGTGAAAGGTTCCCATCCACCCCCTATATGTATCAGCAATCATTGGAAGTTGCTCAATAAAATCCTTGCCTTCTTCGATTAGATAGGGGGTTGCCTTCAAAATAACTAAGGAGAATCCAGCTAAAAACAAACCAAAAATAAGCAAAATCGAATAAGGGCGGCAGATCCCTTTACGATCAAGCCAATCAACAGCTGGATGTAACAAATAAGTAATAAAGATGGCAATGAAAAACGGAAGTAGGATGCGCCCAAACTTAACCCAAAGTCCAGCTAATTCAGCAAACATACTGTATACCAATGCCACGATCAGTAGTCCTAAAAACAATATACCCAGTTGAATAAAACGATGGACGAGCTGGTCTTTCATAAAACACGCCTCCTATGACTATAGCGTGTTCCCTAACCGTCCCTTTTAACCAAAAAAGTTCGGGGGACAGTCCCCCGAACTTTTTTGTAAAATTACGTTATGGTTCTCATCATTCGTTTCCGATAACGATTTATTTCCCGCATATTTGGGATGACGTCATCCAACGCAAATTCTTCTAGAAAATTTGCGTTATCTAGACGCTTTTTCCATCGTCTACGGCTCCTTCTATCCCTCGTCATAGCATAAGCTGCAGCTCCAGCACCAATTGCCACTAAAGATAACATTCTCAATTCGTCTGTCACCACCAATTAATAGTCTGTTTCGACACGACGTTCTTCTTCTGCAAACAGATCATCAAGGGAGCTTAAACTTCCATCTGCTTCCACTTGATGCAATGACAAACGTTCGTTAGTTAACGTCAGCTCAATAAAGCAGCTCCAGCAATAAAATTGGTTAGTACCGATTTTACCAATATCTTTACCTTTACAATTTGGGCAACGCATCTCTCTCTCCTCCAAGCTCTAACTGTGGGTCCGTAGTACCAATTGGCTCTTCTCTACCCTTAGAGGAGCATCTGTCTTTACGACATGCTTTCCCTCTGTAAAGTCAGAGATAAAACCATCGGTCACTTCATACCCTACAATCGTGCCCATTTCATCGAGAAAGTATACATCTTCCACAAGCCCCTTTACTGCCCCGTCTTCAGAAAATAATGGCTTGCCGAATAAATGATTTTTCCCCTCATGAAAACGGTAAAGAGAATGTGGTACTTCAGTTAAATCCGTTTTACTGTTCACATAAATATTGGAAAGCTCCTGTTGCTTAACTGCAGATAACGGCAGAAATTTTTGCCGATTCCACCATTTACGATTCGCTACCCAATATCCTGCGACCTTCCCATTATCGCCTACAAAAATATCGCTGACTGTTCCAACATTTTCATCATTTGAAAGCAAAAAAACAGGCGCTCCCTTGACCTTTTGAAATGTCCTCAAAGTGGATCACACCCTTCGAACATTCTTAGTCTTTGGTCGCACCTGACTTCTCATGCTGGTGTTTCCCTTCCAAAAATGTCTCTTTCAGTTTTTCCCTAAGTGTTGTATTACGATTGATGTCTTCTGTTCTATGGACGGCAACCTCCAATGCGCTCCAATCTCCACACAATAACAAAAAGTTTTTTGCCCTGGTAACACCTGTGTAAATTAAATTTTTTCTAAGCATTCTTGAATAACTTCTAACCACGGGCATGACGACAATTGGAAATTCACTCCCCTGGGACTTATGAATTGAGCAGCAGTAAGCATGGGTGATTTGTGATAGGTCTGACTTTGAATAGCCCACTTCAATTCCGTCAAAAGAAATAACAATCATCGTTTCATTTTGTTCTGTCTCTTTCGGTGTAAAAATCGCAACGATTTCACCCCGGTCACCATTATAAACATTTTCTTCTGGGTTATTGACAAGTTGTAAAACAACGTCTCCATGTCGGTATGCCACATCTCCAAATAATACTTCCCGTTTTTGTTCTTTTGATGGGTTGAACAACTCTTGAAGCATTTGGTTTAGTGCAGTTACCCCAGCGCCACCACGATACATTGGAGCTAGCACTTGTATATCCTTTGCTGTAAATCCCTTGTCGATAGCCTTTTTACAAATTTGCTGAACAGCATCTGTCACTTGAAGCTGATTACATGGAATGAATCTTAAATCACTGCTCTTAGGATCGATAGCGTGAAGCTCTTTTCCTTCTTTTATTTCGTGGGAAAACGTAATGATGCTCGACCCTTCCGCCTGCCTGAAAATAGCTGTAAGCTGAGCAGAAGGGAGAATTTCTGATTTAAGGATGTCACTAAGGACCTGTCCTGGTCCAACAGAAGGAAGCTGATCTTCATCTCCTACAAATAAAACTTGCATCTCATCTGGTATAGCTTTGAATAATTGATTCGCAAGCCAGGTGTCCACCATGGACATCTCGTCTAAAATGATCAAATGACCTTCCAGCTGATGATGCTCACCGTATTCAAAATCATCCTGAGACCCTTTAAAACCTAAAAGACGGTGAATTGTGGATGCCGGAAGTCCTGTTGACTCACTCATCCGTTTAGCCGCTCGTCCCGTGGGAGCTGCAAGAATAACTGGAAACGTATCATCTTTTTTATAATCGTCTGGGTCTACAGAAAGCCCCTTAAGCTGACCATACACTTCAACAAGACCATTAATAACGGTCGTTTTCCCTGTTCCAGGCCCACCAGTTAAAATCGTCACCGGAGAAGAAAGAGCAGTTTGAATCGCTTCTTTTTGGGAAGGTGCATATTCTATCCCTAACTTTTCCTCCACGTTTCCAAGCGCTTTTAAAAATTCCGATTCTGGAAAATCCTCTACTGATTTTTCTCGAGTGACTAAACGGTGAAGGTTTGAAACAATACCTTTTTCAGCAAAATACAGTGTCGGCAAATACATCCGCTCTTCCTCTACCATCACTTTGCCTTCTTCCCCTAGTTCAACGAGACAGTTGGCAATATCAGTTTCCTGGATAAGTTCGCGGTCACTAAGGAGTCTTTGAGCTGCTAACAGGACATCTTTTACACGAGCGAATACGTGTCCTTCATTCATTGACTGTTCCGTTAAAACATAAATGATTGCAGCTTTGACACGGTCAGGATGATTACCCGTAAGACCGCGTTTTTGGCCAATCGCATCTGCTTTTGCAAAACCGATCCCATCCACATCTTCAATCATTTTATAAGGATTTTCTTCAATGATTCTCATCGCATCCAGCTTATAGGTTTGATACACTTTCATCGCCAATTGTAACCCGAAACCGTACTCATAAAGGGTCAGCAGCACTTGCTCTACACCTTGTTCTTCCATAAGTGTAGCGTAAATTTTATCAGCTTTCTCCTTTTTTAAACCTTCCACTCTTTCCAAGGATGATTTATCCTCTAGGATCGCAGATAAAGCCTGCTCACCAAGGGTTTCAACTATTTTTTCAGCTGTTTTATGGCCGACGCCAGGAAAACGGTCACTCGATAAATAATGAATGATTCCTTGTTTTGTATGAGGAATTTCTTTTCTAAATTGTTCTGCTTTAAATTGTTTCCCGAAGCGGGGATGGTCCTTCATTTCTCCATGAAAAAGATAAGCCACGTCGTAATCAAGTTTTGGTAATATTCCAACCACCGTTAATTCCCGATCGGAAAGGTCTAAACTCGTTTCATGAACTTTGATTTTTGCAACTGTATATAAACTCTCCTCATTATGATAAATCAGGTGGAGTAGTTCCCCTTTTGCAAAATTAGCATTCTGCGCTATTGATTCGGTCATCGAAATTCGACCTACTTTCCAAACGGTAGACTTTTGTATGAGTTAACATACTAGTTTTATTTTTTGTTTAGCTGTGCCTCCACTTGCTTTTTCCCATTATGACTCAACACATGGTCTGGCTGAATCTCGATAGCACGATCAAACATTTGGATTGCTTTATCCGCGTCTTCTTTAAATGCATAAGCTACACCTAAATTGAAGTAGCTGTCTGCATGTTCAGAGTCTAGTTGCAAAACATCATAAAAGGCTTCAATAGCTTGATCGACGAGTTCGAGTTGAGCTAAAGTTAGCGCAAAATGAAATTGGGCATCAATGTCGTTAGGATTCAACTCAATCGCGCGCTGCAAGCTTGGTAAAGCGTGAGATAGATCACCTTTTTGATAATAACTAAATCCAAGCATATAATAAACATCAGCTTCTTGTAGACCTTTTGCTAATGCTGTTTGATATGCTTCAATAGCCAAATCGAATTGGTCTTTATTAAAGAGAATATTCCCTTTTCCGTAATGTGCAGCCGCAGTATCAGCATCAAGCTCAATGGCACGTTCGAAAAAGCGTAATGCTTTATCTTCTTCTTTTACAGCAGAAAGTAAGTTCCCGAAGTTTGTATACCCAACAGGGTTATCTGGATTTTCTTCGATGGCTTCGTTTAATAATTTCGCGGCTGCTTCTAAATTTCCTTCTTGCATTTCTTTCACAGCCAATTGATTTTTATCTGTCATCATTTCCTCTCCTCTATCGGCGGTGTTAGTCTTTGATTACTTCGTCAATGGTACCTCCGCCAAGACATACATCCCCATCATAAAATACAACAGATTGTCCTGGAGTTACAGCTCTTTGCGGTTCAGCAAAAGTAACGAGTACCTCACCTTCACCTAGCATTTTTACCGTAACGTCTTGATCTTCTTGACGATACCTGAATTTCGCAGTACATTTTAACGTTTCTGACTCCAATGGGTTAATCCAGTTTACCTCGACTGCCTTTAACCCTGTTGAATACAAGGCTTCGTTATGGTAGCCTTGGCCGACTATCAAGACATTCTGTTCAAGGTCCTTGTCTATCACAAACCAAGGTTCACCAGATCCACCAATGCCAAGACCTTGACGTTGGCCTAGTGTGTAGTACATGAGACCATCGTGACGGCCTTTCACTTCCCCGTCTAACGTTTGCATTTCACCTGGTTGAGCAGGTAAATATTCACTGAGAAATTCCTTAAAGTTACGCTCTCCGATAAAGCAAATACCCGTACTGTCTTTTTTACTTGCTGTGGCAAGACCCGCTTCAGATGCGATTTCTCTTACTCTAGGTTTTTCAATATCACCTAAAGGAAACATAACATGCTGGAGCTGCTCTTTACTTAATGCGTTTAAAAAATACGTTTGATCTTTGTTATGATCAACACCTCTAAGAAGTTCTACTTTTCCATTTTCCCTTGATAATCGTGCATAATGACCCGTTGCTAAATAATCCGCACCTAGGGATAGGGCGTGCTCTAAAAACGCCTTAAATTTAATTTCTTTATTACACATCACGTCAGGGTTGGGGGTTCTACCTGCTTTATATTCTTCGAGGAAATAGCTGAATACTTTATCCCAGTATTCTTTTTCAAAATTCACAGCGTAATATGGGATTTCAAGCTGGTTACATACGCGAATGACATCTTCATAATCTTCTGTAGCGGTACAAACGCCATTTTCATCCGTGTCATCCCAGTTTTTCATAAAAATCCCGATAACATCATATCCTTGTTCTTTTAACAAATACGCTGATACAGATGAATCAACACCGCCACTCATTCCGACAATGACGCGTGTATCTTCTGGTGTTTTTTCCATGTTTGTTGTCATCATTGTCCACCTCCTAATCGTTTAACAATACGAGCGGCTTGCTCAGCTGCAGCTTTTACATCTTCATCTGTTAGCCCCTCTCCGAAGCTAAAGCGAATCGCTGATTGGCTTCGTGCTTGTTCATTTGGGAACATCGCAGATAAAACGTGAGAAGGCTCAATCGAACCTGCTGTACATGCAGACCCGCTGGAAGCTGCAATCCCAGCAATATCCAGGTTTGTGAGCATCGCCTCTACATTTACTCCAGGAAAACTGACATTTAATATGTGAGGTAAATGGTCCTCCTGATGTCCATTAACATAAAAACGAAGTTCATCGTTTGAAAATACTCTTATCATTTGTTCACGGTAATTTTCATATACTGCACGTTTTTCGAGTCGGTTTTCTAAAGCTAGTTCTACTGCTTTTTTCATACCGGCAATCGCTGCGACGTTTTCCGTACCTGCCCTGCGCTTTCGCTCCTGTTCTCCACCAAACAGACTTGGCGTCACCGTTAACCCGCTTTGCAAATAAAGAAATCCAACACCTTTCGGTCCGTTAATTTTATGAGCTGAAACAGATAACATTTGTACGTTCAATGCTTGGACATCAATCTCTTCCATGCCAAATGCTTGAACTGCATCGGTATGAAAAGCAGCCTGATGATCAGTCAACAGTTCACCAATGTCAGCAATTGGCTGAACTGTTCCTACTTCATTGTTTCCATACATAACAGATAAAAGAATCGTATCTTCCCGCAGGGCTTCTTTTACTTGCCCGACAGTTATTTTCCCGAATTCATCAACTGGTAAATATGTGACTTCGAACCCAAGCGTCTCTAAGTATTCAAAGGCATGTAAAATCCCGTGATGCTCCACTTGTGTTGTGATCACATGCTTACCTTTGCTTTGGTTTGCAGCAGCAAAACCAATAACAGCTAAGTTATCCGCTTCTGTTCCACCGCTTGTAAAAACCACCTCATCGAACCGTGCGTTTAGCACTTTTGCGATCGATTCTCTCGCGCTATCCAATCCTCGACGTGCTTCTCTTCCGAAATGATGAATGCTCGAAGGATTTCCAAACATCTCTTCGTAATAAGGGTGCATCGCTTCTAAAACGGCCGGGGCTACTGGTGAAGTTGCAGCATGGTCTAAATAAATTCTTTTCATATGTTTCACTCCATTATAAGAAAAGCGCAAGGCGCCCGCTTACCCGGCGACATGCACATGATCTGTCCGTTAAAAGTGCTTTTCACTTTTAATCGGGCAGGTTATTTGACACGAACCGATGGCGCTTTGCGCAAGACATCGAAACGTCCTTGAGACGAGCGACGTGTAGGTTCTGTCGGATATAATTTTTACCTTTTAAATGTAAAACATGTAGTACTCCTGGTCACCCTTATCCTCATAACTAGACAAGTCTTCTAAAGTAGTACTATCCAACACATCTTTAACAGCATCGCGGATTTTAATCCATAAATCCCGCTTTGCAGGTTCTTCATCATCTACCACTTCAACAGGACTTATTGGTCCTTCAAGGACGCGTATGATATCACCTGCTGTTATCTCTTTAGGTGCCTTTGTTAGCATATAACCTCCGTAAGCTCCTCTCACACTTTTCACGAGGATTGCATTACGAAGTGGAGCAATAAGCTGCTCTAAGTAGTGTTCAGATAATTGGTGCTCCTTAGCAATCGATTTTAATGAAACGGGACCTTCCCCGTATTTTTTTGCCAATGCCATCATAATAGTTAATCCATATCTTCCTTTAGTGGATATTTTCAACGCTAATCCCTCTTTCCATTCTTCGATCCATCCAAGATTGACAAGCAGTTAAGCATACTCCTGTAATTGGACCAATTGTTAAGCAAAATAGAATCGTACCGACAAAAACAGGTCCTCCCAAATACCAGCCTGCTCCAAGAACGACGATTTCCATTAAGCCTCGCACTCTCGACACTGTCATCCCTGTTTTTTGTGAGACCGCAAGCATAAAACTATCTCTTGGTCCTGCCCCGCACCGGGGACTAATGTAAAGACCTATTCCAAACCCCATAATGAAGATGCCTGTAACGAGCATCGTTGCCTGACCGGGAAGATTAGGTGGCGTTTGGAGTATGAGAAGGTTTAAATCAACAAAAACACCAACTAGAATCATATTTAAATAAGCACCGGCTTTGGGCCATTCTTTAAGCAGAAAAGCTGCGGTAACTAATGTAAAAAAGCCCATAATGATCGTCCATGATCCAATTGTAAGCCCAAATTGCTCAGTTAATCCTATATGAAGAACATCCCATGGCGAGCTCCCTAACTCTGCTTTGATTATAAACGAAATACCAATGCTCATGATAATGAGACCAATTATATAAATACTCCACCGAAATATAAATCGGTTTTGTGAGGAATAAAACATCAGTGCCATTCCTATCCTCTCCCTATAACACACTATACAAAACACTTGTGATCTGCATTAATTATAGCATAGAAATGTTAATAAAAAGGCATTCGTGGTATCATCGTGATATTATAATTAATGTTGGTTTTGTATTAACCAAGTGGTATAGACAGTTTTCAATCACTAGCATTTTAACGAGGTTTTTATGGAAATGCAATCATTTATAACCGATTTAAGGGGGAAACTCGCATGGATTTATTTGAATACCCTCAGGATTCAAAACCAAAAGGACCACTCGCCTCTAGGATGAGACCGAGAACAATAGACGAAGTGATTGGACAGAAGAATATTGTAGGAGAAGGAACACTATTACGAAGGGCGATCAAGGCTGATCGGTTGACAGCGATGATTTTTCACGGGCCTCCTGGGACAGGAAAAACAACATTGGCTCGCGTAATTGCCAACTCCACTTCCGCTCATTTTGAACAGCTCAATGCCGTCGCTGCAGGCATTAAAGACGTACGCGCCATTGTTGATAGTGCGAAGGACCGGTTAAAATATGAGCAAACTAAAACGATCCTTTTTATAGATGAGATTCATCGATTTAACAAAGGACAACAAGATGCGCTTCTTCCATTTGTTGAAGACGGAACCGTTATTTTAATTGGGGCTACAACGGAAAATCCAATGTTTGAAGTCAACTCCGCCCTCCTTTCCCGCTCTCGCCTTTTCCGCCTTGAATCATTAAAGGATACGGAATTAGCAAACGTAATCGACCAAGCACTTGAGGATAAGGAACGAGGATTTGGTTCATATGAAATTACTTTGAGAAAAAAAGCCAAAGACCACTTAATTGATGTGGCAAACGGGGATGCACGAACAGCCCTTAACGCCCTAGAACTAGCTGTGTTAACGACCGATCCAAACGAAGAGGGCACCATTGTTATTGATGTTGCGACAGCCGAAGCATCCGTTCAAAAACGGGTCATCCACTATGATAAGCAAGGCGATAATCATTACGACACCGTCTCAGCTTTTATTAAAAGTATTCGTGGTTCAGACCCTGACGCTGCCCTTTATTGGTTGGCAAAAATGATATATGCTGGAGAAGATGCAAAATTTATCGCAAGAAGATTGTACGTACATGCAGCTGAAGATATAGGTTTAGCAGATCCCAATGCGTTATTAATCGCCCATGCTGCCGCTCAGGCAGTGGAGTTTGTTGGTTTACCTGAAGCGAGAATCCCACTGGCGGAAGCAGCACTTTACTTAGCAACAGCTCCTAAAAGTAACACGGTAATTACCGGAATTGATAAAGCTCTCGCAATGGTCGAAAAAGAAAAAAACGGGGATGTCCCTGTCCATCTGAGAGACGCTCACTATAAAGGAGCCTCGAAGCTAGGTCACGGCGAAGGTTATAAATATCCACATAACTTTGAGAATCACTATGTCGTTCAGCAGTACTTACCGGATCATCTGAAAAACAAAACCTTCTACTCTCCGTCAACAAACGGGTATGAAAAGACAGTCCAGAAAAGACTCGATTACTTCGCTGACCGAAAACGAAAAGAGCAACCATGACCTCCTGTTCAAAACCTTGCTGATGCAAGGTTTTTTGTTTTACAGCAAGGTTGTTTTCGTAAAGTTTGGGCGTTTTTGCTGGTTTTACGTGACAGGGTAATCATTCACTTGCCAACTCTAAAAAAAATAGCAACAACCTTTGATGAATGATCGTTCAGCAAAATAGTAGATCCATATAGAATAGTCTCAATACAGCCGCTCCCATTGGAAGAAGCTAGTAATTTGATTTCTCTTTGGTATATTTCCGCTTTCTTCTGTCCATGTTAGTAGTAACATAAACAATTCAAATAGAAAGGATTGTGCAATCATGAAAGTTAGACAAGATGCATGGTCACAAGAGGACGATTTACTACTCGCAGAAACAGTATTAAGACATATCCGAGAAGGAAGCACACAATTAAATGCCTTTGATGAGGTGGGAGATGCATTAAACCGTACATCAGCAGCATGCGGTTTCCGGTGGAACGCAGTTGTTCGCAATAAATACGACGATGCAATCAAACTAGCAAAAAAACATCGTAAAGAACGGAAGCGACGTGTTGCAAATGATGCGAAACCAGTATCAACTTATAATGCAATCGCAAAGCAACAATACGCCCCTGAAAAAGCATATCAAACGGAAGTCTCTGAAGAAAAAGAGGTGGAAATGGACATTGCTATGCCTTCCATTTCAACTCGCAAACGTGACCTTACACTGACCGATGTTATTGACTTTTTAGAAAAGATGGCGCAAAACAATTACATGTCGGCTACTGCTAAAGTAGAAAATGAAAGATTAGTTCGTGAAAATGACTTTTTGAATAAAAAAGTAGAGGAACTAAGTGCCCGCTTAAAAGAGTTAGAAAATGAACACAAAGTGGTGGAGGAAGATTATCAATCGATTATCCAAATCATGAACCGTGCACGACGCATGGCTCTTCTAGAGGAAGAAAGCGAAGAAGATCGTGCAGCTCCAGCATTTAAAATGGATAAAAACGGAAATTTGGAAAAGATCGCAAAATAAGAAGTTCACATGTGAAACAGCCCTCATTAAGAAATGAGGGCTGTTTCATTTTTTGTACTTTAAGTAGGTTTAACTTCTCTTAAGGAATAAAGTATGAGCGTAAGTAATGCTTATCTGCTAGCCAAGTTTTCTTTAAAAGGTCAGAAACGATTCTTCGTATCCCCTTAATAGATTGAAGAACTGTAAAAAGCTATAATTATATTTCACATAGCATCCAAAAAAGGACGGCCACAAAATTTCCCCAGTGTAAAAGGTACACTGAGGAAAAATCACTTACTCTTCACTTTTTTTCTGCTTCGGAATAATCGAAAGGTGCAGCTCGTCCAGCTGAGCGTTACTGACTTCTGCTGGTGCTTTAGTAAGCAGACAGCTGGCACTTGCTGTTTTAGGAAATGCAATTGTATCACGCAAGTTCGACCTGCCAGCTAGAATCATCACCAGGCGGTCTAAGCCAAGAGCTATTCCCCCATGTGGAGGTGTTCCGTATTCAAAGGCATCTAATAAGAACCCGAACTGGCTTTTTGCTTCTTCATCTGAAAAGCCTAGTGCCGTAAACATTTGTTCCTGGAGTTCACGTTCGAAAATACGCTGAGAGCCGCCACCAAGCTCATACCCATTAAGGACAAGGTCATAGGCTTCTGCTCGAACATTTTCCGGTTCAGATACAAGTTTGCCCTCGTCTTCTTTTACAGGACGTGTGAACGGATGATGTTCTGCTACATAACGCTTTGCATCCTCATCATAGGATAATAGCGGAAATTCCGTGACCCATAGGAAGTTGTATTTCGAATGATCTATTAGATCCAAGTCTTTCGCAAACTTTTGCCGAAGTGCCCCTAAACTGTCCCATGCAACTTTCTCTTTGTCAGCTACAAAGAAGAGCACATCTCCCTCATTAGCTTCAAAAGAAGCGATGATCGCTGATTTTTCTTCATCGTTAAAAAATTTAGCAATTGGTCCTTTTAGCTCCCCATCAGCTTCTATTTTCAGCCAAGCTAATCCTTTAGCTCCGTAAATTTCCACGACTGAACCGAGCCCATCTAAGTCTTTTCGAGAATATTTGTCTGCAACATTTTTGACACAAATCCCTTTAACTGCGCCTCCCTTTTCTACCGTAGAGGCAAACACTTTGAAGCCGCTGCCCTTCAATATTTCTGACACGTCTACTAGTTCCATGCCATACCGGGTATCCGGTTTATCAGAGCCATAGCGATTCATTGCTTCTTTATAGGTCAGTCGTGGAAATGGCCGCTCAACTTGAACTCCCTTAACTTTTTCCACGAGAGAAACCATCATTTTTTCCATCATAGAAAGAAGGTCTTCTTTTTCCATAAACGAAGCTTCGATGTCCACTTGAGTAAATTCCGGCTGGCGGTCGGCACGCAAGTCTTCGTCACGGAAACAGCGGGCTATTTGATAATAGCGTTCGAAACCAGATACCATTAACAACTGCTTGAATAACTGTGGAGACTGTGGGAGTGCGTAAAAATCACCGTGATGTACACGAGAAGGAACTAGGTAGTCACGGGCTCCTTCAGGCGTACTTTTCGTTAGCATTGGCGTTTCTATTTCCATGAAAGCTTCTTCATCAAGAAAATCACGGATAAACTTCGTAGTCCGGTGACGTAAATACATCGTTTCTTGCATTTTGGGACGCCGGAGGTCTAGGTACCGATACTTTAAACGAACATCTTCAGACACATCAACATTATCTTCAATGTGAAACGGAAGTCCCTTTGCGGCATTTAAAATTGTTACATGATCAACAAACACTTCCACAGTTCCGTTCGCGATTTTATCGTTGATATTCGATTCGTCTCTGGCAACTACTTCACCTTCGACTTCAATCACATATTCACTTCTTATTTTTTCTCCCGTACTTAGTACTTCAGGATATTTTTCACCATTGAATACAATTTGCACAAAACCGGAGCGGTCACGGAGATCAACAAAGATCATTTGACCTAAGTCGCGACGCTTTTTTACCCATCCTTTTAATCGAACTCGTTCACCGATTAATCCTTCTAATACATCACCGCATACATGTGTTCTAACAGTCACTGTTATGCCCCTTTCCTTTGTCTGTTCTCAATGATCATTTGAATAGCTTCTTCAATTGAAACGTTCACTTGTTCTCCACTATTAAGGTTTTTCACTACGATTGTTCCTGCAGCGATTTCATCGTCACCTAAAATTAGTGTATACGCTGCACCTTGACGATCAGCAGCCTTAAATTGAGCTTTCATTTTTTTGTTTAAGTAATCAGCGTCTACAGCTAACCCGCTTTGGCGAAGCGTGTGCAGGAGACTTGGTGCTTTACTTTTTGCTTCTTCACCAATGGCAATCAAATACGCATCCAAACCTGTTTCAGTCGGCAGTTCAACACCTTGGGTCTCAAGGGCCATGAGCAGTCGTTCCAAACTTAAGGCAAACCCAATACCTGGCGTTTGTGGTCCTCCGATTTCTTCGACGAGTCCGTTATAGCGACCGCCGCCAGTTAACGTTGTGATCGCTCCAAACCCAGCGCCATCGATCATAATTTCAAAAGCGGTGTTATTATAATAATCAAGACCACGTACAAGGCCAGGGTCAACTTCAAAATCGATGTTCATCGCTCCTAAATAAGATTGAACACGATCAAAATACTTTTTAGATTCTTCATTTAAATAACTTAAAATTGAAGGAGCATTTTCCATCAATTCATGATCACGATCTTTTTTGCAATCAAGAATTCTGAGTGGGTTTTGCTCAAGTCGCTGCTGGCAATCAGGGCAAAATTCGGTGATTCTCGGTTTGAAATGATTAATCAAAGCGTTTCTATGTGAATTCCGACTTTCTTTATCACCAAGACTATTAATGACTAATTTCAGCCCTTTAAGTCCAAGTTCTCGGTAAAAGTCCATTGCAAGTCCGATTACTTCAGCATCGATAGCTGGATCATCACTCCCCATCGCTTCAACACCAAATTGTACAAACTGTCTCATCCGTCCTGATTGGGGACGTTCATACCTAAACATAGGTCCGACATAATACAACTTTACAGGCTGGTCTGCCCATCCGTGCATTTTATTCTCTACGTAAGAACGCACTGTAGATGCTGTTCCTTCCGGTCGAAGCGTTAAACTCCTCCCACCGCGATCTTCAAATGTATACATTTCCTTTTGTACGATATCTGTTGTATCGCCTACACCTCTAGCAAACAACTCAGTTTGCTCAAAAATTGGTGTACGAATTTCTTTATAATTATAACGGCGGCATAAATCATGCGCTTTTTGCTCCACATACCGCCACATTGGTGAATTTTCCGGTAAAATATCCTGCGTTCCACGAGGGATTCTAAAATTCATAATCCTTTCCTCCTCATTTTGTTTATGTATAAATTTCTATCTTAACTATGCTATAAAGCCTCCATCCTCAAGGAACAAGCAGAGAGTAACTTGATGCAAAGGGTAGAAGTGAATTGCCAGGACTGAAGCCACAAGCCAACGCACTTCCTAGGATGGGGCTGACTCCTGCATTCATCACAAGAATTGATAGAACTTAGCAGGAGGTCTTACGACTGCAATCGTTCATGAACGATTTAAAACTCCTCTAAAATACAAAAAACTCCCATCCCTGTATAAAAACAGGGACGAGAGTTCAATTCCCGTGGTACCACCCTAGTTGAGTTTGCATGTTTCTGATGGAAAACAAAAAGCAAAACTCCGCTTTCATTGATAACGCCATTCTTGGCGGTTTTTTCTAATAAGATCATCAAAAAACGATCCGTTCAAAAAAACACCTAAAGAGTGTTCATTCATCGAGGTCTTTGAGAAATGCTTACAGCCTATGGCACTTCTTCTCTGAACAAAGGAAATCTCAACTACTGTGCTCTATCATCGGTTTTTATTCATTTATAATGAATCTATCATACGAATATAAATGACATCTGTCAACAGTCAATATCTCAAGATCCTCTTAAAGAGAATCTTAAAAAGTCCGCTTGGAGAATATGATTTCCCGCTAAATACCGCCACGTCCTGTGGCGAACACAGGAGTCACCCCATCCTGAGGAAGCTCGTTGGCTCGCTTCTCCGCTCCTCACGTATTAACACCATTCACTCCGGTGCTCAAAGACTTCGCCGCCTCGACCTACTCGGCTATTTTAATACTCCTATTGAACACGCACTTAAAAGGCTAGTTTCTGTCTAACTTTTTCTTGAGCATTTTGACGTCGTGTAACGAAAGACCAAATTCACTTGCAAGTTCAATATTCGTTCTTTCACCTTCTTGCTCGCTAAAGCGGTGAAGGTCAACACCCATATAGTTGTTCGCTTGATTTATTTTATTCTGTTGCCCGTGTCCGTGTCTCATCATCTTCGTCCTCTCTGCCTTAAACTTCTTTTTAGTGTTACCAAGAAAGAAGATATTTAGACAGGATGAGGATCGGTTTATTCTTTACTATCGACCATGAGAGTAACTGGTCCGTTGTTCACAAAGTCAACGTCCATCATTTCACCAAAAACACCGGTTTCTACATGAAGTCCGTTATCTCTTAGCCGGTCATTGAATTTTTCATATAAATCTTTGGCTTGGTCTGGCTTCGCGGCATTCATAAAGTTCGGTCGACGTCCCTTTCGGCAATCACCGTATAACGTAAATTGCGATATAGAGAGGATTTGGCCGCCAGCATCCAAAACACTGTTATTCATTTTATTGTTATCATCTTCAAAAATACGAAGGTGACTTACCTTATCGGCTACAAATTGGACATCTTTCTCGTCGTCGTCATGCGTAACACCGACTAAAAGCATGAGACCGTGTTCGATTTCACCAACAATTTCATGATTTACAATAACGCGAGCCTCTTTTGATTTTTGCACTACTATACGCATCGTATCACTTCCTGTTAATCTAATGCATTATTCGACGTACAGCGTAAATATCCGGGATCTGCTTAATTCGATCGACTACTTTTTGTAGGTGGGATATATTTTGAATCGAAATCGTCATATCAATCGTCGCCATTTTGTTTTTATCTGATTTACCTGAAACAGCGTTAATATTCGTTTTCGTTTCAGCTACAGCTTGAAGAACTTCATTTAACAAGCCCCTACGGTCAAAGCCGGATATTTCAATATCGACGTTGTAGTTTTTCGTTTTCTGCTGATTACCTTCCCATTCTACTGGAAGAAGCCGTGTTTTGGCTTCATCATTATTAATATTAGGACAATCACTGCGGTGAATACTTACACCTCGTCCTTTTGTAATATATCCGGTAATATCATCACCTGGGACTGGGTTACAGCAGCGTGATAAACGGATGAGCAAATTGTCAATACCTTTAACGCGAACGCCAACACTTGTTTTTTTCGAAGTATTGTAGGTTTTTAAATCCTCAACAGCTTCGGAAAGTGTTAGGTTATCTTGCTCTTCATCTTGTTGTTTACGAATGTTATCTGTAAGGCGAGTCACAATCTGTGCTGCAGTGATTCCATTATATCCAACAGCTGCGTACATATCTTCTTCTGTACCAAAGTTAAATTTGTTTGCAACACGGTTGATATTTTCATGTGTTAATACGTCTTTTTGGTCGTAGCCTTTCCGCCCAATTTCACGCTCGACCATATCTTTACCTTTTTCAACGTTTTCTTCACGACGCTCTTTTTTAAACCATTGACGAATCTTATTTTTCGCATGCGAGCTTTGAGTCAGCTTTAACCAGTCCTGACTCGGTCCATACGAATGTTTTGACGTAAGAACATCGACAATGTCACCTGTTTTCAGCTCGTGATCAAGAGGAACCATTTTGCCATTCACTTTTGCTCCAATACACCGGTTCCCTACCTCTGTATGGATTCGATATGCAAAATCAAGTGGTACTGAACCTTTAGGAAGCTCAATAACATCACCTTTAGGTGTAAACACAAACACCATATCGGAAAATAAATCAATTTTTAGGGACTCCATGAATTCCTGAGCGTCACTTGTATCGTTTTGCCACTCAATAATTTCACGAAACCATGACAGCTTCGTATCTAACGATCCACTGTCATCATCAGTTTTCCCTTCTTTATATGCCCAGTGTGCAGCTACCCCGTATTCAGCAACTTTGTGCATATCTTCCGAGCGGATTTGGACCTCTAGAGGATCTCCTTTTGGACCGATTACAGTCGTATGAAGAGATTGGTACATATTAGCTTTCGGCATCGCAATATAATCCTTAAAGCGACCTGGCATCGGCTTCCAGTGTGTATGAATAATCCCAAGGACAGCGTAGCAATCTTTAATATTTTTGACAATGATCCGCACGGCTAGCAGGTCATAAATTTCATTGAATTGCTTGTTTTGCAACGCCATTTTACGATAAATACTGTAAATGTGTTTTGCACGTCCATTAATATCGGCTTTAACATTTACATTTCCAAGCCGGTCCTGGATTTTATTCTTTACCTCATCGATATAGCTTTCTCTTTCCGCACGCTTCTTTTTCATCAAATTAACAATTCGATAATATTGCTGTGGGTTTAAATATCGTAGTGAAGTATCTTCTAACTCCCATTTAATTGCTGAAATCCCTAACCGATGGGCTAGAGGTGCAAAAATCTCTAACGTTTCATTGGCAATTCTCCGCTGTTTATCTGGTGGCAAATGCTTCAGTGTCCGCATGTTGTGAAGACGATCGGCAAGCTTAATTAAAATCACGCGAATGTCCTTCGCCATCGCTACAAACATTTTTCGGTGATTTTCAGCTTGTTGTTCTTCTTTAGATTTATATTTAATTTTCCCGAGCTTTGTGACTCCATCCACAAGCATGGCTACTTCTTCACCAAACTGATCGGCAATGCTATCAATGTGGGCAGACGTATCTTCTACGACATCATGGAGAAACGCCGCAGCAACAGTGTTGGGGTCCATGCCCAATTCAACAAGAATCCCCGCCACTTGAACAGGATGACCGATATACGGTTCTCCTGATTTACGAAACTGGTCCTTGTGAGCATTTTCCGCCATAAGGTAAGCATTTCTTATAAAGGTCACATCTTGCTCGGACAGATATTCACTTGCTTTTTGAAGCACTTGTTCACTTGTCATGGAATCACCTTACATCCTATTAGAGGTTGTTCAGAAAGCTTGTCTTGCTCTTTAGTACTGCTAGAGTACAAGCGCCCTGTTTGCGGCAAGCATTTGAGGTGTGGTAATTAAAAGCCGCATTCTTACTTCAGTGGATCGCCTAAATGACCTCGATACCGTAGGCGTTGGAGCTAGACATCGAGATATTGACTTTATACTTCTTTAATCTTAAAAATTTCTTTCATGAGAGGTTGAGAAATTTGTCGAATAGATGGATTAAGAAAACTCGGCATTTGCCGAGTACATCAGCAGAAGTCAAAAGGCTTGTGTGCATCCTACCAACCATCTTCCCCTGTCTTACCTATTCTTTCTTTTTTCCGAGAATCTTGAATTGCCATTATCTTAACATAATATTTAAGAAACTGTCATTGTTATTTGTATGGAAACTCAAAATATCATAGGAAATACAATGAAAGTATGTATTATATGAAAGGAGTGCCTTTTTGAGCACCCCTTGATGACTTGTACTAATACTGAACTAATGAATAGACGTTGTAGTCTTTTAACTTTTCTCGTCCTTCTAAGTAAGTAAGTTCAATCATGAAAACAATACCAGCGACTACACCGCCGAGCCCTTCAACCATTTTAATTGTAGCTTCGATCGTTCCACCTGTGGCAAGTAAATCGTCGGAAATTAGAACCTTTTGCCCTGGCTTAATAGAGTCTTTATGAATGTTAAGGCTGTCTTTACCATACTCAAGACCATAGTCTACTGCCAGCACTTCACGAGGAAGTTTCCCTGCTTTACGAACAGGAACAAAGCCAATACCCAATGAATATGAAATCGGGCAACCAACTACGAACCCTCTTGCTTCAGGGCCGACAACGACATCAATGTTTTTTTCCTTAGCAAATTCAGCCATGTCATCAATTGCTTTTTTGTATGCTTCGCCATTCTCCATGAGCGTCGTAATATCTTTAAAGCGAATTCCTTCTTTTGGAAAATTCTCTACAACTGTAATATAATCTTTGTAATCCATCCTTGTTTCCTCCTAAAATCTTCTTGCATTTATACTGTTTCACTCATTTTTGTTTCAATATAAGGTGTCATCCATTGTTTTAACGCTCGATATGAAGAGTAAACCAACTGATTTTCCAACTCACTTTGGTTGACTTGCTGTTGATAAAGGACAGAGTCAGCGAGAGATTTTTTTGACGGTTCGGACACGAGCGTCACAAACCCATTGTTTATTGTAACAAATTCCAATTCAAAAAACACCTTACTCATGAAATCAATCGTATCTTTCGTCCATCCTTTATATTTTGCTAGCTCCTGAGCCTGCTTTTCAAGATGAAAGCTTTTTCGTTTATTCAAAAAGGCATAAAACCACTTAAAGTGTTCCCTTGTCGGTAACGTTTGAAAATAGGCATCTTCTTCTTGTGCAAACAAAGCGTATATCCTGCTCGGTTTTTTTCCGTTTAGTAAAATAGGGATTTGCTCTTCAGTGGTTGGAATATCGGCTAATATGACGAAGCATTCCGTTACGTCATATTCTGATGACACTTGTTGGCGGCTGGAAAAATCGATAACCTTAATTCCCGCTGCTTCGATTTCCATTGGAATAGGTGTGTTTTCTCTAAATTTCACGAAGACAAGACGATCTTGCTCTTCCATTTCTGTAAAGTTGCGCCATGGTATATGCTTCCCTCTATAATCGAAAAGCTGCCAGTCTTCTACTTTTAGATCTTCTATAATCAGCTGTGGCTTCACATGCCCGTTCCACTCATTTATTGACACATCTCCAATTACAGAAACAAAGTCCAATGGCGTAATATGATCATAAAGATCTCCTATGCGAAAACCAATGCCATCTAAAGAATCGCTTTCGTCTTCAAACGTCATTTTTAAATGATCTTTATTCGAACCGATTTTCTTAAACTGACCAATCTTTGTTTTCGCAATCATCACTTTTGGTGAAGGATGTCCCACACCAAAAGGAGAAAGCTTCTGAAGATCCATGATTGCATCCACTGTCACTTCGTTTACTTTTGCGATTAAATCGACGTGCTTCGTTGGGATAAGGTCTTCGGACTTTAATACCTCATCAGCCAATAAACTGAGCTTCTTTCTGAGCTTATCAACGTCGGCCACATTCATTGTAAGACCTGCAGCCATCGGGTGCCCTCCAAAGTGAGGCAGCCACTCACGGCACTCAGACAGGTTTTGAAACATATCAAAGCCTTCGATACTTCGCGCGGACCCTTTAGCTACCCCTTTTTCAGAGTCAATACTTAATACAATCGTCGGCCTGTAATATTTTTCAACGAGACGTGATGCAACAATACCGATAACTCCAGCATTCCAGCCTTCTTGACCAACAATGATCACAGGACTTCCTTCATCCTGCTCAACTTGGGCAATCGCTTCTTTAGTAATGTCATTTACGATCTTTTGTCGCTCTTTGTTCAAGTCGTCCACTTGCTGGGCAATCTCCTCAGCTTCCATCGAATCTTCTGTTATTAATAAAGAAACAGCGGGATCAGCTGAGTCTAGTCGGCCTGCCGCATTTAACCTGGGTCCAATTGCAAATCCGACATGCTCTTCTGTTACGTCCTGCCCTTGAACACCACATAATTCCATAAGGGCTTTTAACCCTGGTCGCTTCGTCTGAGCTACTTTTGGCAATCCTCTTTGGACAAGATAACGATTCTCTTCTACTAGTGGCACTAAGTCTGCAATTGTACCAAGTGTCAGCAGGTCGAGATACTCTTCGGGAAACCTGCCTAATAAGGCTTGAGCGGTTTTAAAAGCAACACCTACCCCTGCGAGAGATTTGAATGGGTAAGGGCAATCTTCTTGTTTATGGTTAACAATTGCAAAAGCATCTGGCAGCTCTGGTGGCGGTTCATGGTGATCTGTAATAATAAGATCTATCCCTATCTCCTTTGCCACTGAAGCTTCATAAACTGCTGATATCCCCGTGTCAACTGTAATGATTACACTAACACCTTCATCTTTAGCATTTCGAAATGCGGGTTCGTTCGGCCCATAACCTTCTGTAAACCGATTGGGTACATAAAAGGACACGTCGGCACCTAAACTTTTCAATGTTTGATACATAACAGATGTACTCGTCACACCATCCGCATCGTAATCACCAAAAACAAGAATTCGTTCTTCGTTTGAGATCGCTTTCTTGATTCGAGCTACACTCTCTTCCATCCCTTTAAATAGAAACGGATCATGAAGAGCCGATTCGTCCATATGTAAAAAGCGTTTAGCTTCTTCAACATTCGTCCAACCTCGTTGAACAAGAAGCCTCGCTGCTAGTTTTGAAAGATTTAATTGTACAGCTAGTTGATCGACTAGCGTTTCATCTGTAGTTTCAATGTTCCACCTGGATTTTGATTCAAGCATAAAATACACCCCTGACCCACTCATTATACAAGAGGGGCACAGGGGTGACAATGTGCATTTAATTATTGTTTTGTTTTTGTCACGTCATGATTATTTTCGTCCTTTGCTCGCTTACTTCTTTCTTTTACCCGGGATCGTCCTTCTGGATCATTTTTCAGACCTTCATTTTCAAGCTGTAGTTTCTTCACTTCCTGCTGAAGTCGGTAAATTTTATAAATGCCAACACTGCCCACAATCAAACCACCCATAAGGACGGAACCAATGATCACGAGCACTAAAGGCCATTCATTTTGTCCAAACAAGTAGTTAACTTCCACGGGCTCGACATTGATGACTGCAAAAATCGCAATAATTAAGACAACAATAATTCCGGTGATGAGTCCCCATTGCCCTCGCATTTACTCCCACTCTCCTTTTTTACACTTCCGAATAAGGGTTAATATGCACACGTACATCTTGTACGTATTCGTCTTCCATTAGTCGATCTTTAACTTTTTTTCCTATTTTATGACCTTGTTCCACTGTTATATGGGGGTTTACCGCAACTTTGATGTCGACGATAACATAGTGTCCATGCTCTCTTGCTAGTAATTCATTAACTTCCAGCACACCTTCAACTTTCATTGCTTCTTCAAGCATCTCATTGGTGTCTTCATCATGCAGCACATGATCGAGCGTATTATGGACGGCTTCTCCCCCTAACTTCCAAGCCATTTTTATAATAAGTCCTGCTACAAATAGCCCCGCCAGCGGATCTGCATAGACAAGCCAGTCAATAGTAAGAGTACCTCCTAAAATGGAAGCCCCAATCCCAAGTAATGCAGCAAGCGAAGAAAATACATCGGATCTGTGGTGCCATGCATCTGTAATTAAAGCATCGCTTTTATATTTCTTACCCAAACGAATCTTATATCGAAACATAAACTCTTTTACAATAATCGAAAAAATCACAGCATAAATCGCCGCCATTCCAGGAACGAAAATCGGCTCATAAAAAGCTTTTATAGCGTTGATAGCGATTTCCAATCCCACGACAAACAAGAGAACAGCTACGATGATAGCTGTAATTGTCTCTGCTTTTCCGTGTCCATACGGATGATCTTCGTCCGGCGGCATTTTCGCAGCTCTCACTCCAACAAGGACAGCTACGGATCCCACGACGTCAGACGCGGAATGTACCGCATCAGCAACGAGCGCACGGCTATTTGCCATAATACCAACGACCGCTTTTACAATCGCTAGAACGACATTTCCTATGATCCCGATCCATGCGCCCATTCTCACTTTTTTATAGCGTAAATCCTGGTCTGTTGTCATTGATGACCCTCCATTAAAACCTTCCATACCTCAATCTTTCTAGCCTACCCTAATGTACATTATTTTTCTCGAGCAAAATTAGTCCATACTCTTTTTATGATGTTTTTTTAAGAATGTTCCTCTGTTTCACCTGGGGGAGGATTCCCAAGTTTGCGGTGGGGCTCCTGACTCTTTCAGGTTTATTTATCTCCCGATCTAAACACATAAGAAAAGCGCAAGGCGCCTGACTATCGCGATGGCGCCTTGCGCTAGACACCGAAACGTAGCTTTTTATCATTTCTTAAATCTTAATGAAAAACCGCAAAGCGGTCTTTTATTAAGGCTGTTTTCAAAAGATTGTTGCTTTCGGATAAGAGAAGAGCTCGAATCCGCTACAGGCGGACGCTTTCACCCCAGGGCAGGGCACAAGTGCGACATCCGTTCTTCCTTCACTTCGTTCGGATTCACGGTGTCTTCTATGCCGCGGGCAATACTTCAGCCTCGTCGCAAGAAAACCATTGTTGCTTTTCCTGAGGGAGTCGCCACCTTTCGCTCCTTCGATTTATCAATAAAAAACAACAATCTATGCGAAAAGAACCTTTATTAAAAACAGCGTCAGCTCGAATGTTTTAAAGTCTCAAGGATGCTTTTCCCTTGAGACGAGCGGAGTGAAGGTAGCTGTCCTCTTATAAATTATCTTTCAAAAAAAGTGGTGACCTACAACATTTTGTCTAGGGCACCACCTTTCAATAATTAAGCTTCGTTTCCTTGCACTTGCGAATCAAAACGCTTTTTTTCAACTTGCTTTCCTTTAAACACTAACCAAATCTGTGCGGCGATAAACAAGGATGAATACGTCCCAGCTACAAGACCAACAACCAACGCAAGTGAAAAAGTGCGAATAGCATCGCCGCCGAAAATTAATAAAGCCCCTGCAGCAAACACAACCGTCAACACCGTGTTAATGGAACGGGCCAACGTCTGCACTAAACTTTTATTTACAACTCGAGCTACATCTTCAAACGTTTTAACTTTCTTCTCAAGCTTCATGTTCTCACGAATCCTGTCAAAAGTAACAATCGTATCGTTAATTGAGTAACCAATAATCGTGAGAACAGCGGCAATGAATGGAATGTTTACTTCCATCTGTAAAATACTAAAAATCGTTAATATGAACAACGCGTCATGGAAAAGGGCAATGATCGCCGAGATCCCATATAAAAATTCAAATCGAATGGTCACGTAAATGACAATTCCGACCGAAGCAATTAACACACTAATTATCGCATTTCTTGCTAACTCTTCCCCGACTAACGGTGTCACACTGCTGACTGTCGGGGTATTCCCATATAACTCCTCAAAATGACGTTGGGCTTCTAATACTTCATTTTGTCCAAGTACACCAATAAAGCTCGCTCGCGCCACATCATTATTATCTCCAGCTAACGTAATATCGTCTGCTGTAAGTCCGACCGATTCAAATTCTGACTCGACCGATTCTGCTGTTAACGGTTCATCCGCTAATACTTCCATTGTCGTTCCACTGCGAAAATCAATGCCTAAATTCAAGCCAATCGTAGAAAGGAGGATCACACCGACAGTTAATAGAACAGCCGAAATTAAGAAAAATTTCTTCCGATGTTTGACAAAATCCAGCTTCGTCGTTTCATGATCAAAGTTCACTAATTTCACGCTCCTTTACCCCGAACATTTTAGGCTTTTTATTTAGTATACGGCTGTTCACCCATAATCCTAGAAGTAACCTAGCTCCGTATACGGCTGTCACAAAGCTCACAAGGATACTCGTGATCAACATGACCGCAAAACCTTGAACTGCGCTTGTCCCAAAGTAAAACAGCACACCGGCAGCTAAAATAGTCGTAATGTTCGCATCTAGAATTGTAGATAATGACCGACGGCTTCCAGCTTTAAATGCACTCATTGTAGACTTTCCTGTACGGAGCTCGTCTTTAATGCGTTCATACGTGATGATATTAGCATCTACTGCCATCCCAACACCAAGAATTAGCGCTGCAATTCCCGGTAGTGTTAGTACCGCATTCATCCAATTAAAGATGACGAGAACAAAGTAAATATACACACTTAGTGTAAGGACTGCGATCAGCCCCATAAAGCGGTAGTATACGAGCATATAAGCAAAAATCAGGGCAATGCCGATAAACCCGGCCGCAATGGCCATATCCATCGCACGCTCACCAAGTGAAGCCCCAACTGCATTGGAATAGATTTCTTCTAGTTCCACTGGTAATGCACCGGCATTTAATATTCCAGCCAAGTCCTGGGCTTCTTCGACAGTGAAGGCACCCTCTATCATGATATCGGTTGTTCTTAGAACTGAACTAACATTTGGAGCGGAGATGATTTTCGAATCTTCTTTACCAAACTCTTCGTCAAATGAATCCCCCTCATCATAGTCAAGCCAGATCGCCATTCTGCTGTCCGGATGCGCTAAAACTTCTTCTGTTGCATCACCAAAAACATTCGCATCTCTTCCTGTAACAGTGACAATCGGACGATTCGTATCAGCATGGAAGCTTTGACCGGCTCCACCTTCAACAAGGTCTGACCCATCGATTAGGACATTGTCGTCCACATCACGAAACGACAAACGTGCTTCAGTTGAGAGCAATTCCCGGGCTCCTTGCTGATCTGTAACGCCTGCCAGCTGAACCCGCACCCGGTCGTCGCCTTCAATACTAACATTTGGCTCAGATACGCCTAACACGTCAATTCGAGCGTTAATGGCACTTACCGTATCACTTAAAAGTTCCCGATCAATTTCCTGACCCTCGTTCACCGGATGGACCTCATAAAGAACTTCAAATCCGCCTTGCAAATCCAACCCTAATTTAATATCATCTGCATGATCCATGACGTTTGTAAAAATAAGCCCTGCTAAAGCTAAAATAATGGCAAAGAACACCACTATACGCCACTTTTTGACCCCTCTCTTTTTCTTCATGAAACGATTATCCTCCTTAACCTCAATTCAACAATCGCTGAGATATGTATGCATTTGACGGTAAAAGCCTGTTTCTTTACCCAATATTTCCATTATAGCGATACGAAAAAATCAATGTCAATGTCCGCCTTATTTATTCGTGAATTCTTCGACATTAAAATCTTCGAGACGAAACGGCTCTTGATTTTCTTCTTGAAAATAATCCGGGCCTTTGTACGCTTCAATAGTAAGCCAGTTCATATATTCCGTTGCTTTTAGACTGAAAACATCGCCGATTAGTCGATGAACACGTAAAGGTTCGGTTAGTTCTCCTTTTTTTAGCTCTTTTTGCCACTTTACAGTTACACATTGCCATACATCTTCAACAGACACTCGATCATAGCCAAGAAGCTGCCACTCTTCTGCTTTACTCTCTAAAGCAGGTATTAAATCATCTTTCCAACGATCAAAGTTCTTTTCACTCATCCTCAATCCTCCTCTCATCATTAGCCAAATAATCCGTATACGAAAGACGTTATACCAAGACCGGCAATAAGGACTCCCGTAGCAATCGCAATAAACGCCGCTCGAGTTGGGATAAAGAACAAAATTGCTGCTAAACAAGCAGAATAAGCACCTGTTGTCGGCAGAGGTACCGCAGTAAATAAAATAAGGCCAATGGCACCGTATTTCTCAACTTTATCACTCTTTTTCATTGTCCGTTTATATAACCAGTCATAAAACCGTTTATATAAGCTAAACCGCATTAAAAATGTACTAATCGGCCGGAAAAAATATAAAATCGGTAAAATCGGAAGTAAATTTCCAATAACGCCATAAATGAAAGCTTCATAGTAAGTAAACTCGTAAAAAGCAGCCGCTACCGGTATACCACCTCTCAGTTCCAATATTGGCATAGCTGAAATAATAATTACGATCAATTCTGGTGGTAAAAAAGATAAATTTTCTACAAAAAAATCGGTGAGTCTCTCTTTCAATGAATGTCGCTCCTTTATATATGTATCTTTCTATAACTACCATTGAACGTGACCAAATTCAACAGTTTCTTAACCTTTCGTTTTACATTTCCTTGAATTTTATATCGGGAATGTTCAAAAATCCGCCCCAAAATAGCTGTCGGGCCACAGGATTCTTCTGCTAAGTACCGCCACGTCCTGTGACAAACACAGAAGTCACCCCATCCTGGGGAAGCTCATTTAACTAATGGACTTGTCATGCTTGGCCCCCCATTCAGCATATACATCTTTATAGAAAAAATCTATACTCAAAACCAATTTGATTACGATAAAAAGGCAGGGGCTTTTCTATGACAAAACAATCATTTTTAAAAGGCGCATTCATACTCATTCTCGCGGGGTTGATTACCCGCATCCTCGGGTTTGTAAATAAAATAGTCGTTGCTCGGATTATGGGGGCTGAAGGGGTCGGGCTTTACATGATGGCCGTTCCCACTTTATTATTAATCATTGCCCTCACTCAGTTGGGGCTTCCGGTGGCGATTTCAAAACTAGTGGCGGAAGCTGATGCGGTGGGCGACCGTCTTCGCATTAAACGAATTCTCGTTGTTTCCCTCACAATTACCGCAGTGCTAAGTGTTATTTTTACAACTGTAATGGTTATCGGTGCGCCTCTAATCTCAAAAACATTACTGACTGATGCAAGGGCGTTTTATCCTTTAGTAGCGATATCGCCAATCGTTCCGATCGTTGCCTTGTCTTCAGTTTTAAGAGGTTACTTCCAAGGTCTGCAAAATATGAAACCGACAGCCTATTCTCAAGTGATCGAGCAAATCGTCCGAATCACCCTCGTAGCAACTTTTACAACAGCTCTTTTACCCTATGGAATAGAATTCGCCGCAGCAGGTGCAATGATCTCAGTCGTTATTGGAGAGCTCGCTTCCCTCTTGTTTATGATTTATCAGTTTAAGCGCAAAAAGAGGTTCAAAGTCCGCAAGCAATTTTTTGAGCATGTAAAAGGCGGGCGTTCAACATTAAACAACTTACTATCCATTGCCTTGCCTACGACTGGAAGCCGGTTAATCGGTTCCGTATCGTTTTTCTTTGAGCCGATCGTTGTCGCGCAAAGTTTAGCGATTGCAGGCGTGGCTACAGCAGTGGCTACGGCCCAATACGGTGAATTAGCAGGATATGTGATTCCACTTTTACTTTTACCGACATTCATTACCTACTCACTATCTGTTTCCTTGGTTCCTGCTATAAGTGAAGCAGCTTCACAAAAAAACTACGCTACTATTCATTACCGTCTAGACCAGGCGTTACGTCTTGCTCTAGTTTCCGGGGGAGGTGCAGCCATTGTCCTTTACATGTTTGCAGAGCCGATCATGTCACTTATGTATAACGCACCTGAAGTTGCCGCTTATGTCGTCATCATGGCACCCTTTAGCATTTTTCTTTACTTCCAAGGACCTCTGCAAGCTGCTTTACAAGCACTTAGTTTAGCTAAAGCCGCCATGTATAATAGCCTGATTGGTGCTGTAGTAAAAATTGCTGCTATCTTTGTTCTTGCTTCTAGACCTGAGCTTGGGATTATGGGAGCGGCGCTTGCAATCGTCACTGGCTTCATCCTAGTCACCTTACTCCACTTCGCCACTCTTGCAAAGACGATCAGTTTTACGCTCGACGTTAAAGATTTTTTAAAAGTGATAATTGCAATAGCCGCCACAGGATTTGTCGCCCATCTCGTCATTGTATACATTCCGCTAACAGGCGGATTGGCCATTCGCACTACCCTTCAAATCGCCATTACAGGATTCGTCTACACCATTCTTCTTTTTGTCCTCGGCTTAGTAAAAAAAGATGAAGCGAGACGAATCCCTTTTATCGGCCAGTATTTTAACTAAAGACTCGTTTCTCGAATATTATTGCTTTTGGCTTGACCGAAAAGCAACAAAGTTTCTAACAAGAAAAGCGCAAGGCGCCCGACTATCGGCGAAATGCAAATGTTCTGTCCGATAAAAAGTGCTTTTTACTTTTAATCGGGCAGGTTATTTGACACGAGCCGATGGCGCATGGAGCTAGACACTGAAACGTAGATTTTTTTATAATTTCTTAACTCTTAAGAAAAACCGCATAGCGGTCTTTTATTGAGGCTGTTTTCAAAAGGTTGTTGCTTTTTGAAAAGATAAGCGCTCGAATCCGCTACAGGCGGACGCTTTCACCCCAGGGCACAAGGGCGACGTCCGTTCTTCCTTCACTTCGTTCGGATTCACGTTGTCTTCTTTGCCGCGGGCAACGCTTCAGCCTCGTCGCAAGAAAACCATTGTTGCTTTTCCCGCTGGGAGCCGCCGTCTTTCGCTCCTTCGATTTATCAATAAAAATACCAATCTATGCGAAAAGAACCTTTATTAAAAACAGGGTCAGTTCGCATGTTTTAAAGTCTCAAGGATGCTTTTCCCTTGAGACGAGCGGCGTGAAGGTAGCTGTCGTTCTAAATCATAAAAAAAGCTGCCTCCATTATTACCAGCGGAGGCAGCTTCTTTAGTTCTCATCTTTTTCATCAATATAGAAGGTATGGTTGTCTTTTAACACACAATAAGAGATCTTCTTGATATCGCGGTACCCCAATTTTCTTAGTTCCTGTCTTAGCCACAAAGGTGTTTTCCCCATCTTCTCTAAATGGCTGTTTTGGACTTTTCCATCCAATACGAGAGGAAGAGGTAAAAAAACCTCCTCTTTCTGACCTTCTTTCTTTTTAATGACAGATAAGTCTCCAGACGGTTCCAAAATCGCAAACTCAACATCTGCTGGCGTTTCCACGTTATTCTGCCTCAGTTGAATCATTAAATCATCAAAATTGTACCGCTGCTTCCTCATTTCTGATTCATCAATTTTCCCCCGGCTAATGAGTACAGAAGGCTTACCATCAATTAGTTTTCTTAAATTGTCACTCTTTAGCGACACATAGGCCAATGTAATTTGTATGAGCATAAGAATGAGCATAGGGAGGATTTGTTTAACCATTGGCACAGTCACATTTTCGATGGACATAACGGCTAATTCTGCGATCATAATTGAAACAACAAAATCAACAATAGACAGTTGACCGATTTCTCGTTTCCCCATCATACGCATAACGAGAAGAATAACAAAATATATGACGATCGTTCTAGCTGCAATTGTTCCGACTTCCACAACTATCACTCCTCGCTACACGAACTTCTCGTTTACGTTAGTGTCACCGAAGGCAGCTTATTGTCTACATTGTAATAGTTGGAAACACGGGGAGTGTGTTGTGCTACAAAAAAATCAGGTACCTGAAATAAATATAAAAACTCGAAATGACAAACGAAACAAATGCAACAGGGGCTCCGATTTTAAGGAAATCTACATAGCTAAAAGGTTGCTTCTCTTTAACTGCAAGTCCTGCCACAATTACATTAGAACTAGCTCCTATTAGCGTTCCATTTCCACCTAAACATGCGCCGAGAGCTAACGCCCACCAGAGTGGGTCTAATTCTGTCACACCGTATTCCTGAAATTCGAAAATCACAGGTATCATTGCAGCTACAAACGGGATATTATCAACAAACCCCGAAAGAAAACCAGAAACCCATAAAATGAGCATCGCTGTTTTCGGAACATCACCTTCTGTGTAATGGATAATCGAACTTGCAATTTGATCAATAATCCCGACTTCCTTTAACCCTCCGACAAGCATGAACAGACCTACAAAGAAAAATAACGTTACCCATTCAATCGATTGAAATACTTCTTCGGTCCGCTGCTCCTCGTGTGTCAGAAACATAAGTAAAAGCGCTCCTGCCATTCCCACACTCGTAAGTTCCACTGATAGTAGAGGTTGCAAAAGAAAACCAGCAGTCGTTATAAAAAGCACGGCCACCGACTTTAGGAGAAGTGTTCGTCTTTTTAGAAAGTCATGTGGGTTAAGTTTCATTAACGCATCTCTTTCTTTTTGAGAGACAGTAAGTTGACCTCTGTAAAGGAAGGTGACCCAAGCCATGATGACCAAGAAAATGAAAATGACAACCGGACCTAAGTGAATCAGAAAAGCGTTAAATGTGAGGTGTTCGACAGCTTGGCCGATCATCAAGTTCGGCGGATCACCAATGAGCGTTGCTGTTCCACCAATATTGGAAGCGAGAATTGTCGCTAACAGATACGGAATTGCTGAGATTTTTAACAAATGAGTTAATGTAAAAACAATGGGTACTACGAGCAGCACCGTTGTCACGTTGTTTAAAAAAGCTGAGCCAATTGCAGTTAATGTAGAAATTACGATCAATAACGGCAATGGACGACCATGAACAAATTTGGCAAGCGTAATCGCGACGTATTCAAAAAAACCACTCTGGCTTGTAATTGAAACTAAAATCATCATCGAAAGAAGCAGTACGATGGTATGCCAATCAATGTGTTCAATAAACGCAGTATTTAAATCTAGAACACCTACGAAAAGCATGACAACCCCACCCAGGCAAGCAACAAGGGCACGATTATATCTTTCACTTATGATAAATACATAACTGATCACAAAAACAATAAACGTTAGAATCAAATCCATCCTGGCCGCCCCTCCTTCACTCTCTCCAGTACATCTTATGTTCAAAAAAGGACAAACATGTTTTGCCGTACTAAATTGCTCGTCTATTTTTGTCCACATTGAATATACATTATTAAACCATTCATTTTGAGGAGGTCCGAGTAGCAAATGGCACAGCGTCAATTATTTTCGAGTGCTCTTTACGGAATATTAGCTATTTTAATTTTAGTCTTGGCAGCTAGCTTTGGTGTATCAACAACTCTAAGGTTTAGCTCAATGGACGAAAGTTCCGTTGCCTGGTTCCTGATTTTGTTTTCGTTCATCGCCATGTTTATTGGAGGTTTTATTTCTGGGGGAAAAGCAAAACGAAAAGGATGGCTCGCAGGCGCCGTAACAGCTATCCTTTATACCTTAATCATTTTTTTAGTGCAATTTCTCGGTTACAACCAAATGTTTGATCTGCAACAAGTTATGATGCACGCTGGCTTTACAGGAGCAGCTGTATTAGGAGGGATTCTCGGAGTTAACCTGACCGGAGGGGAAACGCGAGAATCTTAAGGAGTAGAAAAACCCGATCCTACACTTAGGGAAGGTAACCTTTCTTAAAGTTTAGACTCTGTTAAAGTTTAGTATTGTTATCAAAGAAGTTAACACTGAGTTGTTGTATTGTGGTGAGCGAAGGTGGCGACTCCAGCGGGAACAGCACGAGTCTCCTGCCCACGGAAAGCGTCCACCGAAAGCAAATCACAATACAACAACGGCTTTAACAGAGCCAGAGTATAAAAAAACCAGCCCCATGTAGGAACCGGCTTTCTGTTCGTGTTTAGTCACGATTGGTAACATCACGAATTGCTTGACGATCAAATGTTAGCTTACTACCATTGTCCACAGCAATGATAACACGGTCATCATCGATAGCATCGATTGTCCCATGCATGCCGCCAATTGTGATGATTTTATCACCCTTTTCAAGCGCAGCGTGCATTTGCTGAACTTTCTTTTGACGTTTTTGCTGAGGACGGATCAAAAGAAAATAGAAGATCGCGAACATAAGTAATAAAGGTAATAACGCACCTAAAATTCCACCATCCATTGTTTTCACCCCTTTCAAATAACTACAGAAAAACTTGTTTATCCTCGTTAGAATCAGAAAAAGTTAAATCATCCTCATTTAACTCATTGTTAACTCTCCCGTACTATTGTAGACAATCTTTATAGGGAAAATCAATGAAAAACATCCAAAATGACTAAAAGTTTAGTATTAAAAGCAATTTCAAAGAATAGCGCAAGCGCCTCGACTGGCAGATTTAAGCCGCTTTTTGGCTTATTCTGACAGGCTAAAGTGACCTCGTAGCTGTCGCTTGCGCTAGACATTGAAGCGTAGATTTTTATGCTTTCTTAACACTTAACTCTCAGAAGAGACCCTCTAGCTAATTTTTACACAGGTTTTACGGGCCACTTGATTATTTTTTCGCCTTGATTGCCTACATTTACGAGCCGTATTACGATTTTCACGAGGTGAATAATCAACTCGGTTACCGTACATCACGCATTTCGTGCTTAAACTTTCTTTACTAAAAGTTTTTGGCGTTTTCCTCATTAAATCCATATTGTTCAAAAAATTCTTCTCTAAAATCAAGAAGGCGGTCCTCACGAATCGATTGACGGACCTTCTTCATGAGGTTAGTTAAGAAATATAAATTGTGGTACGTCGTTAGACGAAATCCAAATGTTTCATTGCATTTTACAAGGTGGCGAATGTATGCACGAGTGTAGTTCTTACACACATGACAGTCACAGTTTTCATCAAGGGGTCGGAAGTCCCGAGCATATTTTGCATTCCGCACAACCAACCGCCCTTCGCTAGTCATTAGCGTACCATTACGGGCAATTCGTGTCGGCAACACGCAGTCGAACATATCCACCCCACGAATAGCTCCGTCAATTAATGAATCAGGTGAACCTACCCCCATGAGATAACGGGGTTTATTTTGTGGTAGTAATGGCGTTGTGAATTCCAATGCGCGGTTCATAACGTCTTTGGGTTCCCCAACCGATAGGCCTCCAATAGCATAACCAGGAAAATCTAATGAAACTAAGTCTTCTGCACTTTGTTTTCTTAAATCCTCATATTCCCCACCTTGAACAATGCCAAAGAGACCTTGATCTTCCGGCCTTTTGTGTGCCTTCAAGCAACGTTCAGCCCAGCGGCTTGTTCGCTCGACAGAAGCTTTCATATAATCATGTTCAGCAGGGTAAGGTGGACATTCGTCAAAGGCCATCATAATATCTGGCCCAAGTGCATTTTGTATTTCCATAGAGCCTTCAGGCGTTAAGAAAAGTTTTTCTCCACTTAAATGATTTCGGAACTCTACACCTTCCTCAGTAATTTTTCTAATATCACTTAAACTGAACACTTGAAACCCGCCTGAATCAGTTAAAATCGGACGGTCCCAATTCATAAATTTATGAAGGCCACCGGCATCTTTAATGATTTCGTGACCTGGTCTTAGCCATAAATGATAAGTGTTGCTTAAAATAATCTCGGCACCTAAATCCTTTAATTCTTCAGGACTCATCGTTTTCACCGTTGCTAACGTACCTACAGGCATAAATACCGGTGTTTCAATCGAGCCATGTGGTGTATGAACTCGTCCTAACCGAGCACCTGATTGTTTACAAGTCTTGATATGTTCATATGTGATCGCTGACATGTTTATTTTCACTTCCTTAAATGTTGGGTCTTAGAAAAACGCATAGCGGCCTTTTGTTAAAGCAGTTCCCTCAAAGATTTGCTTTTTAATAAGATAAGACCTTCGTTCGAATCCGCTACAGGCGGACGCTTTCAGCCCCTCTAAGCCTCTTATATCAAAAGCATCGCATCACCGAAGCTAAAAAAGCGATACCTATTTTCAACAGCCTCACCGTATGCTTTCATGACATTCTCTCTCCCGGCAAAAGCACTAACTAACATGACCAATGTTGATTTGGGCAAATGAAAATTAGTAAGAAGGCCATCTATTGCTTGAAATTCGTAGCCTGGATAGATAAAAATGTCTGTCCATCCAGAAGAGGCAACCAGCTTCCCATTATTTTGCTTAGCAATTGTTTCTAATGTACGGGCGGATGTAGTTCCTACAGCAACAATGCGTCCACCTTCACCTTTTACTTTTTCAAGCGTGTATGCAGCTTCCTCATCCATTTGATAGAATTCCGAGTGCATTTTGTGTGATTTTACATCATCTACTGATACAGGACGAAACGTGCCAAGTCCTACATGTAGCGTGACATTGACAATGGATATCCCTTTTTCCTCCGCAGTTTGTAACAGCTCTTTAGTAAAATGAAGCCCGGCTGTTGGCGCTGCGGCAGATCCGCGATGCTTTGCATAAACCGTTTGATAACGCTCTCGTTCTTCAAGTTGTGTTTGAATGTATGGAGGCAACGGCATTTGCCCAAGCTCATCTAATACTTCATGAAATATGCCGTCAAAAGAGAATCGGATTTCCCTTCGGCCGTCAGCCAGTTCATTGACACAAGTACCAGTCAGCTTTCCACCTCCAAATGAGACGGTAGTACCAACCTTCACTCTTTTAGCAGGTTTCACTAGAGCCTCCCAAACGTGATCGCCATTTTCTTTTAAAAGAAGCACCTCAATTTTAGCTCCTGTTTCTGCTTTTATTCCAAAAAGCCGGGCAGGAATTACTTTCGTGTCATTAATGACTAAAGCATCGCCAGCCTTTAAAAAACTTATTATATCGGAGAAATTCCGGTGCTCCACACTTCCGTTATTCCGATCAAGAACAAGTAACCTGGACTTCTCCCGCTCTAATAACGGGGTTTGGGCGATCAATTCATCCGGAAGTTCAAAATCAAATTGTGAAACATCCATATCCATAAACCTCTTTCTTGTCAAAAAATAAATACGCTTCACCAGTATAATAAAAAGTAACCTCATACGCCAACGTTACATACAGAAAGAAGTCGAACCCAATTAAACTACTGGGTTCGACCGTTATCTAAAGCGACCAATTAAATACAAAATCACCGATAAAACGATACTAACAATAATAGACGTCACGATGGGAAAATAGATCGTCGTGTTCCCTCGTTTAATAAAAATATCTCCTGGAAGCTTCCCCAATGAAATAAACCGCCCACCTACTTGCCATAAGACACCGGCTATAATAAGAACAACTCCTATTGTGACGAGCAGTTTCGGGATGTTCATCAATAGTCGGGCACCTCCAAATTAAAATGGTTATACACACGGTTCGTTACCATTCTTCCCCGCGGAGTCCTTTGTAAAAACCCAATTTGTAATAAATAAGGTTCATAAACATCTTCTATTGTGTGAGACTCTTCCCCAATGGTAGCCGCGATCGTATCTAAACCTACGGGACCCCCTCTAAATTTCTCGATGAGTCCGATTAATAATTTATGATCGATATGGTCAAGTCCTTCTTTATCAACTTGTAAAAGCACTAATGCTTCACTGGCCAGTTGAAATGTCACCTCGCCGTTGCCCCGTACTTGAGCAAAGTCTCGGACCCGGCGTAGCAATCGGTTTGCAATTCTAGGTGTCCCCCTTGATCTCCTGGCGATTTCCTGGCTCGCCTTCTTGTCAATATTAACTTCCATGACATCGGCTGTACGCGATACAATTTCCGTCAAATCTTCTTGAGTATAAAACTCCAGACGACTTACCACACCAAAACGATCTCGTAAAGGTGCAGAAAGCATTCCTGCACGTGTCGTTGCCCCTACCAGTGTAAAAGGTGGTAAATCGAGACGAACTGAACGAGCAGACGGACCTTTCCCGATTACGATATCTAAGCAAAAATCTTCCATAGCTGGATAAAGTACTTCTTCAACCGCTCGATTAAGCCTGTGAATTTCATCGATAAATAAGACATCACCGGGTTCCAGTGCTGTTAAAATTGCAGCCAAGTCCCCTGGCCTCTCAATTGCAGGCCCTGCTGTTGTTCGCAAGTTCACATTCATCTCATTGGAAATAATCATCGCAAGAGTTGTTTTTCCCAATCCCGGCGGCCCATACAAAAGCACATGATCGAGACACTCTTCTCGCATCTTTGCGGCTTCTATAAAAACAGTTAAGTTATCCTTTACCGTTTGTTGACCTATATACTGAGAAAGACGTTGGGGTCGAAGAGATAGTTCCGCCCACTTTTCTTCTTCCCTTTGAGTCTCGCCGCTTACAATCCGTTCTTCTTCCATATTACTTACCTCCGATCCTGTGAGCGAGAGAATGGCTTCACATTTACACTTGAAGCATTAATCTTAACGCTTCTTTTATATAGCCATCTGTAGTTAATTGCTTTTCCTTTAATGCTGGCAATGCCCGGTTAATCTCACGGTCTAAATACCCGAGTGCCTTTAATGCTTCAACCGCTTCATCTAACTCCTGGTGGCTGCTTCCATTGTTTTGTATCCCCGAATCTATAGGCTGTCCGTCTTGATCTAGCAAAGAAGGCATCCATTCAGGAAGCTTCCCCTTTAAATCTAAAATAATCTGGCGTGCCGTTTTTTTGCCAACGCCAGGGAACTTGACAAGGAAACGTTCGTCTTCTTCTTCTATGGCTTGAACCACTCGCTCCGGAGCTCCTGATGCCAAAATAGCTAACGCTCCTTTAGGGCCAATTCCTGACACCTGAAGAAGTTTCTCAAAAAGGCGTCTTTCTTCGCGATTATGAAAGCCGTACAACCGGAGTGCGTCTTCTCTTACGTGTTGATATGTATATATTTTAAGCTGTTTCCCTTCATTCTGTTGAAAGCTGAATGGATTCGCGCAAAAAACTAAGTATCCTACTCCATTCACATCAATAACAATATATTCTGTATCTATATAACTCAATTTTCCAGTAACAAATTCAATCACCTAACTCACCTCTCCCTTTATGCGAACACACATTTCTATTTTAGCATAAAAATAAAAAAGCTGCCTATATGAGACAGCTTTTTACTACATATCAGTTACAGAATATTTTTCGTACATTTGCAACACTTCCAAATAATGATCCTTAGAGGAAACAGGAATTCCACTCTTTAAGTCTGAATGCACCTTACTTTTTAACCTGTCTGTATTAATTTGGAAAAACGATTGAATAACATCATCTTGTTCCGGTTTTCCATTATAAATATTTAAGGTTCCTTCTTCTGATAGACCGAAGTAACCGTTCACCTTAAGTAAAGGGGAAATATCATTGACTTCCTGCTGAAAGACGACTTGGTCCTGAGTGTGAGTTAATAACTGCCAGTCGTCATAAAATGACCAGAAATCTTCCATCGATAAAATCTCTTCCTCGATAACCTCTTCACTCATTTCCCCATCAAGATATACACGTTGGAGAACAACTTCAACCGTTAACGGTCCTGTAACTTCGAAGGCATCATCATCCTCTGCATAAATGACAGGTTGTAGAACTTCGTTAGCCGAAACGAAACAAACAAAAAAGAGGGCTAAGACCAAAAACATCCTGAAGAACTGGTGATTTAAGTCTTTCAAAGAGAAAGTGGTAAGCATGCATACACGCCTCCTTACATTTACACAATAAATTCACACCAACGTTTAGGGACCCCACTTCGTAGATACACATAGTGTTTCCAGCTGTGAAATTTTTATCCATCTTATTCATCTATAATTTCTAAATTATGATACACTTCTTGCACATCATCATTATCTTCTAGTACATCAATTAATCGAAGAATTTCTTCGCTTTCATTTACAGGTAGCTTTGTCTTTACATTTGGAAGCATGGTAACTTCCGCTTCTGTAAAGGTCACTCCTTCTTTTTCCAACGAATCACGAACTGATTCAAACGTCTCCGCTTCTGTAATAATTTCCAGCCCCTCGTCCTCAGACATAACATCGTCCGCTCCTGATTCAATGGCAGCAAGCATCAACGATTCTTCATCTGTTTCGTTCGCTTCAAATTCTACAACCAAATAACCAGATCGCTGGAACATAAAGGCCACACATCCAGTTTCACCAAGGTTTCCACCGTTTTTATTAAATGCCAGCCTCATCTCAGCAGCTGTACGGTTTTTATTATCAGTTAAAGCCTCTACAAAAATCGCCACACCATTAGGCCCGTATCCCTCATATGTAATATTTTCATACGTGACACCATCAAGGTTTCCAGTTGCTTTTTTAATCGTTCGTTCCACATTATCGTTTGGCATGTTCGCAGCTTTAGCTTTATTCATTGCCAGTCGCAACTTAGTGTTTGAAGCCGGATCATCTCCCCCACTTCGTACGGCAGCAAAAATTTCTTTAGAGATACTTGTAAACATTTTTCCTTTTTTAGCATCTTGTCTTCCTTTTCGATGTTTAATGTTTGACCACTTTGAATGACCTGCCATTGGTATCTCCTCCTGTACTTTCCTATTTCATTCAATATATCACATGTGAAAATTACCGGAAAGAAGGGTAAAAAGAGAATGAGACAGGTTATCAGATAACCTGTCTCCAGCCATTTTATCGAGATCTTTCAAAAGGACGTTGTATTGCTCTTCCTAAGTCTTGAACCATGTCGTTAAATGTAGCTCCAACTTCATCAAATGGTTCCCCTGCTCTTAAACGGTCATCCATTCCACGAATTCGGTCTACTTGTTCTCTGTCAGAAGAAACATAAATGTCTTTATGATCATCCAGATCTGAAGTCATTCTATGAATTTTTTGTTGAACTCTTTGATCATCGCCATCTAATGTATTAACACCGATCACAATGTCATCTCCATTTACAATAACACGGCAATCTTCAACCTTGTCCATGTCTTCTACACGATTAGCAATGCGTTGAGCTAAGTGACCATCTTCTCCGTCATAGTAACCACGGTGTTGGCCTTGCTGACCTTGGTGACCCTGTCCCTGTTGAGATCGTTGATGTTGTTGTCCTTGCATCATGCCTTGACGTTGTTGCTGATTGCTCCCTTGCATCATGCCTTGACGTTGTTGCTTGTTTGCTCCCTGCATTCGGTATCGCTGGTGGTTGTCATAACCGCCCATGCGGTTTTCATTCGCATTGAAACGGTTTAAAATTCCATTGTTATCAACCATCCCAGGACGGTCATTACCCGTAATACCTCTACCAAACCCTTGTGTACGGTTCATGCCTCTTGCTCTAGTACGGTAACCTGTCATCGGATTACCATAATTTGCAGCTCTTGTCCCGAAACGCTCTGTCTCACGCCCTCGGTTTTGATGAAAGTTCTGATCGGCATTTTGCCCATAATAGTGACCAGTCATCCCTTGACGTTTGTTTAAATACCCTCCACCATCTTGTTGTTCAACATTTCTTTGCTGATTTTGTTGGTTTCTAAAAAATCCTTGTTGGGCACCTTCGTCTGTATCATTGGCGTTACCGCCGCAACCTGCTAAGCCTGAGACGAGCATCGTAGCTGCTGATAAACTTAAGAACCATTTTTTCATGTTTTTTAAATTCCTCCTTTCACCTTTTAGGATGGCGTTTAAGGAGAAAAATGATTCTGTTAGTTAAAGGAAAAAGAGGATGAGGTAAACTACACGAACGGCGTGACAGAGCAAGCTTACGCTTACCTAACGCTCATAAAGCAAACAGGATCTTTTAGTGCGTGTTCAAAAGGAGCATAAAAAAGAGCCGAGTCGGCCGAGGAAGAGAAGCTATTTATATAAGAGCATAATTTTTATCTCGAAACAAATGAAAAGTGCCATACAACTGAATGTATAGCACTTCACGTTTTTAATCGTCTTCTTCACTATCTTGTCGATCCCAATCACCTTGGTATTCGTGAGTACCAGACTGTGATCCAGGCATCATCCCACCTTGATGGCCTGGCATCATGCCATATCCTTGGGGACCATTCCCGAAAGGTGCTTGCATAGGAGTCTGATATTGCATGTTATGGGGCTGAAACTGATGAGCTGTCACATCTCCATACATTTGCGCCATATCATTTGGTTGGTACATTGTACCTTCAACCATGTTGTCATTATCATATAGATCATCATCGAAATCGTCATCCATCATCATTTGGTTTGGCATCATTTGCTGACCCATTACTTGTTGTGGCATCATTTGGTTTGGCATCATTTGCTGACCCATTACTTGCTGCGGCATCATTTGGTTTGGCATCATTTGCTGACCCATTACTTGCTGCGGCATCATCTGGTTTGGCATCATTTGCTGACCCATCACATGTTGCGGCATCATCTGATTTGGCATCATTTGCTGACCCATCACTTGCTGCGGCATCATCTGGTTTGGCATCACTTGTTGACCCATTACTTGCTGTGGATAGGTACCGTTACCACACGGATACGCGCACCCTGGCATAATTGGAGAAACCGGATAACAATCATATTGTGGCTGTGAGGCCATCATTTGTGGCTGTGGAGCCATCTGTGGCTGTGGAGCCATCATTTGTGCTTGAGGAGCCATTTGCGGATGATGGGCGGCTTGGGGCATAGTCATTCCGGTTGGCATCCCCTTAGGAGCGGTTTCTTTCTTCCCTTGAACTTGCTCCTTTTTCTTCGGTTCTTCTTTTTTAGCCGGCATTACTTTTTTAGGCTCCTCTTTTTTTGCAGGCTTTACCTTTTTAGGCTCTTCCTTTGGCTTCGGCATTTTTGGAGGCTCTGGCATTTTAGGTTTTTCTTTTTTAGGCTGTGCTTGCTGCTTATAAAAATTAAAATTCATTTTTTGTTGCACTTTATAAGAAGGTTGAGGTTGCGGAGGTGGAGCCGCTTTTGCTACCGGTGCTTCTTTCTCCTCTTTTATTGAAGGCGGCTTTTTTTGTGGTGCCACTGGTGCTTCCTTTACTTTTGGCATCTCCTTAACAGGCTGTTCCTTAGCAACTCCTGCCACAGGCGCCTCTTTTTTTGCCTGTACTCCCCCTGTCGGGATTTTTATCTTCATCCCTGGCATAATCAGGTCTGGGTTGCTTAAATGATTATTTACAGACTTTAACTCGTCAAAATTTACGCCATATTTTTGTGATAGCTTCCAAAGCGTATCGCCTTTTTGGACAATATGAATTTTCACTTTCTTTGATCCCTCCCATACGTTTTCTTTACATCCTATGCATGAATGGGCGATTGGTCACCTTTAGAAAACATAAACCGTACAGTCCCTTTCATCACACTTTATGTAAGCTGGATAAGATGTATAACTATTTTTAAAGAGGTTAGATAGTAGAACCAAATTCCAGGAACAGTTTAAAGAGACGTAATTGAACTTTTAAACCCAACAATACGCTAATACTTAGTAACCTCAAGTCATTAAGTAGTTGAGTTTGTTAAACCAAATCTTAATTGCCTTTTTTCCTTTCTTTAAAGTACAAAAAAACAACCTCTCGAATTAATTAAGAGGTCGCCTGGTCATTTTTATGAAGTTGATCATCATTTAGCTGATAGCAAGGATAACTCCCTAGGACAGTAACACCACAGCCTAAAGCTTTAATTTCTTGAATCGCACCTGGTATTAACACGTCATCTTGTTTTTTATCTACATCGATAATAAAAAAATAATTTCCTAAACCGGTTTTCATTGGTCTGGATTCGATTTTCGACAAATTTAATTTCCTCCATGCAAAAGCTGATAACACTTGGTGAAGCGCCCCTGAATGATCATCAGGAAGTGTAACGAGGATCGTCGTTTTATCACTCTTAAACGCCCCCTCATTTGTCGCCCCTTTATCTACCGTATTTTCACGATCCAATACAACAAACCGTGTATGATTATTTGTGTAATCATTTATGTAAGGTTGTGCAACATTAAGGTTGTAAATATCCGCTGCTCGTGCATTAGCTATAGCCGCAACAGCTTCATGAGGATGTTGAGAAACATACTTCGCTGCTGAAGCAGTAGAGTCTGTATATTCAATCTCCATATTTGGAAAGGTTTTCCGAATGAATAAATGACATTGTGCTATTGCATGAGGATGAGAAAAAATCTTGTTAATATCCTTTTTCCAAGTTGCTTTGTAACCCCCGGCCACTAATAAATGCTGATCGATCGGAACAGTTACTTCTTTAACGATTGATAGCCGGTGATAGCGAAGAATATAATCAAGGGTGATATTGACTGAACCTTCAATCGTATTCTCTAAAGGAACGACTGTTTTATCGACTCTTCCTTCATTCACAGCATCAATACTGTCAGGTATGGTAGAAAAAGCAATAATTTCATCATTAGGATACAAAGAAAACGCTGCAATATGGGAAAAAGATCCATTTGGCCCGAGGAAACCGACTTTCATAACTGACACACCACCTTTATGAGGATGTTCAAAAAGTACGCTAAAAAAAGCTGTTGGAGAATAAAACCTCCTGCTAAATACCGATCCAATCTACTCGGCTCTTTTTATGCCTCCTTTCAAACACGTATTTTTGTTATTTTCACACAATTCTATGCAGATGAGTAGATTAAGTCCCAGATCCAATAACTTCCACTTTTTCTATTGCATCTAAACTTTCAATTTTTTGTACTAATCGATTAATATTTGACGTCATTGCCGCGGTTTCAATAGAAACCGTCAATGTTGCTCTACCTTGTAACGGTATCGTCTGATTAATGGTTAACACATTCCCACCTTCGTGAGCAATAATCGATAATAGCTTCGAAAGAGCACCTGACTGGTCCTCTAAATGGATGGAGAGCGTAATAATTTTTTCTTTAACCATTGTGTGAAAAGGAAAAATACCGTCTTTATATTTATAAAAGGCACTTCTACTCATTTCTACTTTTTGGGCAGCCTCACTGACTCTTTCTACTTTCCCACTTTCAATTAGCTTTTTTGCTTCCACCGTTTTTAGCATGGCTTCCGGAAGCATATCTTCTCTTACTAAATAAAATTGATCAGTACGCCGTTTCACGAACATCACCACCCTTTGTGTATCAATTATAGAAGCTAATGCCTTTGATGACAAACACATTTGGAGCAGACAAAAATGTTACTCTCAACTTTTTAAGCTTTGAGGGTGTATCAAAAGGTGAAAACTAACCTTTTAATACACCCTCTTATTATTCTACAAATTCAAATTCATATTGTAAGATTCGTACCGTATCTCCGTGCTGGGCACCTCGTTCACGTAAAGCGTCGTCAATTCCCATATGCCGCATTTTTCTTGAAAAACGTCGAATGGAATCATCTCGATTAAAGTCAGTCATCTTAAATGCCATTTCAATGTCGGCACCTTCAATCACATAAGCGCCGTCATCATCACGAGAAATAGTAAAAGGTACCTCTTCTTTCTCAAACTTATAAAGAACGCGCTGCTCTTTCTCTTCTTTATCATATAGAGGAAACTCATCTGTTGAGTCAACTGTGTCAGCAATAGCTAAGAGCAGATCACGAAGTCCTTTTTTTGTGACGGCGGAAATAGGGAAGATTTCAACATCGTCACCAACTTTTTCCCTAAAGACTGCAAGGTTCTCTTCAGATTCAGGAATGTCCATTTTATTTGCAACAACTAATTGCGGACGCTCTGTCAGCCGCATTTTGTATTGTTTTAATTCTTCATTGATCGTGAGGTAATCCTCGTAAGGATCGCGGCCTTCTAGCCCTGACATATCAATGATATGAATAATCACTCGAGTCCGTTCAATGTGACGTAAAAATTGATGACCTAAGCCAACTCCAGAATGGGCCCCTTCAATTAAACCAGGTAGGTCAGCGATCACAAAACTACGGGAATCCTCGGTCTCTACAACACCCAGATTAGGTGCGAGCGTCGTAAAGTGATAGTCAGCAATTTTTGGCTTCGCAGCTGAGACAACACTTAATAATGTAGACTTCCCGACGCTGGGAAATCCAACTAGCCCGGCATCAGCAAGAACTTTAAGCTCTAGAACTAAGTTACGTTCTTCCCCAGGTTGTCCATTTTCAGCATGCTCTGGAGCAGGGTTTGCTGGTGTCGCAAAGCGAGAATTTCCCCGTCCGCCACGACCGCCTTTGGCAACCACATGGCGTTGACCTTCTTCTGTTAAGTCAGCAATTACCTTTCCAGTATCTTCATCTAAAATCGTTGTTCCAGGTGGGACACGAACGACCATTTCTTTTCCACCTTTACCATGCTGATTTTTTGGTCTCCCATTTTCACCACGTTCAGCTTTAAAGTGGCGCTGATAACGAAAATCCATTAACGTACGTAAACCTTCATCAACAACAAAAACAGCATCTGCTCCTCGTCCGCCATCTCCTCCAGCTGGTCCTCCGTCTGGTACATACTTTTCCCGGCGGTAAGCAACAAGCCCATTTCCGCCGTCTCCTGCTTTAACATAAATCTTAACTTTATCCACAAACATCGAACTTCACCTCAATCATTTCCCAGTCAAACTTAATCATGAAAATGGAGCCTAATGAAACATTCAGTTTGACCCATTTCAATTTCCTTTATTTCCACTTCTTCTGTTACACTAACGACTTCCTCAAGTTCCTCTAGAGAAAGCACTTCAATATTAAGTTTACCCTGAAAATCAAAGTCAATCACCGGAATTCCGTCTTCTTCGCTCATAACAAAAAGAAGGTGGTTGTCCGCGCCGGAATAACAATGGCGGTCAAACCACGTGAATAGACGTTTGATTACATTTAATATCCTCATTTGCTTAGCTTTAAGATCGCGGGGCTCTGAAACAACCTCGAAGTTCAAATGAAAATTATGATGTTCCCAGTTAAAGGTCAATAAATATTCAGCCAAATGCTCTCCATTTGTATTTGATAACCTCGCTTCATTTCTTGCTTGCTCAATAATTTCATTTAGTAGAACTTCCACTCGTTCTGTTTTTCCCAACGATAAATTACCTTTAATTAACTGCATTTGATTTAGCCAGTCATGCCGGTAATGGCGTAAAAGTTCTACTGGATGCCATTCTTTTGTCACAAAAACAACACTCCTAAAGAAGCGTGATGATTCCCAGATACTTGTATAGCTCAGTTGACTACCTGTAATCATAGCACAGGCATTCTAAAAAAAGCACGTATTTTTATGATTGAATTACGTTTTATTGTTCTATAGTTTAAAGAGAAGGAAGACACATTTCAAAAACCGTCAAACCTTTCTTGGATATGCAATTTAACGACCCTTTATGTTTTTCAATAACCTGTTTGCAAACACTTAAACCTAGCCCTTTTCCTAACTCTTTTGTACTCACGAAAGGTTCAAACATCGATTCCAATAAGTATTCAGGAATTTTAGGTCCATTGTTTTCAATAACAATACTGTTTTTCCCATCTTGAAGCTTCGCACGGATGAGAATAATTCGCTCATGTTCTACATACATGAGAGCATCTACAGCATTATGAATGATTTTCATAACTGCCAACCGCAGTTGTTCCTCAGAACCTTGTGTTAACAGTGTATCCTGAATTTCCAGGGTGAGTTTGATATCGTTTTCAATGCAAGCTGGCCGAAAAGCCTCGGTAATGGATAATAATAAATGATGAAGCCAAATCATATCAGACAGCTCGTCCTGGTGATTTTTTGTATTCGATAGCATTAAAAACTGATTCACATTTTCCTCCAACCCTTTAATTTCCTGGTTGATATAGTCGATATATGCTTTTTCTTGTAAATTTTCAGGTATTCTTCGTTCCAATAATTGAACGAACCCTTTGATAGACGTAAGAGGATTCCTGAATTCATGAGCAAAACTCGTTGAAATTTTCCCCAAAATCTCCATACGATCTTCCTCTAATGAATGAAGCAACTCATCTTTTTTTTCGATCTCTAAGTTTTTCAAATAAGTTGTATGCACGTACGTATGTTTTTGAATTGATAAAAAGAATTCATTCAGCATAATAAGGGATTCATTAATTTCTTCAACTTCCAAGGGCAAGGACTGAATGTACTGTGCCACAAAAAGACGTGTCTCATCAAAAGAATTTAAAAACTCTTCAAAATTTAACCCTGCTTCTTCTCTGTATCGCGCTACATCTTTACCATACTGGTTAAGGTTTATGACTGGATTACCATTTAAATACTCAAGCATGGTTTCGAAAAGTTCAGAAAACTTGGACTTGACTCTTTTCTCGCTACCGTGACTGTAATAAGGCAATTGCATTAACACAGATTCTAAAATAGTTCTCTTCTCTTTGGCCAATAATAAGACAACCGTTTTCGTTTTATTACATTTTGTGTTCATGACTTTTTCCCCTTATTTTTTTTACCTTTGTTAAGTATAAGGGATTTTAAATTCAATGTCTCATTAATTTTCCGACAAATCTAACTCATCTTCCCTAAAAGGTACAAGAGGTCTTCAAGTTTCGGTAGCTTTCGACAAATACTACGAAATCAAAACTTTATTTCGACAGCTTTAATTTTGTAATCAAACATACTAAGTGTGTTACGCTTTGAAATAAGGAAAGTGTAAAGGATTTCATTTAGTCTAAACAACAAAGGAGGATTACATAAAATGTCTGAAAAAATGATCTATGGAAATACCCCTTGTTTTCTTGGAGCAAAAAACCTCGTCAAGTCTCCTGAATCAATAAAGGATGTCGATGCCATTATTTATGGAGTTCCATGGGAAGGTGCCGTTACTTGGGGAGATTATACAGGGTGTGAACTTGGACCTAAGGTTATGCGTCTCTCCTCAGGAAGATACAGCGGATACCTTCCTGAACTAGACCATATCGATGTGTTTGAACATATGACATTAGGTGACATGGGCGATGTTGCTGTGACCCCGGCAGAACCAGAAGATACAAAAAATAAGATAAGCAAGTTTGCCAAAAAAGCTTGGGAATCCGGAGCCTTCCCTATTGCTTTGGGTGGAGATCACGGGATAACTTACCCAATCCTCGAGTCTCTCATAGAACACAGCGGTAAAAAAGTTGGCATTATCCACTTAGATGCACACTATGACAACAACGAACACTCAGTGGGAGACCCCTACGGCAGAGGATCACCTTTCGCCAGACTTTATGAGACAGAAGGTGTACGTAATGAAAGCCTTGTACACCTAGGAATTCACGGACCAAGAAACAAACCTGAGAACGGACGTTTAGCAAAAGAAGTAGGGGCGACGACATTAACTATTAATGACGTAAGAGAAGCAAAAGATCTGCGTGCTTTTGCAAATCAGGTTTATGATATAGCTGCGAAAGAAACAGATGTTGTTTACTTGAGCATTTGTAGTGATGTAATGGATCATGCTTTTAATCCAGGTGGTCCAGCCGATGGGAACGGGCTGACGTCATATGAACTTCTCACGATTATTTACGAGGTATGCAAGCGAGGAGTCGGAGGAATGGATTTTGTAGAAGTGTATCCTCAGCAAGATGAAACTGATTTCAGTTCTCACTTTGCATCTTGGATTGTCCTTTACGCTCTTGCTGGTGAAATCAATCGAAAAAACAAGTAAATATTTTTAAAACCAGGTTTTAATTCGCATATACGGGGTATGTACCTAACATAACTCCCCCACTTTTCTCATATTTCCTCTCCCTGTTGGAGCCGTACGCCAAAAGCGTACGGTATTTTTTTGAGCATAGAGGGAGCTCTTTTATTAAAACGTTAGCTCCCATGTTTATTAAGTCTCAATGATGTATCCGCTTTATACTTTCTCGTAAAAATCTGCCCATCAAAGAGAGACAGATTTTCAAGAAAACATTTATAAAAGTGCTTCACCCGCTGCTTTTTTCGCTTGATCAATACAATCTGGAATGCCTATACCTTCATAAGAAGCCCCTGCCAAGTAAACACCGGGAAGCTCTTTCTTCATCTCTGCTTTCAAAGCTAACAGTCTATCCTTATGGCCAACGAGGTATTGAGGCATTGCGTTTCGCCACCTTGTAATCCGGTAAAATTCCGGCTCACCTTCAAGTTCCATAATATGATTTAAATCCTGAAGAACCGTCGCGATAATTTCTTCATCCTGGCGGTCGACGATCTCCTCCTCACCTGCCCTGCCGACATAGGCTCTCAAGAGAACGCGGTCATCTGGCGCACTATGACTCCATTTTTTATTAGTCCACGTGCACGCAGTGATCTTATAGTTACTTTTCTTTGAGACAACAAACCCGGATCCATCAATATCTTTTTTAATCGCTGCAGGATCGAAAGCCAATACTACGGTTGCAACAGAGGTTGATGGAACATCCTTTATCTCATCGAAAATCGTCATATTATCAAAAAGTTTTGCAGTCACTTGATGCGGGGTAGTTAAAATGATTCGATCCACTTGATCTATGCGTCCATCTGAAAAAGAAAGTGTGTAACCGTTGTTCTCTTTGTTAATTTTCGTTACAGGCGTTCCTGTATGAACAGTCCCCTCATCCAAGTGATCAGCAATAGCTGTAACTAAGGAGTTTAAACCGCCTTTAAACGTTTGAAACATCCCATTTTTCTTTACTGTCGTTCTCTTTTGTCCATCATGGCCTCGTTTAACCAGAGATGATTTCATCCCAACTACAAGACTACGATATTGTTCTTCCATTTGTTGAAATTGTGGAAACGTCGCTTGTAAACTTAGCCGATCAATATTACCAGCATAAATGCCAGATAAAAGCGGCTCGATTAAACGGTCAACCACTTCACCACCTAAACGGTTCCGAAAAAAATGCCCTAACGATTGGTCACTCCCATTTTTAGAAGAACGAGGTAACACTAAGTCCGCAGCTGCACGTATTTTCCCCATAGGACTTAAAAGTCTCGTGCTGAGGAACGGCCCCCATTGTGTAGGGATACCCATAATCGCTCCACCGGGCATCGGGTAAAGCTCTCCACCATGTAAAATGTAAGATTTCGTGGCATTGTTATAAACAAGATCTTGCTCTAGTCCTACTTCAGCTCCCAATTCTGCAGCACTTGTTTTTCGTGCTAAAAATGAATCGGGACCATTTTCGATCACAAAGTCATCGAAATACTCAGTTTTTATCTTTCCACCTAAAGTGTCCGCCCCTTCGTATAATACGCAGTTCACATTGAGACCTTCCGCATGAATTTCTTTTTGAAGATAATAAGCAGCACTTAGACCGGTAATACCGCCACCGATCACAGCAATTCTTTTAGGTTTGCTCATTCTTCGTCTTCCTTTAATTTCTCTTCAACCACAGTAGCTAAGCAGTCGATAAATTCGTCCTTTGCGTTTGGCATTTCCGGGCGATAATAAGCTAAGCCAAGCTCATCTGTGACGACTTTACACTCATAATCATTATCATAGAGCACTTCCAAATGATCTGCTACAAAACCTACTGGGCAATAAATCATCGTTTCATACCGATCATTTTCATAGAGGTTCCGCGTTAAATCTTGTACATCCGGACCGATCCACGGCTCAGGCGTATTCCCTTCACTTTGCCAACCAATCGTGTAATTTTTCAAACCTGCTTTTTCAGCGATTAAATCGGCAGTCCTTTGCAGCTGGTCCGGATAGGGATCACCATTTTGCAAGATTCGCTCTGGTAAGCTGTGAGCAGAGAAAATTACAACTGCTTTTTCACGCTCAGACTCTGACATTTTTGCCATTGTTTGCTTGATTTGATTTGCCCAATAGTCGATAAACTTAGGGGCATCATACCAACTTTCAACACTTTTGATCTCGGGTCCACCAATTTTCTCCGATTCTTCTTTCGCACGACCATTATAAGACTTAACACTAAACGTCGAGTAGTGAGGGGCAAGGACAATACTAACCGCATTCTTAATACCGTCTTCCTTCATCTGATGTACGGCATCTTCAATAAACGGATCGATATGCTTTAAACCTTGATAAGCTTTAAACTGACGGTCGCTATAGCGTTTATTCAGCTCGGCCTCTAACTTTTGCGCCTGCTCTTCAGTAATTCGAGACAATGGAGAAATACCGCCGATGGCTTCGTAACGTTCCACTAAATCATTCAATTGTTCTTCAGAAGGCTTTCTACCACGACGAATGTGTGTGTAATAAGGCTCTACTTCATCTAAATTTCGAGGGGTACCATATGCCATAACTAACAATCCATAAGTTTCTTTCATTGCCAACGCCTCCATCTTCCTATCTATAACATTGATCTAATTTTCATTAGAGGTTGTTCAAAAAGTCTGCTAAAAATAGCTGTCGAATCTCTTCGTTGCAACATCCATTTAGTACTACTTCGCTAATTTTTCTGCAGAGTATTCATGAACAAACGACGTTAATCGCTTTAACGTTTTAGGTTTAATTTCAGGAAATACCCCATGACCAAGGTTAAAGATAAACCCTGGTTGCTCGATCCCCTGATCAATCACGTCTTTTGCTTTTTTCTCAATTACGTCCCAAGGAGCTAACAAAACAGAAGGGTCCAAGTTTCCTTGAACGGCTTTAGTAATACCGTCTTGTCTTGCTTGTCCAATTGGGTAACGCCAATCAAGACCCACCACATCTACCGGTAAATCATGCCAGTCTTTTGTTAAATGACGGGCTCCTACTCCAAATGTGATTAACGGAACGTTCATTTCACGCAGCTCTGAAAAAATCCGCTCCATAACCGGTTTTACATACGTTTGATAATCAACAACATTCAATGCACCGACCCAGGAATCAAATATTTGAATCGCCTGTGCACCTGCATTTACTTGTGATTTAGCATATGCAATAACCATATCACCTAGTTTATCCATAAGCATAAACCATGCTTCTGGTTCGCTGTACATCAATGATTTTGTTTTATTGTAATTTTTTGAAGGACCTCCTTCAATCATATAGCTAGATAACGTAAACGGAGCCCCACTGAATCCAATCAACGGCACAGATAATTGTTCACGCAAAAGACTAATCGTCTCTAAGACGTAAGGGACATCTTGCTTTGGATTGATTGAGCCTAAGCGTTCCACATCGCCCATCGATTCTATCGGGTTATCAATGACTGGTCCTATTCCTTTTTTGATTTCAACATCAACCCCGATGGCCGGTAATGGTGTCATAATATCTTTGTACAGTATCGCAGCGTCATTGTTGTATTGATCTACAGGTAGCTTCGTTACCCACGCACATAGATCAGGCTGTTTCGTAATTTCTTCTAATGAATATTTTTCTTTGATTTTCCTGTATTCAGGCTGTGACCTCCCTGCTTGTCTCATATACCAAACAGGAATATGATCTACTTCTTCCTTCCGGCAAGCTTTTAAAAAACGATCGTTAAACATGCTGAGCACCTCTCTTATGTAAACTTTATTCCTTTAATTTTATTGCCACTTCCTGCGTTCGCACATTTTATTTAAAAATATTAGTCGTTACAAATATACTAATGGAAAGATCAAAAGTACAGTTTGAGGGCTCAATTGTCATAAATTCGCTATAGTTTCTGTCACTTCGTCCAATTACTCTTCGTATCATCATCTGTATTAGGAACTTGAGGGCGCTTCGTATGCCCTGACAACGGCTCGCGAAATAGCAAATCTCCCCAATCTCGAAAACGATAAGGTGCAAGTGGACTCATATAATAATTCCCGAAGCTCTTTAAGCTCGCTACGTGAATCGTTATAAAAATAAAGCCAATGACAATCCCATATAAACCAAAACCAGCAGCCATGATCATCATCGCAAAACGGAGCATCCTTACCGTAATACTTACATTGTACGAAGGTAATGAGAACGAAGCAATAGCAGTTAATGCGACAATAATGACCATAATTGGACTTACAATCCCAGCACGTACAGCGGCATCGCCAATAACCAAGCCACCAACGATTCCAATCGTTTGCCCAATTGGCTGCGGCAAGCGAATTCCTGCCTCTCTCAAAAGTTCTAAAGTGAACTCCATCATAAAAGCTTCAATAAAAGAAGGAAAAGGAACCCCTTCTCTAGTACCTGCTATCGAAATTGCTAACAAGGTAGGGATCATTCCCGGATGATAAGAAACCATTGCGATATAAATGGCCGGTAAAAACAAAGCAATAAATCCGGCAACATAACGAAGAAACCGGATCATTGTTCCAATTTGCCAGCGGTCATAGTTATCTTCTGGTGATTTAAATAAGAATTGCAGTGTAACAGGCGCTAAAAGAGCAAAGGGCGTCCCGTCTAGCGATACGACCACTCCGCCGTTCATCAAAGAACCGACAGTTTTATCGGGACGTTCAGACCTTAGGACTTGTGGAAAAGGAGAAAATACATTGTCCTCAATTAGCTGTTCTATATTTCCTGATTCCTCAGTATCATCTGTGTCAATACATGAAAGCCGATAGCGCATTTCATCGACCAGCTTAGGATCAACAATACCTTTAATATACATGAGAGCAAAATCGCGTTTCGACCGTCTTCCGATTTGACCAAACTGTACAATAAAATTCGGGTCCCTAATTCTCCGACGTACGAGCATGACATTCGTATGCAACACTTCATTGAATCCTTCACGCGGCCCCCTAACCAGCACTTCACTTGGCGGTTCCTGAAGTCCTCGTTGTTGAAACTCACGAGCATCAATGAGGATGAAGGTTTGAACTCCATCAATGACAAGGAGGGACTGGCCAGCCATAAATCCTAGAATCGCATCGTCCAGGTTGTCAGTCGTTTCTACTTCGGTAAACATAATTGTATCTTGCAAAACCTTTTCAATGAAGGTTTGCTCATCTTTTTCCCGGGGAAGTTCCTCACGAAAATAAAGCAACGGACGTAAAATACCGTCTTCCAACGTTTTCATATTTGTCAAGCCGTCGATGACATACATCACTGCACGACGCTTTTGAGCAATTCGAAATTCCTTTGTTATTACATCATCGCTTTCTGCAATGGTTTGATCAATGGTTCGTTTAGTTTCGTCCAGATTACTACTAATCTCAATGTCATACTCATCACGACGGCGAACAGGTTCTTCATTTAGTTTTTTAAAAAGTTTTTTGAACACCGAAAACCCCTCCTTTCTATTAAATCACTCGTAAACTCGCATGTTTTTCAGTTTTAAGGATGTCATTCCTTTGAAACGAGCAGAGTGAAGGTAGCTGTCCGCCTCATACTCTCAAGAAAACGCTAAAAAAAACGCTCTTTTGTCATAAAATGACGTATGCGGATATTAGCTGTCACATTCACTTCCGCCGTACTAAATTCTCCCTCCGGACCTTCCCAGCGATCTCGTATCTGCTCCCAATATGAATAATTTTGAAGCCGGACCCTTTGTAATAAGTTAAAAATATCCAATTGGTGCTCCTCCTGCATTTGACGAATCGTCTCCTGTGTTTTTTCAACGACCATCGTTTCCAAAACCTCTTCCATTTCTCTTAAGTATTGCTCTTTGATTACATTTTCATCTTCAATCCAACTTTCCACCAATGCTCCTTCCGATTTAAGCTCAACGTCAAAAATAGGCTTTTCATTATCTAAACGAAATGAAATATTTGCTGACATCCGGTTTGCCTCAAAAACAAACATGTCTTCCGGATTGTCCAATGATGCCTCAATAATGCCTTTTTTCATGTTTCCATTCATGAATTTATAGCCAATCGATAATTCATCCGTAAGCCAATCAACAAAATCACCTTGAGCATTAAATATAGCCCCACCACGAACACGATACGACGTTCCCTCTCTATGAATAACACGGGGTACAACAAAGCTTTGTTCATTTAATAACGCGTTGGTTACTTCAGATATCGTGACATTCTCTAACATCGACAAATCCTGCAAGTCATTTTCAGCAGTACTTCTGATCGCTAAACCAGTTAATGGTTCTGGTGGCTGATCATCACTTAACACCGTACTTGCATCACCTTCAACGACAAAAACTTCTGTATTTCGTCTCATTTCATGATCCCGAAGAAAAAAGTCAAGTACATATTTAAGCATTCCCTTTTCAATGAGCCCGTCATCTAGCAGGATAACTTTTAAATGTTCGTAATTCAGAAGTCGACTCTGCCGAGAAGGAATGTTTCTGTTTGCCCCGAAGTTCGTCCGTTCTGTTGTTTTCAAATTAAAAAACGGAGTGCCTTCAGCATTTGTTTCTTCACTTCCTCCAGTCATAAGACTCGGAATAGCAACCTGGTAAGTTAAGGCTAGCTGATCTTCCCCCTTTTTGAACTTTTCCACTTCTTCAGCGCTTCCTATTGCCGCCGCGATTATAAACCCTATTTCTTCGATTTCGTTTCGATCCCAACAACCAGTCAAAAACAGGAATACAGTAACTAAAAAGATAAAATACTTATATTTTCTACCCATTTACGTCACCTCCCTGATCACGTGAAGAAGGTGGACCTGTCAAAGGACGTTTGTTTTTTCTCACCACTATTAAACCTGTAGCCAAGAAAAGCGTGATAATGACAATCCCCAAATAACCAACCCATTCATAGAAAAAGAGTGTTTCAGTAAGTGAGTCCGGGTAAAACGCTAAGAAAAAGGACAATATCCCAAAAATAAACGCCACGACATTTGCATTTCTTTCCGGTACCCATTGTGAATGAAAAATATCCGCAGCTATAAATTGTAAAATTGCCATCGTATTAAAGATCGTCATAATCCACATAACAATAACTAATGGTTCTAGGCGCTCGATCAATCCCTCTAGCAGTTCTACCTCCTTTGACAACTCAATCGTTGGGAATGGCAACACTTTCGTTCCTTCAACCGTCAATACACCATAAGAGAACAAAACAACGCTGACCTTCAAAAGCACAATCAACCCTGCACCTAGAAAGTAAATAAATAGGGGATGATTCTTTTTTTGCCGCTTTCCTGTCTGGGTTATTGGATTTACATATTTTAAAAAGAAAAAGAAAATTTCGAAGCCTAAGAAAAAGTAAAAGACTTGCCTAATATTTAGGGCAGCAACAACTTCTTTCCCGACAACCGGTCTCATTTCAACCACCTGAAAATTTCCGGTATTAAATAGGTTTATAATCACTAACACAAGAAGAAGAAAAGGAAAATAAATTAAGCTGATGTGAACAATCCCTTCGACACCCTTACTACACGCATACGTAGTGGCAAGAAGCATAAGTAAAAAAATGACTTCTAGTGGCGTTTGATCGAGCAAATATATATGCACTACACTTGCTAAAATCCTGCCCTCGATACAGAAAAATGCAAGGAAGTAGACAAAGAATAAAATAGAGAAGACCTTCCCCACCCATTTCAGGGAGTTAGATCTTTCGACATAATCAAACAAGCTTTCATTTTTCATTCTTCCCTGAAGCTTGACGATTAAATATATATAAAGAAGCGTCACCAAGCCGCTTACAATAAGAGAAACCCACCCAAAAGGACTGTCGAGAACAATGGCAAGAGCCCTAGGCATCGTCAATATACCAGCGCCTACTGTAAACGACACATGGGCCACTGACATTTCAAAGGGAGACATCGTATAGTTACTCGAAGATTGTGATTTCATTTTGCCTTCCCTTCTTTCTTTATTTGCTTGCGCACCTTTTGATTTTCTTCCTTTTGCCAAGGAAGAGAAAAAGCATTGGTCATCTTTCCGGAGATTTTTAATGATACGAAACAAATGACCAAATAGGTAACTGCCGCAAATAAGGTGCTTTTTTCGGGAACAAAACCTAAAAACCGATCTTGAATAAACTGCCACATACAACGCGGTTTCCTTTCAAGGGTTATTTTTCCTTATCTTGCTCAAAACTTAACTTTTTATTAGAAAAACTGCATAGTGGCCTTTTGTTAAAGCAGCTTCCTAAAAGATTATTGCTTTTTTATAAGATAAGACCTTCGTTCAAATCCGCTACAGTAGTTATCCTTTTTATAAAGAAAGCTTTAGTTGTGCTTATAATTTATCCTTTTAGAGAAGTTAAACTTTCTTAAAGTATAAGAAAAAGCGCTCGGATTAAAGGTCCGAGCGCTTTCTTTTTTAGGGTTAGAGAAAGGAAGAAGCTTTGAGTAAAAAACCTTACATCAAAATCACCTTACACTTTAATTAGGGTATAACATATGTTGTATAGAGTGTTGAAAATTACTGGAGGTAGTTTTTCAATGTATTATCGAGGACCTTCTCACCCTTATTACCGTCCGGAGTATCCTTATCCCCCGATTAATATCAGTCTGTTCCAACAATCTTTATTATCGTACCAAGAGTTATTACAGCACGGCGCTATTGTTTTAAACAGTCTTGTCTCTTCACCTAAAATGATGCACGAGTTAATGTATTATGCACAAGCTGGTAATGACATGGAAGTAGACCGTGTTATTAAAGCAACAGGAGTTCCTTCGATTGTTGAAACTTCTTACACACCTAATTCAGTGACATTTAAACTTTTCGCAGATGCTGACGTTTTTCCCAATTGTTGTACACTAACCATGAATTTAATATGGGGACATCATTAGAAAAAAGCAATTCGCCATTGCGAACTGCTTTTATCGTCATCATACTTATTATGAAGCATCTTGAGAAAATAACCTCCAGCTTACTTGCGCACGGTTGGATGGCGGACCTTCTTGTTTGGTTTGGGGACTATAAGGAATAACAACAAATTCGTTTGTAGAAAAAGGATTCACCCGCTCTACAGTAAAATGGCTCTCACCTGCTACTTGGTCAACTTCCTCCAACTGACCCTCAACGACGGAGTAAATTTTATAATGAAGTCGATCATCTTCACTTCCCGTCCAGTTTAACTGAACGTGAGCACCATTCCAACGTACATTAATCTCTGCTTCTAAGTCCCCAATATCTACAAACCGAATCGGGGGCTCAATATCCTCTACTTCTTCAGGCACTTCAAAAGCAATGTTACGCAAAATCCCCTCTATTTTTGCGTCTTGCATAATCGATTTAAATAGCTTAGTCGGGACATCACTTGCAGATGTTAAATAATGTTCTTCATCCGTGCGATCGTAACCCATCCAAATAGCTCCAGCATATTCAGGAGTAAAGCCTGCAAACCATAAGTCGCGTGCTGCTCCAGGAATCGGTTCAAAGGAAGTCGTTCCAGTCTTCCCCGCTAACGCACCATCGTAGGCACCCGCTTTTCCTGTACCATCTGCAACGACCGCCTCTAGCATTCTCGTCAAGTTCCAGGCATTTTGAGGAGATAAAACAGTTTTGACTACGTTGTCTTTTCCTTGAATTTCCTCATCATTACGATCGTAAATGGCATCAATAAAATAAGGCTCGTGATACGTCCCACCATTGGCAAAAGGGCTATACAAAGAAGCGAGCTGAAGTGGACTAATGCCTTCCGCCAAACCACCAAGAGCCATCGCTAAGCCCTCGTCTTCAATTTCAACAAGCTGTTCTTCCAAGTAAGTTTTTGCACGTGAAACACCAATGTTATTTAAAAGCCAGACCGCTGGAACATTCGCTGAATCTTTTATAGCATCGTACATCATCATTTGACCATTGTACTGTTTTGTAGCATTGTGAACTGAATAACCATTAAAGTCTAGGTCTTCTGTATCCTGAAGATACGAATACGGATAGTAATCACCCGATTCCAAAGCAGGTGCATAAACTGCAGGTGGTTTAAAGGAAGAACCAGGCTGCCTTTTGGCATTCACACGATTGAAGCTTTGTCTGAGATAATCCCTTCCGCCTTGAACTGCTGCTACACCCCCATTTTGGTGGTCCATTAAGGTAAAGGCTCCTTCTACTTGTTCTTCTCCATTACTACTAGGAAAGGCGGCTTCATTTTGGAAATGCTCATATGAAAGTTTCTGTAACTCTGTATTCATAGGAACAACAATCGTATACCCCCCTCTTAATACTTCTTCTCTAGAGAGCTGATACCGCTTTTCAGCTTCTTCTAATGCCATATCGACATAAGTTAAAAAAGCGGGATCGTTAGTAATTTTATGTTTATTAGCAGGAATCGTTTTCCCTTGCAGCCTAACAGCTTCATCCGCCGTTAAGTACCCTTGTTGCTCCATTAAACTTAATACTAAATCCCGTCGCTGTTTGCTTCTTTCCGGATGTTGAATTGGTGAATATGCATTGGGACCTTTCGGAAGTGCTGCCAACAAAGCTCCTTCTTCTACTGTCAGTTCGTCTACATTTTTATTAAAATACAGCTGGCTTGCAGCTTGTATTCCGTGCGCACCATGTCCAAAATAAATCCGGTTCAAATACATTTCTAAAATGTCCTCTTTTGCATAACGTTTTTCTAAATTGACAGCAATGAGCACTTCCTTTGTTTTTCTTAGCCACGTTTTCTCATGCTCTAAAAACGTGTTTTTAGCGAGCTGCTGAGTGATTGTACTACCACCTTCTACTTTGCTTCCTGATAGGATGTCTCGATACAAGGCCCGTCCAATCGCACGAAAATCAATGCCTTGGTGAGCATAGAAACGCTGATCCTCAACTGCTATAAAGGCTTCCTTTACGTGTTCGGGAATTTCATCTTTAGAGATTATTTCTCGGTTTTCTTCAAAAAGCTTCGTAATTTCATCTCCGTCCTGATCAACTAGAACCGACGCCTCATTCATAACTAACTTTTTATTATCAATTACATAATTGCCAAATAAAATCATAGTAAAGTAGAAAGTAACTCCGAGAACAAACATTACTCCAATAAATGCTGCTCCCATGAAGATTGTTTTTTTCTTTAGCTTTATTTTTTCCAACAATAACCCCACCCCCTTTTAATTAAGAGTTTTGATGTACAGATATTATTTACCAATAATTTGAATGTCATGAATAAAATATCTTGTTTCCTAGCTAATTTCACCTAATCGTAACTATAAAATAACTATACGATAGTTTTCACTAAAAGGTTTCACCATTCGATGAATAGTTGCTCGGTACCCGTTCATTAAAAAAAGAAGGAAAACGGAAAATCGGTATATGATATGGTTGGCTAAAACGATCACGTCCGTTCGCATTTTCAATCACAAGATCTACTTTCACTTTTACTCCAGCCTGTTTCTAAACAATCAAAAGAACTCATGATCACTTCACTCATGTACAACTCACCATTTCTATGAAGCACTATGTAGCTCTACCCTTGTTGTAATCAATGAAATCTAGAATGATCAGACCGTGTTAATTACGACAATCGTGTGACAGACTTTATTATTTACAGTTAAATGAATTATAATAGAATAACAGGGAGAAAAAAGATGATTATTTCTTACATATTCTCACCTCGCGAACCCTTTCTGGAGGTTTTAGAATGACAATAAATGAACTTAGCTTTTTATCAATATGGATTGCCCTTTTTGCTGGTATTGTCTCGTTTTTATCCCCTTGCGTATTTCCGCTCGTACCAGCATATCTGGCTCAACTTACCGGGACAAATATTTCAAATAACCAGATCGAAGCTGATCGAAAATTGATTTTATCTCGTAGTATCGGATTTATTATCGGCTTCACCTCAATCTTTTTAGTTTTAGGTGCCTCGTCAACTTTTATTGGCAGCTTTTTTATTCAAAATCGTGTATTATTAGAACAACTAGGTGGCATCGTCATCGTGTTGTTTGGTCTTCAGCTTACAGGAATTATGAGTCTTTCTTTCCTAATGAAAGAAAAACGGATACATCGCCCTAAAAAAACAGCTAGTTTTTTACGATCGATTTTGTTTGGGCTTGTGTTTGCTGCAGCTTGGTCACCATGTATCGGTCTCGTCCTTGCATCGATCTTAGCTTTAGCCTCGCAAACAGATTTATGGGGCGGAATGACACTGTTACTCTTTTATTCAATTGGCCTCGGTATTCCTTTCTTACTCGTTGGCCTTATATTTTCAAAATCACTAAACAAAATGCGCAACGTAAACCGCTATTTGCCTATTATCCAAAAAACGAGCGGTACTGTGATGATTATTTTAGGGATTCTGCTATTTACCGGTATATTTAATCGTATTTCAGCCTATTTAGCCCAGTTTATTCCATTTAATATTTAATCAATTTAAAGTACGATTTCAAAAGGAGGATAAAAAGAAGTTCGACCTTTTGAACACCCTCTTATAGTAACTCGTCCTCTGTCTGTTAAACCAGACAGAGGCATTATTATACCTTATTTTATTTTTTGATAATTCTAAAAAGAGAGAGGAGTTTGAAAGATGCAATCCTTATTTACTGCCCTTGAAGAACGTTATGATGAAATGGTAAAACTACGCCGGTACTTTCACCAGTATCCGGAGCTATCGTTCCAAGAGGTGAACACACCTCTTTATATCGCTAACTATCATGAAAAATTAGGTCATGAAGTTAGAAGAAATGTAGGCGAACGAGGGGTCGTTGCCACGTTAAAAGGGGCTCATCCAGGTCCAACTGTTGCGCTTAGAGCTGATTTTGACGCCCTTCCAATCCAAGATGAAAAGGACGTCCCATATAGTTCAACCGTTCCTGGAGTTATGCATGCTTGTGGTCATGACGGACACACAGCTCTTCTGCTCGTTTTAGCGAAAACATTGAGCGAGCGAAAAGATCAGCTCCATGGAAACATTGCCTTTATCCATCAACATGCTGAAGAAGTTGCACCAGGAGGAGCGAAAGCGATGATCGAAGACGGATGCCTAAAAGGCGTTGACGTTATTTTCGGTACTCACCTATGGGCGACAGAACCGTTAGGAAAAATTCAATACAACAATCGTGCACTAATGGCAGCAGCGGACCGATTTGAAATTAACATCCAAGGGCAAGGCGGCCACGGAGCACAGCCTCATAAGACGAAAGACGCCATCCTCGTCGGCTCACAGCTTGTCCAATCCTTACAGCAAGTTGTAAGCCGTCGTGTTGACCCTCTTGATTCTGCTGTCATCAGCATTGGGTCATTTGAAGCTAAGAACGCTTTTAACGTTATCTCAGACACGGCTAAATTAATTGGTACTGTTCGCACATTTGATGCATCTGTCCAAGAAAAAGTCCAAAAAGAAATGAAGCGTATCATTGACGGCACTGCAATGAGCAGTGAAACAGAGATTTCATTTACTTATGAAAAAGGTTATCCTGCCTTAATTAATCACGAACAGGAAGCCTCACTCATTGACTCTCAACTCACCTCGATTGACGGCGTTGAACAGGTCGAACATGCGAAACCGCAAATGGGTGGTGAAGACTTTAGTTATTATCTCCACAATGTAAAAGGCGCCTTTTTCTTCACTGGGGCACAAGGTGCAAACGTTGACTCTCCTTATCCCCACCATCATCCAAAATTTGACTTTGATGAAAAAGCGATGGTTTTAGGGGCGAAATCTTTGGCTAAATTAGCCTTACATTATGTTGGATCAGCTCAAAAAACCGTAAATGTATAAGTTAAGAAAAAACCAAAACCTAGCCACGGGCTCACCCGGGCTAGGTTTTCGTTAGTGGGCATATTTACTTACTTTGACGGGAAAATATACAAGAAAAGCGCAAGGTACTCTTACCCGACGATATGCAAATGTTCTGTCCGATAAAAAGTGCTTTTTACTTTTAATCGGGCAAGTTATTTGTCAGCTTTCTTTTCCTCCAATTTTCCTTCTAGCAACCAGCGCTTTCGAAATGCATTTATGGCATTTTCCCCTAACAAATCTAAAAAATGATGATTCGCTATTGCGCCAACAATAGCTCCAAAGCCAGGAACAAGCTGGAGAGTTTTTGGAAGGTCAATATAATCTCGGTATTCTAGCTGAAATGTTTTCCAATCTACTTCGTTTAAGGTTGCATCCTTTTCATCTAGTTGTGCTAGTTCTTTTTGCCAATTTATAATACGCTCAAAGGCTGCTATGCGCTTCTCTTCTTTAGAAAAGGCAAGTTGAAATACATATAATAGAAAAAGACGCTCTCGTTGATCGTTCACATCATAGCCATAAATTTTTGCAGCATCAAACAAAAATTTCATTTTAATGGTTAATAAAAGGGGGAAATCGGCGATTCCAAGCAGGACTCCCCCAGCTCCAGTCCCAGCTCCTTCAAGAGCCGCGGTCCGTCGATACATTTCTTTTCGTTTTTCTAATACCTGCTCCCGTTCCTCCAAGCTTTTTGAAACAAGTACTGGTTGATCAGACATGTAACTAGTGCCATACAACGTCATTCGCACCATTTGTTTAATACTTTCTGAAACAGTTTGATGAATTTTTTCAGGAATCTTCTCGTTGATTTTATTTTGCCATCTTTTTGCTACAGAGGAAGGCATAGAAGATGGACGGTACACTTTTCGCTCAAACCGATCAAGCTCTCGGAAAACCTTGTCTTCATAGCTCATGAAGATTCCTCCTTCACTCTTTTTTCAATGCTATTTTTGGGTAGCAAAATGAAAAAACCAATGCAATCAGCAGTACGATGCTACCTGACATTATACTATGAGCAAAACTTACGACAATGCCTAATACAACACTCTGGAACACTAGCAACACATAAACTAATTTAATATGAGCCTCATCCTTTCTCGATAACGAAACGGGATAGAGGTCGATCATTTGATTTGTTTTAAAGTGGCCCTTTAATGTTTTTAACTGTAGTGCTGTCATATAGACAAACAAAGCCGTCACAACCCAAAGCCCCCACTCAAGCGTAATAATCGAGAGGAATAAGCTGCCTAAAAACGTTAAACGGACAAAAATCCCAAAATAATCATTGGAGCGAACAAAGGACCTGCTGTACATATACAGATACGTATTCTTTTGACCAAATTTAATAACATCCAATATACGGTTCAAATAGATTCTTGGGCGAATTGTCATTTTCAAACGGGGGACATCCGTAAATGAATTGGCAATACGGTAAAACGTCATCACCGTACTATCTTCAATTCGAGCAAGCCTGTCCCATTTTACAGCATGCGTTCCATTTATTTTCACGAAATAAAAAGCGTACAACCCGATCAGTAAAACGGCAATGCCTATTAACATCCACACAGGTTGAAACGTAAACAAGGCTATCACTGCACTCGCATTAATAACAATCCGCAGCAAGGTATGAGACCATACTTTGCTATTTTCCTGGAAACGCTGTTCTTCAAACCCCGATGCTAAATTCCACAGCTTCAGACCACTAAGTAACAACAAAATCGTGAACAGTAAGCTTCCTGAGTCAGACAAACGATGAAAGAAAAGCGGTGCCAATATAAGCAGCGGTAAGGCAAGCCAAAACGTTTCCATCATCCAGCTGTACAAAATTGATGATCTGAAATAGGGTTTCATTTTGCTTTCCAATGGAGGAAGATAGACTAGATCAGCATCTTTTACGAACGTACGCACTCTACCTCTCGTTACAAGCCATGTGAATAAGACAATAAATACCCAAACTGTCGGGAAGTCCTCTGGAAGCCATAAAAGAAACTCACCATAATAATAACTCCCAAAAATAAACAGGATATATATTGTAAATAGAAACCCGCTATTCCCTATTAACCTTAAATATTTAACCGCCATCTCCCAATAATCTGCACGCCTTCTTTTCCATAAGTTTTCTACATTATCCATGGCGACCTTCCTCAGTAACAGCAACATAAATATCGTCAAGGTCCGCATGTGGTAATTCGAGCTTTTCACGAAGCTCTTCAAGTGTACCTTGGACAACAATTTCTCCCTCATGGAGAAGAAGGAAGCGATCACAATATTTCTCTGCAGTGGCTAATATATGAGTAGACATAAGAATGCCACACCCTTGTTCTTTCATGTCTTTCATGTGGTCAAGAAAAGACTTAATCCCTAGTGGGTCTAGACCAACAAAAGGCTCGTCCGTTACGTAAAGACTCGGACGAACGAGAAAAGCACACATGATCATCACTTTTTGCCGCATTCCTTTGGAAAAATGGCTTGGAAACCAACGGACCATCTTTTCCATCCGAAATTCCTTTAATAGCTTGTCCGCATTCTTTTTAAAGGTCTCTTGATCTAAGCCATAGGCCATAGCAGTTAACTCAAGATGTTCCCATAGCGTTAGTTCCTCATAAAGTAAAGGTGTTTCAGGTATGTACGCCAAACTACTTCTATAGGATTCCATATCCTGTGCCATCGTTTGGCCATGAATACGAACCTCTCCTTTATGGGGCTCCATCAGACCGAGAATATGCTTAATCGTAGTACTTTTACCAGCACCATTTAATCCAATAAGCCCTACAATTTCATGACGCCCAATTGTAAAACTGACATCATGAAGTACCGGCTTACTTCTTTGGTATCCACCTGTTAAGCCTGAAACCTCCAACACATTTTTCATCATCTTGTCTCCTTCTCTAATGACACTGATTTCTACGTACATTAACTATATCGAATCTAAGGCTTTGAGGAAAGCCATTCGTATCATTCATCTTTAAATACTTGTCGGTAATTGTCTTGGCTTACCTTTACTCGGATTGATTGTTCCTATAACCATTATTACGACCATCAATACTATCCACGATATAAAATAAGGAGAAATCACATCCCGAATTGCCCCAGCGATAAACGGACTCGAGATTGTTCCTAAAGAAAATATTGCAGAAAGTAATGCAAAGCCTCTTCCCCGCGCTTCCTCGGCAATTCGTTCCGTTAACATCGTCATCATCGCCGGAAAGATAATCCCTGTCCCTGCTCCAAACATAAGCAAAGGTCCGATCGTAGGAATATCACCGGAAAAAAATAAAATCCAACTGTAACTCCCACACATGAGTAATAATCCAAGCATGATACGGATAAAAGGACTAATCCAATGAATAAAGAAAAACATGAGAGAAATGAGTGTCCCGGCACCAATCATACTCACCATCTTGCCCACTTCCCCCTTTGTCATTTCTGTTTCTACAGATAAAAAAGGAATCTCAAACATTATCGTTCCCTGTGCGTACATAATGCCAAAGGCTGTAATATAAACAGGAAGAAGCTTAATAGATAAAAGCGTTTTATAGCTTGGACTTTCTCTGTATGAATGAATAATCAAATTCGATTGAATTGTTTTTTGAGCAAGCATAAACGCAGCAAACATCAATAATGCAATTACGATAAATGTTCCAGAAGCACCAAGCCATTCTCCCACTTTTCCTCCTGCAAATGGAGCTACAGCCATCGCTATGGTGACCATTAATGTATTCACTGCCATGTTCTTGCTTTGTTCTCTTCTGTTATCAGCAAAAGACGAAAGAAGAGTCATACAGGCAGGCGTTAAGAAAGCAAGTAGGAATCCATTAAAAAGGCGTAAGACAAATAAATGTGACACTTCACTCGCAAAAAAGTGAAGTGCTAATGAAACTGTTAACAAGGCTAGGGGGGCGATAATAAACCGCCTTGGACCGCCACGATCAATGACAATTCCAGCCAGTAAGTTTCCACCTAAATTAATAAACGAGGTTGCTCCGAGCATAAGCCCTACTATAAAACTGCTCGCACCTAAACTTACAGCAAATGGAGTTAAAATTGGAAACTGCATGTGCATACTCGTGAAAATAAGAAACAAAAGCATAAAAAGCGCCAGTTTTTGTTTAGTCCGAGATAAGTTTTGCTCGCTCACAAACATCTCCTCCCGTTTTCCATCGTATGTAACGGGTAACAAAGATAGACATGCTCTTTTTGGTTTACGGACAAGATATGGTAAAATAAGAAAAATTCGTTATAACTGAAAGGATGAATTGTTTTGAGTCATCATAGTGTGGAAGATTGTATCTTTTGTAAAATTGTACACGGGGAAATACCATCAGCAAAAGTGTATGAAGATGAACACGTTGTAGCATTTTTTGATATTAGCCAAGTAACAAAAGGGCATACCCTTGTCATCCCGAAACATCACGTTGAAAATGTTTATGAGTTGCAAGGTGAAACGCCTAAGCAATTATTTTCAGCTGTTCCTAAGATAGCCAACGCTCTAAAAGCTGAATTTGAGCCTATTGGCTTAAACATTATAAACAACAACGGCAAAGAAGCAGGTCAGTCCGTTTTTCATCTTCACCTTCACCTCATCCCACGCTACGGGAAGGGTGATGGATTTGGGGCCGTCTGGAAAGAGCACGGCAGTGAATATAGTACTGAAAAACTGACTGAAATGGCAAACGGAGTGAAAAAACATATTCAATTAATGCCTTAACGAGCGACGTGTAGGCCACGTTTTCCTTTTAGCCCTTTACATTCAAAAAGGTTTTGTGCAATTACGCACAAAACCTTTTTGATTTGAGAAGGAGATTTTATGTTTATGAAGAAAGAGAATAGTCACAGTCGATTTTCTAAGAGAGGATGAATAACATGCACAACTTTAACCCAGGACCTGCTGCATTACCCGATGAAGTTAAACGCCGCGCCAAAGAAGAAGGGTTTAACATAGACAACGGCAATCTCTCCATCATGGAGTATAGCCACCGTTCAAAGGAATATGAAGCAATTCACTTTGGCACACAAGAAAAGATAAAGCAAATTCTTAAAGTCCCTGACAACTTTGATATTCTTTTCCTCCAAGGTGGGGCAAGCTTGCAATTTGCCATGATTCCAATGAATTTTTTAACACCAGGTAAAAAAGCCGGCTATGTCCTATCTGGTTCTTGGTCAGAAAAGGCTTATGAAGAGGCTTTAAGATGCGGAGAAAGCTACGTTTATGCGAGTAGTGCAGAAAAACAGTACCGTTCGATCCCGAACATTTATTCTTGGGAACCCAATGAAAACACCGCTTATTTTCACCTGACTTCTAACAATACGATATACGGTACACAATGGTATCAATACCCTCAACATCATCATGATTTACCTGTTTGTATAGATATGTCAAGTGATATTTTCAGCCGACCAATTGACTGGTCGAAAGTCGATTTCATTTATGCTGGGGCACAAAAAAATGCAGGCCCTGCCGGGGTCACAATTGTCATTGTAAAAAAAGAATGGCTCGAATCTGCCAATGATAACATTCCGAAAATCATGAGCTACCGCACTCATCAGCAAAAAAATTCTCTCTACCACACTCCTCCAACATTTTCTGTCTTCATTATGGGGTTAATGATGGACTGGATCATCGATCAAGGTGGAGTTGATAAACTTCATGAACGGAATGCGCAAAAGGCTAATCTTATCTACAGCTTGATGGATCAGTCTGACCATTTTTATCTCCCTCATGCAGAAAAACACAGCCGTTCGATGATGAATATAACGTTTCGTCTTCCTTCTGTGGAATTAGAACAATTATTTTTAACACGCGCTATGGACGAAGGGTTTCTTGGCTTAAAAGGACATCGCTCCGTAGGCGGTTGTCGTATTTCCCTTTATAATGCTGTCACAACGGAATCAACGAAAATTTTGACTGAGTACATGGCTAACTTTCGCCAACAACATACATGTTAATAAAGGCAATATCAAATGATTTCTCTCCAGATTCAGTATTTCTATATAAGTATTTCAGATCAAAACACAGACCTGCTTCCATGTCTTTTCCATCCATACAAGAAGGCGGTGTTCCTTACTAATAAAAACTGTTGAACTGTTCAACCTCCCTTTCATTCATCGCCTCTTGTGGTGTCTATCTGCCTGGAGGTTCAATTTTCAGAAAATACTGAAACGGTATTGTTAAACAGAATACCTCTATGTTATGATTAAAATATCATTTTCCTGAAAAAATAATGAATTTTTAGAAAATACTTATTTTCTTATGGATTCTCTTAAAGATGGAGGGAACTTATGGATACACAAGTCACACAATCCATTAAACAGTCCATCATGTTCAGTCACAAAGTAGCACAACTAAGCAAAGCGCTTTGGAAATCAATTGAGAAAGACTGGCAGACATGGATTAAACCGTACAATTTGAACATCAACGAACATCATATCTTACTCATTTCGTACCAGCTAGAAGGAGCTTCGATTTCTGACATTGCTAAGTTTGGGGTCATGCATGTGTCTACTGCCTTTAACTTTTCCAAAAAATTGGAAGAAAGAGGCTTGCTTACGTTTTCAAAACGACAAAACGACAAACGAAATACTTATGTTTTCCTTACAAAGGAAGGCGAGGAATTGTTGTTAGAAACATTGAAAAACTACAACCCTGAGACTTATGGTGTTTACAGTGGATCCCTACCAATCAAAGAGTTATACGGAAAATTCCCTGAATTTTCCGAAATCACAAGTATTGTGAAACATATCTATGGTCCTGACTTCATGTCTATTTTTGAGAAATCTTTATCAAAAATAGAAAGTGATTTTACGGAAGTGGATGGCAAACTGTCACCTGTGGAAAAAACAGAATCAAGCGCCCGGTCATCGTAACAAACACGTCAAAAAAAACTGCTTCAGAAGTAATTTCTGAAGCAGTTTTTTTGACGTATTCGTTGTAGCTGTTTAAATGCCATTCTTACTTATTAAGAAACCTCCCTCAAACCCGAAAAATCAAGTATTTTTTTTTGAAAAAACCTATTGAATTTTTCCCTCATCCATCGTAAATTACTAGAGTAACTACAAAAGGGGGTGAGAGCAGATGAATTGCTGGAAAACTGTATCGATTACTCAAGACATCGGTCGCTTTCGGCTTTGGTTTTTATCAGGCATGATGATGCTTCTTTATTTTTTACTTTACTTTTTAATTATTCGAACGTTGTTTTCAGGAGTACCCTTAGTCGACTACGGAGCAGGGTTTCTCTTCATATGTTTGGCTTCCGTCATTCCAACACACATGTTTCTTCATTGCCTGCCTATATGGATGGTCGGAAAGAAGGCCACATTGGGAGTACGTACTAATCGTTGGCCGTTTTTATATTTCACAGCCAAACAGCCATTAGCCAAGCGTCTATCTATTTTGGCCATCTGCTCTCCGGCGATTTTCATTACAAGCGGCTCAATCTTTACAGCCATCGCATTCCCTCACTTACTGCATTACACAGCTTTGATATCAGCAGTAAATGTAGGAATTTGCATGTATGATTTCCTTTACTTTAAACACATTAAATCAGCGCCAAAAAGGTCCTGGATTGAAGAGTACGATGACGGATTTCACATCCTTTGTGAAAACCCTACTTTAAATAAAACAGAAGCCTCGTAACAACTTGTTACGGGGCTTCATTCTTCTCTGTTAAATAAATTCGAAATCGGATATTGTCTTCTTCTAAGTTAAACTCTTCAGCCTCAGCAACCAGTTCATCTGATATGCCTTCCTGTAGATGAAGAAAGATATTAGATTCACTCGAATTAATATACACCCAATCAGGTAAATCAACGACAGAGGCCATCATCCTGAAAATTTGTTCAGAAGGCAAATTGAGTTGTCCTACTTTAAAAGAAGTCTCTTGTAATATGATATTGCCATCATCAGTTATCTCAGGTTTCAAGTTCATGTCAACTGGAATTTGTTGACCTATTACGGTAAATGAAGCCTGAAAGTGAACCTCATCATCCAAAAAAATATTGTATTCCCTGTCAGGATCTTCTTTTTCCAATTCCTGTTCAATGAGGCGGTTAAGATTCTCTTTTGTCGCCTCTACTGTAAATGAAGGGTACTGGCCCTCCAAAGCTTCTCTTCCTCTTTCTGTCCATTCAGGATCCTCTATAGGACCAAACAAACGGTAGAGCAAAAACATGATGAAAATGACAATTAATGTTACAATGGAAAGAAGGGAGATAAATGCGATCTTCCATTTATTTTGCGACTTTTGCATAACCTGTGCTTCTCCTCTCTATTTCTAGGTCGTATTAAATTTGGAAGGCTAATACCTTTTTCATAGTTTAGCAAAGATTTGATCGTTATCGTCCCCAAACTTTTGATTAGCCAAAAATACTATGATTTTTTAAGATCTTTTGATAAAGTTATAAAAGAATGAGCCATATTGATGGGGGTTACTTGATGATTATTCCATTTGTTCTGTTTTCTGCATTATACCTATTTACTATTAATTCAATGACGAATTCTTTGTGTATACAAAAAGAAATTCCAGAAGAAAAGCAGCCGAAAGTATTTCGGACGATTAATGTCTTAATTATGATTTTACTCACTTCTTCTTATTTACGCATCTTCTTCACCTAAATTTTATTGAAAAAAATCTAAAGCTGTATCAGGTAAGCTAATGCTCACCTGATACAGCCTCTTTTTTGCTCCCCTAATTTTCATGGTGCAATTATTCCTCCATGTATCCTAGTACCAAGCAGCCCCTACGATAACAAGCAAGATAAATAACACCACGATTAACGCAAAACCAGTGCCGTAGCCGTAACCTTTATCACTCACAAGCGCTTCCCCCTTTCCGCCTATGCTGAATATCTTCTAAAGAGCTCTTTGTTCACATTAGTGAATCTAGCTAATAAGCCCAAACAGCTCCGATGATAACCAGTAAAATGAACAGCACTACCAGCAATGCAAAACCAGATTGATGAGAGTGTGACATGGTATCCCTCCTTTTCAGTGTTCCCTACATCTTATTTAAAAGCGGGCAGTATGTTTGGACGTTTGTCACGAATTTACCCGACATTTTTTAGTCAAATGTCAGATCCTACATTGACAGTAAATCGTTTGAATATAATTCAGATTGTGCTATAGTAAAACGTGTCATCTATGTCATTATTGTCCGATATCGTTTAAAAGGAGTGTAACTATTGAAAAACAAGTGGATTATAACGGCTTCTTCCCTTGCGTTCTTACTTACAGCATGCACGAATGGAGAAGCAACTGACGAAAACGAAACTGAGACTTCCGGCGAAGATCATATCGTTGTAGAAACAAGCGCCGGAAATATAACAGAGGAAGAATTTGTAGATAGATTAAAAGATGTCTCTGGGGCCCAGGTTCTTCAAGAAATGGTCCAGTCCACGATTGTAGGAAACCAAGCAAATGAATTAGGTATAACAGAAGATGATATTGATGAAGAAGTGGAAGAACTTAAAGTAACAATGGGTACTGAAACAGATGAAGAGTTTTCCATGATGCTTGAAATGCAAGGAATGGGTGGAGAAAGTGAACTACGTGAACGCATCAAGCACCACCTTGTACTCCAAAAACTCATCGATGATGAAGGTGATCCAAGCGAGGAAACGTTACGTGAAGAGTATGAACGTGGCGAAGAAGTGGAGGCTCGCCACATTCTCGTTGAAGACGAAGATACTGCACAAGAAATTTTCCAACGTTTAGAAGACGGTGAAGACTTTGCTGAATTAGCGGAGCAGTTTTCTACAGATCCAGGATCTCGTGAGGAAGGTGGAGAACTTGGTTTCTTCCGCCGAGGTGCGATGACACCACCTTTTGAAGAAACAGCATTTTCACTTGAGATTGATGAGATTAGTGAACCTGTTCACTCTGACTTTGGCTTCCACATTATCCAGGTCACCGATCGTAATCCGTTTCAAGATGATTTTGAAGAGGTTGAAGAGCAGCTTATCAATGGCATCAACCAGCGAAAACTTCAACAAATGGGAGAAAAACAACAGGAACTTCTTGATGAAGTTGAAATTAATGTCCTTGATAGTCGGTTTGACCACCTTTTTGAAAATTAATTAGAGAAGAGTCTGTTTTTGGAATGCAAAATCAAAAACAGACTCTTTTTTTGGGATTCTTAACTTTAGTTTTAATTGCACTTCAGATGATGCTCGCTATTTTTCGCTGCTCTCACGACTTTCGCAAGCTTTTCTCCCGCCTTCAGCGTATTTTCATAAACCTAACAAATCCTGAAATCTATGAGCCCAATTTTCTTTTTGAACGTTCTTCTCTTACTTTTTTCATAATCATTTCCCCTTCCTGCTCAATGAGTACCCTTTCTTTCCTCCGTTCATCGCTAAATGATTGTACTGCCTTATAACCACAAAATACGACGCCTGCATAAATGAGGTAAACCCAACTAGGAACTTGAAAGAGAAACTCCCCTACCTTCGTCAAAGATAAAATACGCACCATAAATGCTGTAAATACAATACTAAGTATGACCCCTACAATCTTGACGCGGTTCATCAATCTATCATCCTTTCTACTTTACTTTTCTCTATTAATAATATGGCGAGTTTAGAAAATTATGATAGATAGTGTTTTATATAAATGAGAAAAGGGAATGAAACATATAATCATACTCATGAATCGGAAGGATTATTCTCATGAATGAAATACAGCTACTGCAATGGTCATATGGCCAATTACAAGAAAAGTGCAAGGCGCCCTTACCCGACGACATGCAAATGTTCTGTCGGAAAAAAAGTGCTTTTTACTTTTAATCGAGCAAGTTATTTGACGCGCCTGGAGTTAGACATCGAAGCGTAGATTTTTTATACTTTCTCTTAGAAAAAAGCCCCTTGACACGCCTCTATTATACTTTCCAATTGTTCATGATAAAGTAGAAACTATTTTACTTGTGAATTCGCAACAAAACATGGGAACAATGCAGAGAACTGACTTGGAATCAATGGCATGATTCGGAGTGTTTCCAATGGTTTGAGGATGCGGTCATTCATGACGTCCATAAAGAGAAGCAAGGGTTGTAAACATTTCTCTACAGTTACTCAACATATATAACCGGAGTAACATAAGGAAGTGTCCAATCTCACGAAAAAACGAACAAGCTAATCGCTTTGTTCGTTTTTCATGTTAAATTAAACTCTCATTCTTTTTATAAATCTAGTGGCTTATCATGAAAGGCAGGTTTATAGAATGAGCGTTGTTCCATAGCGAACACTCGCTCACTGAACTTACCTGGCTGAACACCATCTAATGCCCTGTCCATCATGTTCATTTTTGCATCTAAGTTATCAATGTGGTGAAGAATTTCCGCCTCTCGAATCATCGGAGGCTTGGGGCTTCCCCAATCTCCCTTTCCATGATGACTGAGAACAATATGTTGTAAAGCGAGAACTTCATCACCATCAATTTCTAACTCTTTAGCGGCTTCAGCAATTTCATTAACAATGATGGAGATATGCCCAATCAGCTTACCTTCTGTTGTATATTCAGTTGCTACCGGACCAGACAGTTCATGTACTTTTCCTAAGTCGTGTAAAATAACACCCGCATAAAGCAGATCGGAATCCAGAGTTGGATATAATGCAGAGATTGATTTTGCTAAGTCCAGCATACAAATGACGTGGTAAGCTAATCCCGACACATATTCATGATGGTTCCTAGTTGCTGCTGGGGCTTCCATAAAGGCTTGTTGATGCTTTTTAATAAGGTGCCTTGTGATCCGTTGAATTTTTGGATTGGTCATCTCGAACAAATATTGATTAATTCGTTCCAGCATTTCATTAGGGGGTAGTGGTGCAGACGGTAAAAAATCCGCTGTATTGACTTGGTCCATCTCAGAAGTGGGACGAATCGCTTTGATTTTCAGCTGTCGATTGCCTCGGTATTCATTAACTTCGCCGTGGATATGTACAATAGCTTTACTAATAAAAACTTCTTCGTCTTCGGGTGAGCAGCCCCAAAGTTTGGCTTCAATCTCGCCGCTTTGATCGGTAAGCATCAATGTTAAAAAAGGTTTTCCATTACTAGCAAGTCCTTTTTTTGAAGCTTTTATTAATAAGTATGATTCGACGGCATCTCCTATTTGATGATGCTTAATTCCTCTTTTCATCGTCTCCTCCCTCTCTCCATCAACTGTTTATAAGTAATTCAAGTATAGCATAGATTTTCAAACAGATGTTCTATGTTCGTTTCTTGATTTCGATCTCATTAAACGGAATACTCTCTTGAATAAGAGGATGCCCCAACTTATTGAGGCACCCTCGACATTTTGAAATTCTTCAAATGTAGGGACTTCACCTTTGTCCCCTATTTTCATTTCTTTTTCTGTTGCTTTGGTAAAATAATTTTAAAACAAACGCCTTCCTCAGTATTGTTTACCTTTGGATAGCCTTTATGAAGCTCGCTAATACCTTTAACGATAGCAAGCCCGAGACCAAATTGACCTTTATTTCCTTTGCGGAAAGGGGTAAATAAATGCTCCATCTCTTTTTCAGGGATTGGATCTCCATCGTTTAATACGCTAAGAATGGTTTGGTCTTTTTTTTCTTCTGCACTCATTTCAATTATAGAATTTGCATACCGAAGGGCATTTTCTACCAGGTTTTCCAGCAACACTTGTAGCTGTTCTTTATCACCATAGATGTCTACTTGCTCACCTGTTACCGTGATTTTCACATCTTCCCTTTGCATTCGAAATCGTTCTTCAAGTTGGTAAGCAATGGACCCGAATGGAAAAAACTCTTTATCCATGGTTGTTTCTTTTAGTGTATCGAGTTTTGTGTAATAGAGCATATCCTTTACACGCTTTTCCATACGGTTCGCTTCTTCAAGAATCACATCCATGTTGGAGGGGATGTTTTCACGGGGGAGAATCCCGTCTTTCACAGACTGAGCGTAACTTTTTACAACCATGATTGGTGTTTTTAGCTCGTGAGACGCGTGCTGAATAAATGTCTTCTGCGCCCGGTCATACCGGATTAAGTTTTGTCTCATTTGCTCAAATTGATCGGACAGTTTTTCGAAATCATCATCGCCTTCCCAGTGAAATGGTTCTTTCCAATTTCGTTTGGCGATTTGCTCAAAATGATTTCCTAAGCTTGTTAAAGGCTGCTTTAAATAATGCTTCAGCCAAAAAGCGGGGATCAAGCTTAGTAACCCTGCTAAAAGCATAATATAAAACAATCGACTCCAAAGGCGGTTCACCATTTGATCTCGGTACGTATCCCACATGAAGGAAATATGAAAGATCTCACCATCTGGGTGATAAACTTTGAAGACGGTGTAAAATAAAGTCGCTTCATTGTACGTTAATTCGTAACGACCACGTCTGTCATCCTCCTGGTTTTGAGCGTTTTGGACCATTTCCCTTAATACATCGTTTGGTACCTGATCGCCTTCAAGTATTCCATACTGGTCTCTTAAGAAAACATTACCAACCGAACGCTCTGCTTCTCTTCGTTCAAGAAACTCCAGGTCTGATGAAGGTGGCACAAGGTGTTCACCAGAAGGATTCATCGACCGTGCTTGTTCTTGCTCGATAATTCGGTACGTCTCTTCTGTTAACGTACTTTTTAACGAAATTGGATAGATTATGCCGATCAATAACCCGACCATTAGGATTATGGCAATAAATGAAAACCAAATCCGCTGTGTCAGATTCATTTTGATCATGACGATAAAACCCTGTAACCATACCCGTATAATGTTTCAACATGTACTCGTGGGAGTTTTTTTCTGACTCGTCGAACAACATCATCTACAGCACGCTCTGAGCCAAAATAGTCGCTTCCCCATACATATTCAATAATGTCTTCACGTGACAAAGCATTTCCTACATTGGAGGTTAACAGAATAATCAAGTCCATTTCCTTTGTCGTAAGTTCTACTTGATCATTACCATCCAACACTGTTCTTGAATTCACATCGATTGTATAGCCATTAAGCTCAATTTTATCTTCCTCTTGTTGTTCAGCCTGATATACGCGATTTAAGAGCTTCTTTGCCCGAATCACAAGTTCTTCTGGCATAAATGGCTTAGCCAGATAATCATCACTGCCCAGTTCAAGCCCTAAAACCCGGTCAAGGTCCTTGTCACGTGCAGAAATAAAAATAACTGGCGTATCATGTTCCGCTTTTATTGCTTTTAACAGTTGGTAGCCGTCCATTCCAGGAAGCATAATATCCAGCACCCACAAGTGAGTCGGCTGACTAATCGCATCATGAGCTTCTTTACCATCAGTAAAAATGCTCACTTCCCATCCTTCTTTCTCCATATATGCTTTAATAACTTCTGCTAGATTTTTTTCGTCTTCGACTAGATTGACTTGAAATTTATCCAAATGACACACACCCTTTAACTATGATGTTAATTAAGACACCTTACGTCACTATTTTATAATAATTCTGGACGAAAGAACAATTATGCTCTAATTTACACCGTTTTACAACTTTTTAAGTGCGTATCGTTTGATCAAGAGAAAGGAGTGGCAGTCCTTCTTCTTTTACAACGTATTCATGGCAAGTAAAGTAAATAACTTGATGATCTTCAGCCAATTCTTTTAAAACGTTCATCACCCGTTTTCGTCGAGAGGCATCAAAATTTACAAATGCTTCGTCAATAATTAAAGGAAATGCTTCCTCTCTTTGGTATAATGTTGCCAAAGAGAAGCGAATCGATAAATAAAGTAGCTCACACGTGCCTTGACTTAGATCTACAGGTTCAAAACGTTCGCCATCTTGACGCTCCACGATAAACTTCATTTCTCCTAAGGGAGCAAAAAGACGTACATAAGCTCCATTTGTTAATTTTTGAAACAAGAATTCCGCTCTTTGAATTACTGCAGGCTGGCGCTCTTTTTCATACACTTGTTTCGTCTTTTGAATGATTTCTTTAGCTACTGCGTAGACCGCCCACTGTTTACCCATCGTTTGTAACTGTTTTTTTTCCATTTCGAAGGATTGTAAACAATCCTGGTACGTTTGGCCGTCTTCTAGTACTTTCAAATCCTGTTTCATTTCTGTTACTTGTTCAACAGCTGTCCGATGCTTTTGATTAAGCAGGTGCCTATGTTGTTGGACCTCTTGTTGTTTTTCTTCGATTTTTTCTCCCCACATTTCACACAGTGCCATTTCATCTTCCAAGCGTTCAGATGGGGAAATGGCTTTCATTTGCAACATTAGAGATTCTTTTTCAGCATACTTTTTACGGTTTACACGAACCTGTTCTCCTCTAGCTCTGAATTCTTCTTCACCTGTAACCTGAGCTTCTTTAAACAACCGGCCTATCTCTTCATCTTGTTTGGAGATTCTTGAAATTGCCGCTTTCTTTTTTACATTTGCCTCTTCAAGGTGATCTATGTGCTGATTTAGTGCACTTTGACTTTCTTTTTGGTCTATTAACCAGTTCTCGATTTGATATAGCGCATGTAGGTCATCACCTGTGTAGTGAACCCCAATGGAAGAAGCTAGCTTCTTTACTTCTCCTCTGAACTCTTTATTCATCGATTCGATTTCTGCGAGTTGCTCATTTAATGATAGTTCCTTTGAATAAAGCTCTTTCCACTTGACACTGTCTTGCATCATTTCCTGATACTGCTCCCCTGTGAATCCCTCGTCAAACCCGTAATTAATAGCCCATTTGTTTAACTCCCTCTTTTCCGTAAATAACTGATCACAGGTTCTTTGAAGCTCGGTTGCATTCTCGGCTTTTCGACGCTCCCACTGTTGAAGAGCAAGTTGTATCTGTTCAACCTTTTGTCTGAATTGTTCATCTACCTTTAGAAGGTGTTTCCATTCCTCAACCGGCCATTGATCTATCTCGTCTTGAAAGGATGCCCATTTCTCAAGCTCTAATTGGATATGGTGTTTCTCGCTTGGAGTTGTACTGTTGTTATTATTGATTTCTGTTTGTTTCCTTCCTAAAGAAGCAAGTACAAATGTAATTCCGATAACTCCAATTACCGTACCAATTACCCAGTCATTCGTAAACCCGATCCATCCACCAAGCAGGAGAAGGATTGATCCTATACCTATGCGAACCAATGAAGTGTCAAATAGTTGTTGGATAGATGAGGACCGTTTGTCTTCTGCTTGAAGAAGTTCTTGACGGTTTTCCATAAAAGCTAGTTGTGGCTTCACTGACTCGTATTCCTGGACACGGGAAAGACATTCGTAATATCGTTCACGCTTATCGTTAGAAAGTAGTTTTTTTTCAGTATCGGTTAATTCTCCACTTAATCGTCGGTATTCCTGCTCCAGGTGCTTTTCCTCTGTTTTAAGTGAGGTCCATTCATGTTCAGACTTTTTCACACGAGTATCAACCGAGGCTAACTCATCCTTTACCGCTCTTGTTGTTTTTCTCTCAAGCAAGAATGGAGTCTTTTCTATTCCCCACCCCCACTCATCTTCAAGAAAGTTTCGTTCCTTTTTTAATTGTCTGAGCTTCTCTATTATTGACGTTTTTGTTCTTTGTTGTTCGGTATAAACACCGGATTGTTTATTAAGCTTTTGAAAGATAAGCTGAGAAGATTCCCAGTCGTTTGAAACGACTTTTCTAAGCGTTGATACTTTATTTTCGAGGAGATGCATTCTTTCATTTTCCTCCTCCAGAAAACCTTCCCACTCTTTCTTTTTCTCTAGCGTCCGGTCAAGACGATCTTCACCCTTCTCTGGAAATGATAAGGCCGGCTCTTCATCAAGTTTAGCTTGCAAGTTCCGATATCTTTGCTGCAGCGGAAGAAGCTTTTTTACACGCTCCCACTTTAAAACTTGTTGTTCATAACCTTGTTTCTGTTTTTCAAGTTCCAAAAGACTTTCTTCTAATTGTTGGTTATTCGCTACAAGATTCCGATAATCGGCTAGTTTTCTTTGCCACTCCTGGACTCTTTTATCTTGTTCCTGTAAAACTCTAAGCTGCTGATTTACCGGGGTCTTCTTCCCCCTCGCTTTAAAGAGATCTTGCATTTGCGTCTCTGCCTCTTTTTCACTCGATAATAAAGAAGGCCCACCGGTAATCGCTGTATCATATAAAAATTCATTTATTTCCTCTGCTTTCATATTCTCCAAGCCTTGAAGACCTTTCAGATTAAATGAAAAAATGCCTTGGAAAGCAGCTTCATTTAATCCCCCCATAATGGATTGCAGTGCTTCTTCACCAGACTCACTTCCGTCTGAAAATTGTACCGTTACATCCCCTCTCACTCGATTACGCTTGACACGCTCAATTCGAACAACCCCTTTTGACTTGGTCCAGATAGTTATTGCACCGCCATACTGATTTTGATGGAGAGGCTCATAAGATTTCGCTCTTTCATTCTTTTTTGGAAACCCATAAAAAATGGCTTGAATAAAGGCCATCAGCGTAGATTTCCCTGCTTCATTTTCGCCGAAAACAAGCTGTAGCGATCCTTCTTGAAAGTGAAATGTTTCATTGGACCACTTTCCAAACCCATACACTTCAATTTTTTTTATGATCATTAACCTTCCACCTCATTGCCTAGACGATGTACCAGCCAACGTTCCGCTTCATTAATAATCTCTTTTTGTTCTTCTGGAGATAATGAAGACAAATATCGTCGAGCGGTCCGATGATTGTAAAGTTCAGTCAACTTCCCTTCCTTCATATCTACTTCAAAAGTATCAATAATTCGCAGCATATCCCCTAATACATCATCTTGCTGCTTTGCATGTTCACGGTTAAATGCTGGACGTGTTTGAATAGAAAGGTGGTCCACCCACTGGAACGCGTTATAAAATGCCGCTTCATCCCCTCTTAATTCCTCAAGTAATTCTTCAGGGGCATGACGCTTGGCAAGCTGTTCATGTAATGGTCCTTCTCCAGAAAAGGTGAGATGAAACAAACCGCTCTTACCTGGAGATAGCACTTGAATCATCTTTTGTTCGCACACTTGTAAAAGTTGGTCAACCGTAGAAAGTTCCGAAATCGATACATCGACTTCATGCCATTCAATGGGGGAGGTCGGTAGAAATGTTAAGCTCTCATCGCCTTTTTTAAGTTCAACAAGATAGCTCCCTTTAGGGCCTGTTTCTTTTCGGTGCCCTCCTTGAATGTTTCCAGGGTAAACAATATAAGGGTCTTCGCTCAACACTTGACGCTTGTGAATGTGACCCAACGCCCAGTAGTCAAAGCCGCTTTCTTTTAACTCTTTAAGTGTGAACGGAGCGTAAGGGTCGTGATCTTTTTGAGACTGTTCTTGTCCATGAAGCATGGCGACATGAAAAACATCATCTTGTTCTTTTACTTCAATATAGCTGTCGATCTTGTTCTCCGTCACACTTCTGGCTGGGTAGCTGAATCCATAGATTCTCGCTATTGGTTTTTCGTTCTTTTTATGTAGCACACTCTTCGTTTCTGTACTATATACGACCACATTTTCTGGCATGGTTATTTCAGAAACCGTATCAGTTAATGGATCATGATTACCATGAATGATATAAAGGAAAATCCTTGATTCGTGTAACCTTTCAGCTTGTTTTTTCACAAACAACTGACCTTTGATACTACGATATTCAAGGTCAAATAAGTCCCCACTGATGACTACAAAGTCGACTTGATACTCAATTGCATAATCAATGGTCCTTTCAAAGGACTCATAAGCACTGTTTTTCAATTTAGCTAAAACAATGTCAGGAAGTTTCGATGTTTCAAATGGACGGTCTAAATGTAAGTCCGCACAATGGATAAACCGAATTGTTTCCAACCCTCTCCATCCTTTCTTCGTTTTCTTCAATTATACCATATAAAGCGATCATTTGTTCGCTATATATATACATTTAATGGTCATTTTTATAAAGACTGTACTTTTAAATTAAATACCGGAAGGTTCTCTAAAAGAAAAACCCTCGAAACAATAGGTTCACTCATTGTTTCAAGGGTATCGAAAAAATTAATGAAAACAGTCTTTTAGTAAAATGGAAGAACTGATAGGGCTGTTAAGGCTGCAAGAGGAAGAATCAGTCGTTGGAACCTTCTTCTCGGTGGGTAGTAAGGATAGTAGGGGTAATAAGGGTAATAAGGGTAATAAGGGTAGCCGAAATAGCCACCGTACCCTCCCCCAAAAAACCTTTTATCAGAATGAGTGGTTTCATGATTCTCCGAGTTTCCGTATCCAAACCCATGATAGCCACTATTCCTTTGTTGCATGCCATTTCCGTTCATTATATCCATCCCGCCTGTTGGAACAGCTAGGTACAAATAGTCGTCATCAACATTTTCTACTATGCCGTCATACATTTGCTGATCTTGAGTCGTCACCATAACGTAACGGTTCACATGGTTTTTACATGTTTGATACATTTCTTGTTTATTCATATCCGTCCTCCCTTCAATGCCCAGTTTATTCAATACTGGATGAAGGGTGAGGGGATTTAAGATTCTTTCTTAGATAAAGCTAGTGCGTGTTTTATATCTTTTAAAGATGAAATTTTCCCATACATCAATACGCCGCCTTTATATATTCTTGCACCTACAAAGGCAAGGATCACAATCGAGCTAACCATAATAGCGATACCTAATGCTAATTCCCAAAAAGGCAATTGCAACATGCCAACACGCAGGAACATGACCATCGGCGTGAAGAAAGGAATATAAGATGTAACAGTAATAAGTGTCGATTCTGGTGCATTAAGACCAAACATAGATATGAGGAAAGCTACGACAACAATGAGAGTCAGTGGTGTGATCACAATGTTTACTTCTTCTGTTCGACTTACTAAAGAACCAAGGACAGCAGAGATAGTCGCATAAAACAAATATCCTAACAGGAAAAATAATAAGGCATACACAATCAACACCCCTGGAACTCCAGTCATAATGTCTCCTACAAACCCACCTGACTCGACATTTCCTCTCATTGACAAGTAGCCAACTAAAATAATCAAGATATATTGAATGATCCCGAGTAAACCAATACCTAAAATCTTAGCAAACATTTGCTTCACTGGAGAAACGCTCGATACGAGAATTTCCATCACTCTCGAAGATTTTTCAGTCGCGACTTCCATCGCAATCATGTTCCCGTAAGCGAGGACCGAAAAATAAATAACAACGACTAGCGCATTTACAAGAAATCGGGTTTGCGTTATTTCCTCTTCCGAACGGGCTGTATCACTGATCGCTTCTGTTTCAAAAGTTACTGGCGCATACACATTTTCTACAGTTGCCTCGTCCAATCCGAGTTGAGCAGTTGCTACCTCTACTTTCACTTGTTGAAGTGCTTGCTCCACTAACTCTGGTGCTCGTTGGTCGGCAACTGTGTTGGCTTGGTAAAAACCCTCAGGCATTCCGCTATTTCCTTCACGAACCATTAGCAAGCCATCAAGATCACCACGTTCGACCTTTTCAACAGCATCTTCCTCTGAATCCGTTAACGGAACAAGTTCTATCTGCTCGGAAAAGGGCTGTAAATGTTCAAGTAGTCGATCTGTATAACCCTTGCCTTCATCTACTTCAATGACACCGACCCTATCAGCTTCTACTCCTCTATCCTCAAAAGCTTCAAAGATACGGTCAATATTAGCAATCCCAGCGACGATAACTGCGGTTATAATCGTCGAAATAATAAAGGACTTTGATTTAAATTTTGAAAAAAACGTATGAAACAAAATGATGAAAAATTTATTCATAGGAAGCACCCACCTTTTCAATGAAAATATCATTCAGTGAAGGTTCTTCGAGTGCAAACTTTCTAACAAACCCTCTCCCGCCCAACTTTTCAAATATTCGTTGAGCTACCCTATCACTTTGTACTTGCATTTCAACACCATCAAGTGTTTCTTTAAATTGATTGACTCCTTCAAAATGACAAAGGTCGTCCATTTTAAAGTCTGCATGAATGACAAGTTTCATTTTGCCAAACGAGCGTTTTACTTCTCTTAATTCACCATAAACGACAGAACGACCGTGGTGTAGAATACACAAGTGTTCGCACAACTCCTCTACATGTTCCATTCGATGTGAGGAAAAAAGAATTGTGGTTCCTTCATTCTTTAAATCGATAACTGCTTTCTTTAATAGTTCAACATTTACTGGGTCCAATCCGCTGAATGGTTCATCAAGAATAAGTAATTCTGGCTGATGAATGACAGAAGCAATGAATTGAATTTTTTGCTGATTCCCTTTTGACAGCTCATCAATTTTTTTGTCTATGTACTCCGGCACATTAAAACGTTCTAGCCAGCTTTCCAACTCTTTGACAATGTCACTTCTCTTCATGCCCCGTAATCTGCCTAAATACACGAGCTGATCTCTCACCTTCATTTTCGGATACAAGCCTCGTTCTTCTGGTAAATAGCCAACTAAATGACTTGAGTGATAGCCTATTCTTTTTCCGTCCCAAGTAATTTGCCCATCTGATTGATCGATAAGTCCTAAAATCATCCGAAACGTAGTCGTTTTCCCTGCGCCATTGGCACCAAGCATTCCAAACATCTCACCCTTAGGAATGTTCATGTTAATTTGATCAACAGCAGTAAAGGGTCCAAATTTTTTTGTCACATCCACAAGTTTTAACGTCATGTGCTTTCTCTCCCGTTTCTTATTTCTAATTCTCCTTTACACTTTACCAGATTTTGTGATATTTTTCCTCTCGATTAAACCTTCTTTAAAAGTTTCAAATGTTGAACTTCTTGAAACGTAAAGGTAAACTGAAATAAAGGAAAGAAAATTCAGATTACATAGACACTTAGGGGTGAAGCAACCATGAAGAAATATTTTTTAACTGCGTTTGACAAAGAGGGGAGCAACTTACTTAACGAAAGCTTTGAAGCAAGTAATGATGGAGAAGCTAAACAGCTTGGGGAGAAGCGATTGGCCGAAGAAAAACTTTTAGAAAGCCCAAGTCGCGTTGTTAGAGAATCAGGAGGACTGGTTCATTTTCACTCATAAAAATTAACTAGCCTCTATAGAACGGAGCGCTTCATCAATACTAAGCGCTCCATTTATTATTTGACCTCCCTAGTCACCTAGGGTATAAAATGTACCGGAAACTTTAGCTAATTCCCGTTGTTGATCATCTTTAAGGATACATTCCGCGAACTGGATAGTGCCTCCACGCTTCGTAAAATACGCTTCTGCCTCGATCGTTCCTTCTCGTGAAGTACGGAAAAACTGTGTTTTTACTTCCAACGACACACTCGGACTCCCAATCACTGACGCACACAAGTGAGCCATGGCTGTATCAGCGATATACATCACAATCCCGCCATGGAGAAATCCAATCGGATTAAACATCACTTCCGTAACCGGACAAGTAATTTTTACCTTCTCTTCTTCTTGAAGATAGTTGAACGAGAAATCAAGGAAGGAATATAGAAAAGTGGAATCTGTTCCTGTTTGATGATTTTTTGCAGCTTTTACTGCTTTCTCTGATAGTTGCTTTGGATCCATCTGTTGTACGCTCCTACTGAACATTCTGTTCGTTCTTTATTGAGTACTATGGTCAATTTGTCCATTTTTGTTTTTTTACCTATATCTGTAATATTTACACTTTTAGTTTGCCTCCTAGTACTAATCCCTCACTTAGTTTAGCGAAGGTAGATTTCAAGGTCAATGTATGGGTAATGTATTTAGAGAAAATGACTACCCTTTACAACAACATTTCAGAAAAAGCCATAATAAAAACGCCCTTCATAAGCGAAGAGCGTCTTTCTATCACGGCCACTTCTCTACAACATGACTTTCAACTGTTTTCGAAATACTTCTTTAATCATGTACCCTACACCATTTTGGTCGTTTGAACGTGTCACCCAATCGGCGACGTCCTTTACACTTTGTGGTGCTTGCCCCATGGCGACACCTAACCCGACTTGAGCAATCATTTCTTGATCATTTTCAAAGCTTCCTACGGCCACCATTTCTTGTAATCCGATGTTTAACTTTTGCCCGATAACCTGAAGTCCCCGTGCTTTTGATACAGCAGCATCTGTAATATCAACACTGTATTCATCCGAAGAAGTTAAACGGACTCCTGACACGACTTCTTCTAACTCTTCAAGAGCATCTTCACGCTCCATCTCATTCCAAAAATGAGCTTTAATTTTCGGGACGGTAAGAGGCTGATCGATCAAGTGATGGCTTAGAGAATCAACAAAATTAACAGCATAAAGTAATGGATCGCCTACTCCCATATTCATTCGAGCAATCAAATGATTTTTCTGTTTAATTTTATTTGCCAGAGCGTATTTTTCGTGAAGAAGTCGAATATGACAGTGATAATTTTCAAGAATATCAACAATTTGAAAAATTCGATCCGAATCTAACCTTCGTACAAACATGGGTTCATCTACAGAAGAGCCTATAAATGCACCATCATGAGTTATGAGCTCATGATCGTCAACTTTTAATGCTTTTGCTACCTTCTTTGCAGAGGGATACGTTCTCCCAGTCGCCAAAGTTACGTATACCCCTTTGCTGCGCACATATTCAACCGCTTCTTTCGTTTCTTTTGCAAGCTTATGATTAGATCTTAACAGGGTTCCATCGATGTCCAACGCCAATAAGCGATATGTCATTGCTGCCATCCCCCTTCATCTTCCTAACGTCGTTGCTTCATATTTATGAAAACAAAAAAGCGAATAGAACAGGAAATGTCCCTCTCGTTTCGGTAGATTAACACGAAGAAAAGTTATTTTTTATGACAAGTGTTATGAGCGGCGTGAAGGTAGCCGTCCTCTTATAAATTCTTATTTTATAAAAAAAGCCTCCCCGATATCTAACCGAGGACGCCTTTTATCTGTTTGCTCATTATTCTTGCTCTTCGCTGCCTTCAGCACCATAAAGCTCTTCAAGTGGCTCTGTGATGATTTTGTTTACATCACTGATCACTTGGCTCATACGTTGCTCAGCTTCCATAAGCTGAGAAATTGTTTCATGCTGTTGAACAAGTTCAAATTGCTTTTGGGCATTTTGAATTTCTTCTTCAGAAATTTGTGCCCCTTGCATTTGTTTTTGTTGGAGTTCGATTTGCACTTTACGGAAGTTGTCCAGCATACGCTTTGCTACATCATCGCTATTCACAACTTCATGTAGTTCAGTAAGCTTGCTGAATTCTTCACTTTCTTTTAAAACACGTGCAAGTTCATGTGCCTTATCGTAAGGGTTAGCCATAGATCAAAATCCTCCTAAATGTATTGTACGTATTTGCTCCTTCATTAGAAAATTCAGGGAACATGAACATACGCACTTCTTAACTACTATAAGACTATAACATACATAATGGGTACAGTTCATCCTGTGACTATTATTTATTAAAGACACTTTCTAGCTCTAAAAAAAGAAAATGACGAGAAGACCTTGAAAAAAACCTACACAGCCACCTATGAGTGCCCCTAGCAGAGCAATCATTTTTAATTCTTTCTTTGCAATTGATAGAATCATTTTTTCTATTCGTGGTAATGGAAAGCTGTTAACTTGCTGTTTGACGATATCATCTAGCTTTAAATTTTGCAGCATTCTTTGCAAATTTCGTTCAATAATTACGGACAGAGTATCCAAAACCGTGGGTATCATAAGAATAAGCTGGTCTTCATAACGAGGCGCCCATTCATGCATCGGGCGTTCCCACTCACTAAGGATCGGAACTTTCTTTGCCATTTCCCCGGCAACGTCTCCCGCTTTCTCCTCCCAATTAATATAGGGGAAAAGTTCATTTAATGATTTTTTCCGTAGCTGTTTCCATTCTTTATGTAGCTCTTTTTCTATGAATTTTTTTGATTTCTCGTCCTCTAAAAACCGGAGAAGCTGTTGCTGAATCCTACTGGCAATCGGAATGTTACTCACCATACGACCGACCATTCCCCCGAAACTTCCTTTTGTTAAAAAGTAACGAGAAACCATTTCTTCAATCTTGTCTTTTCCCTCTTTTGACTGAACATAAACCTTCCCTTTTTTTAAAATCGCATCTGCTACATGAGGAATTTTTTCATTCCCCTTTTCCATCAAATCGCCAGGAAGCCAGGATTCTAGCGGTTTGTCACGATATTCTTTTGACGTAATGACAAGGCGCTCTGCTACAATGGAAATAAATTGACTTTTCGTTTTTTCAGAAGACCACTTCCCACCTGACTGCGCTTTCCACCATTGTTCTAAAGTAGTTTGATTGGATGTTAAATCCTTCACTTTTTTTGTAAACCAATCTCGGATATCGTTTAGAAGTGTTTCATCAAAAAGTTTGCTACGAACACCCTCAACGGTAATCAGGTGACCCACAACCAGCTTACCTAGCTGTTCCGCCAATTCTCCTCGTCGTTTCGGGATTAACCCAGGAGTAAACGGCATGCGATACCTCCCAATATAAATAGCCTGAAATGGTCTAAACAACATCCGGATCGCAATGAGGTTTGTTACCCCCCCAATCACCCCACCTATGACGACCATTAATATAAATAACGTTATTGCTCCCATCTTCATCACCTTCACGATAGTTTGCACCAATAATTCCAGAGGCTCATAGTATACGATATCCGCCCAGCAGGAGCAGATTGATACATTAGGCTAACTTCAAGTAAGTCATCTCGACTATGCATTGAGCTTATTTCCTTGCGACAAAAAGGAATCGTTTCTTTCTTTTATTCATATAGAGTAACAAATGAGGGATGTCCATGACGATCGTTCCGCAAAATCCACTGACTTTGATTCGTCACTTTAAGTTTAATGAAAGGATGAGTACGAATCAAATTGTCATTTCAACTAAAGACAATCCGCTCTCTGAATCAGAGGCGCTCACAATCAGCTTAGGATCATGGATAAAACAGTGTGTACTAGTACGAGATGAACAGGTAACTCCCGATACGATTGTCGTTCATCCAAAGCTCTTTTCTTCAGCAAGCCTGCTTAAAATAGATTACTCGCTGCAATTAGTTGATCAAAAGCGAACTCATTGGCGGTTTGGTCCTGTTATCGCAATGCTTGTTAGTGATGCTCAAGAAAACGAAGCGGCTCCTTTTGGACTGATGACTGAATTTGCAACGGAACTTGCCACTTACGCTAAGTCGACGAATGCTTTATTTTTTGTAATTCCCTTAAGTTTCGATCTAGAAGAGGAACGTGTTACTGGTTTTATCTTAGAAAATAGTAGTTGGAAAGTAAAGCAACTGCCTTATCCTGACGTCGTTTACAACCGGCTCTCCTCCCCCAAAAAAGAGACGTCAAAAAAAGGGAAACATTTTCTTAATCAATTAAGGGCGAAATCTATTCCTTTTTTTAACGATCGATTTATTCACAAATGGGAAATGCATCAACTCCTTGATGAGCATGAAGAGCTCCGGCCATATTTGCCAAAGACTATTTTAGGTCATGATCGCGAGTCTTTTAATCAAATTACGAAGCAGTTCCCACAACTTTACCTTAAGCCTATATGGGGGCGGGAAGGAAACGGCATTATTAGGGTTACTGTTCATGAACACTCATTAGAAGCAGAGTACCCTTCCGATACATCAATAAAGAGCTATCATTTCAATTCTTTTCACCATTTATTTAAGACGATCCTACCTCGTTTTAAGGAAAAACAGTATTTGGTTCAACAGTCAATCCCGCTTTTACAACTGGACGGATGCCTCATTGATATTCGGGTATTAACGACTAAAAACGAAACCGGAGAGTGGCGTGTGGCTTCAAAAATTGCCCGCTGTGGAGTAAAGGATCAAATCGTTTCGAATGTAGCGAAAGGTGGATCGCAAAGAAAACTTCTCGAGGTTCTAAATGAGTTAATACCAGAACCAGAAGCTTCCCAGTTGTTTCGTTTTATGAATGAATTAGCGATTGAGATCGCTCGCACCATCGAAGAAGAACTAGGAGATCAAGGTCACTTTGGTGAATTCGGAGTCGACATAGGGATCGACACAAACGGTCACCCTTGGATATTGGAGGTTAATTCCAAACCATCCAAAACCTACGAAAATACAGAGTCAGAGATAACAATTCGCCCTTCCGCAAAAAAACTGCTTGCTTTCTGTCAATATTTAAGTGGCTTCGAATGATTATTAACTGTTCGTATTTTCAACATGAATGAGAAGGAATGTTGCTCATGAGAAATTTAACATTTGGCATTTTACAGCTCGATAATGACCAGGAAAAAGAATACGTAACTCAAATTGCGATTGAAGGAGCAGCAAAAAATGCAGCTGTTCATTTATTTACTCCTTGGGATTGGGATGAAAAAACAAATCAAGTTAACGGATACCAATTTGACAAAAATAGCTTAAGCTTTCTTCCTGCCACTTTCCCTTTGCCAAACGTATTGTATGATCGTTGTTTTTATAACCGTACTCCTCAAGCAAAAAAAGCAGCAGCTATTGTAAAAGAGTTAAAAACGAAAGCTTATTTTCTAGGGTACGGCCTTCCCGATAAGTGGACGGTTCATCAATACCTACAGGAAGATTCATTTATTGCTTCTTTTCTACCTGAAACGCAGCTTCTCGTTCCTTCCCGGCTCGTTTCGATGATCAGAGAATACAAACACGTAATAATCAAACCATTAGCGGGTTCCGGAGGCAAAGGGATTCATAAAATTTCAAGGAAAAAGAGTGCTTTTGAATGGCTAGATGCTTTTACTTTGCAAACGTCGGTTCATTTGTCTTCCCCCTCTTTATTAAAAAACGAACTAAAAAGAAAGACAGCGGGTATTCCATACCTTATACAACCGTGTCTCCCTTTAATAGACAGTTATCACCGTCCGTTTGATCTCCGTGTCGTTTTAAGAAAAGACCGGCAAGGAAAGTGGAAAGAGCTTGGACGAGGAATCCGCACGGGAGAAACAGGAGGCATTGTCTCTAATTTACAAGCTGGCGGCTCTATTTCTTCGTTTTCTTCGGACCATTTAACTGAAACACAACGTGCTGATCTTACACGCGTCATCGACTCTATCGGAGGACACTTGGAGAGCCATCACCCTCGCTTATTTGAACTTGGCGTCGATCTTGGTTTTGATCAAAATGGTCGATTTTGGATTCTTGAAGTCAACTCTAAACCAGGAATGCAGACCGTTCTTTCTACAACTGACTTTAAAGGGCGCTCTACCGTCTATAAAGGGCCAATTGATACGTTTTTATTCATTAAAAACCGATACCACAAAAGACAAATGAAACGTCAGAAAGGAGCGAAGGTCATTCATGAATAAACTCATTAAAGCCTGGAAAGTAGCCACGCATTCTGACAATACGATTTTCATCCCTATTTCTTGCATGAAAGAGTTTTTCCTTACAGACGGCGTCAACATGATGATTCGTTTTGGTACAAAAGAAAAAATAGTCACCGTCCGTGAAAGTACAACAAATGAATGGAAGCTAAGTGAAGATATTATCAAACAGCTTCTCTTACCTTCTACAGGTCCATTGTCAGTGCATTTGTCGCAACAAACCCTTGCAATTGGCCCCCACATCGGTATTTATACTGCAGGGTTTACAAACTCCCTCCTCCGTCCTGTAGGTGAAAGGTCATTTTTATTTGCTAAGTATATGAATGCTGCCAAAAAGTTAGGGATTAGTACGTTTTTGTTTGGTGCTCCACATATTCATTGGGATGAAGGACTTGTTGAAGGGTATTTCTTTGATGAAAAAGGCTGGTCTAAAATTAAAACTCCCCTACCTGACGTTGTCTATGACCGGATTCCAAACCGAAAAACTGAGAGTCACCCTGGTTATTCAAATGTAAGAGACCGGCTGCAAACGGAATACCAAATACCATGGTTTAATCCTGGTTTTTTTGACAAGTGGCTTATTCATCAATCATTAGTTGAAACGAACGTACAACACTATTTACCAAAAAGTACACTGTCCCCGGATATGCAGACGATTTTAGACTATTTAAAAGAACATAAACAAGTTTACGTTAAACCTGCTAAAGGGAGCCTTGGCATCGGCATCCATCAACTCATTTACGTACCAGAAGAAGACATGTTTTATTGCAGGTTCCGTGACCGGGAAAAAAATCGGCTTAGACGTTACAGTTCTCTAAAAAGGCTAGTAAAAAAACAGTTTCCAAGTGGACTCGATCAAATGGTCGTCCAACAAGGAATCGCTCTCCTGTCATATCAAAATAAACCTATTGATTTTAGGGTCCATACTAATAAAGATAACAACGGGGAATGGCAAGTAAGTGCATTCGCTGCAAAAATTGCTGGGATTGGCAGTGTCACGACTCATGTCAAAAGTGGCGGGCAAATCAAGTCCCTGAGCGAACTAAAAAATGAACTCACCCTTTCAGAAAAATTATTTATTCAACTAAAGAAAGCCGCACTTGAAATCAGTGAAACGATTGATCAGAAGTTATCCGGTTACATTGGTGAAATAGGATTTGACTTTGGGATTGACGATAAACACCGGATTTGGATGTTTGAAGCAAATTCTAAACCAGGAAGGTCGATCTTTACCCACCCGCGTCTCAAGAAAGAAGATTATCTAACACGGCAATTACCATTTGCATATGGCCAGTATTTATTTCAACAATCACTAAAACGTAATGTCATGGTTCTTTCAAGATGATCGTTTATTATGACAAAGAAAACCATTATTGGTATCGAACAACAGGAGACAAAGGGCTATCTTTAGGCGCAAAGTTGTGTAGCCGCATAGATAAGCCCCCTTCTTCCTCTCCTTCGTTTCATGTTCGTTGTAAACACTCTATCCTTGGACCTGTCATTGCGATTTGGACTGACGACCATCAAGAAAAACCGTTTACAGGGGACTCAACGCTATATGAAAAACTCCATCATGCCGTTCAAAATTTAGGTGGTATTTTAGCAATTGTCCCCCATTCTCTTATTAACGATGATTTAACTATGGAAGGGTACGTTTATCAAGAAAGGGACGCTAATTGGATCCTTGCTGACATCGGTCGTCCTGATCTCATTTACAACCGAGTGCCATTTAGAAAAAAAGAAAGAACACAACCGTTCTCTATAATTTCTGACAAAGCCTTGAAAACAGGGATTCCTTTGTTTAATCCTTCATTTTTACTGAAAGAACAGTTATATTCCATTTTATCTAACAGTCGTGAATTAAAAACTCACATTCCCAAAACCAGAGCACTGACGTCTTTTTCAACCCTTAAACAATGGTTTCAAAATTATGATACCGCTTTTATTAAAGATACAGACGGTTCGAAAGGCCGGGGAATTTACCGCGTGCATAGATCTACTTTCACTCAGCCCGTAACTTTTCTCTTGCAAAAACAGCAAAAAAAAACACCCCCGCTTTCTCTCCAATCATTATGGACACTATTGCTGCCTGTTATTAAGAATCGTACATTACTTCTCCAAAGAGAAGTTACTCTTACAAAATGGAAGGGATGTCCATATGACTTCCGTATTCTCCTTCATAAAATCAGGGGGAACTGGATCTGCTCTGGAATTGGGATCCGCATTGCTGGTTCAAACCGTTATACAACCCATACTTTATATGGTGGACAATTAAAATCCCCTAAAGATTTTTCGATAGACTCAACAACAATTGAAGCGTTAGCCATTAAAGCAGCTCAGCAATTATCAACTACTCTTTTAGGGTTCTATGAGCTTTCTATCGACATCGGCAAAGATTTGGACGATCACCTTTGGATCTTTGATATAAACAGCAAACCAATGATCTTTAATGAACCTCATATTCAAGAAAAAGGCGCCTCCAACCTCGCCCATATCTTTCATGAATTAACTGGGTTCATAAACGAATGAAAGCTCCTTACACTTTGAGTAGGGAGCCTTTTCGTTACTTATTGCACCAGGTGCCTCGCCTTCAATTGCCTGTAACGCCTTTTGAGTAAACTTATATGTCCCGCTAAACATATCCCTCTCCTCCTTCAGTATGTTATTATAGGTAAATAATCAGAATCGTCTTACTTAATTTAGAACTTCAACTACGTTATTCGGAGGAAGAGGTCTTTATGCTTTCACACTTTCACTACCGCGAAATAAAAAATAATATGATAAATCGTGAATGGTCGTTTACGTTTTATTACAAACAAAACAAATACAAAGGGATGTATTTTAAGGATGGATCCATTAAGTGGGAACGGCCAACGACTAAGGAGATGAACAATGAAGAAAAATCTTTCTTAGAAGATTGTGTTCACGATTTAATGCTTTATCACGTCTATGAGGATCATTAAGCTTATGTATGTTTCCTGTCAATGCTCAAATACTAGCCTCTAAAAGGAGGAAGCAGTATATGAAAAGAAACGAAGCCGATTTCGAGGGACGCAAGCGTGCATTCATGGATATTGACCGGATGACAAATGAAGGTCTAGCCGGCGGACAAGACCATATCACCTATGGGAAACGACAAATTGATGAATCTTTGGATTTACATGAAGAAGATCCTCCACACGAGGGTGAGGTAAAAAAGTAAACAAAGGTTAAAGTGATCTTGAGAGGGTGTCTTAAATTACGTTTAAGGCACCCTTTTAACACTTATATAGCTTATAAGAAGCAAAGATACAGATACCTGTGAATAGGTAGAAAGGGAAGAAGAGAATGTTTGAAAAACTGAAAGAAAAGTATAGCCATGCAATTGTTCCTTCTGGTGGAATCGCTGAAGAAAACGATACGATACTCACCATTGAAGATGCAAATGGAGCTCAATTATCGCTAATAGAAAATCAACTTAGTCAAGACGAAAAACATCTTTTATGTACGCTCTTTACCCCTATTGAAGAACAAGCTATTTTGCCTACAACCAAAACAGAGCAGATATGGACGCGTATGCTCATTTATAAACAAAAACCTGTAAAATCGCCTGTACCACTTCCTGTCCGTTTTATTCACTTTCATGTTAAAGGAAATCTGACCGATCTGGACGGTTTCGCCGAGGCAATGCACAGTCTTTTTTCTTCGACTGAAGGTTTACTGTGGAAAAATAAAGAAGAAGGTGTACTCATCCAGCTTATGGATGCTGATTTTGAAGAAGAAGCTTTCGATGAAAGTGTTCTCGATGCCTTAATAAGTGATTTTTATGTGGAATTATCTATTTATATTGGCTCTTCTCAGCAAGAATCATCTAAGTTAGCAGAGAGATACGAAATGGAAACGGAGACCTTCCAAACTGCTAGGTCCTTTTCCCCTTCACAAACGATTTTCTATGAACATGAAGTTCTGACTCATTGGTTTTTAAGTACATTGGATGAAAAAGTTAAAAGTCGTCTAAAATCATTATTACAACCTGTTAAAAATGACCGGGAATTGCAGCAATCCATTAGAACGTATCTTCAATGTAATATGAACACCACCATGGCCTCCAAAAAAATGTTTGTTCACCGAAACACATTACAATACAGAGTCGACAAATTTATTGAGAAAACCACAGTTGATATTAAACAGTTTCCAAATGCCGTAGTTGCTTATCTGACTCTCATTCTGCTCGACTCAAAATAAAGAGATTAAGGTTAAGATTTCCTCCTACACGGTGTGAAGTGCCATGGCGTCGTGCGACAAAGGAAACTTGATTTTTCGCCCGAAAAGGTGAAAGTCTTAATTGACCTTATACTTTCATCGAAAAATGGTTTTATACAGAAAGTACAAGCATTTTCGACCGGCAGATTGAAGCCGTTTTCTGGCTTCTTCTGACGGGCTAAAATGACCTCGTGGCTGTCTTTCCTCTACTAGTAATGCTCCGATGTGTATCCTCCCGAGACAATCCGCAGCCTTATTCACGAAGTAATGCTTGTCGCAGAAGCTAGATATTACTTCAATTACTAATAAGTAATCACAACCTAAGCAAATATAAATTCCTAATAAACGACTAAGAAAGGGGGACTCTAGTAACTTCACCTTTTCACTTTTGTAACCGGTCGCACTTTGCACAAAAGATCGAGTAAGATTTGTGCACGTTTACAATAGTCAGTAATTGTAGAAAAAGGTTACACTTTATTCATACAAATGAAAACGCTTTTATATGAAGCACACATACTTACTAGTGGAGGGGAATTAAATGGCAGATATTACATTTAACAGTCTTTATAAAATTTATGATGGCGATGTCCAAGCTGTAACTGACTTTAATTTAGACATTCAGGATAAAGAATTTATTGTTTTTGTAGGACCTTCAGGGTGTGGTAAATCAACTACACTTCGAATGGTTGCCGGCCTTGAGGACATTTCCAAAGGTGAATTGCATATCGGTGATCAGCTTGTAAATGACGTCGCACCAAAAGACCGCGACATTGCGATGGTTTTCCAAAATTATGCGTTGTACCCTCATATGAACGTATATGAAAATATGGCCTTTGGTTTAAAGCTTCGTAAGTTCAAAAAAGACGAAATTGACCGTCGTGTACGTGATGCTGCTAAAATTCTAGGTCTTGAGGAAATGCTCGATCGTAAGCCGAAAGCCATGTCTGGTGGACAACGTCAACGTGTCGCATTAGGACGTGCCATTGTTCGGGACCCTAAAGTATTCTTAATGGACGAACCACTTTCCAACTTGGATGCAAAACTCCGTGTTCAAATGCGTGCTGAAATTACGAAACTTCATCAACGTCTACAAACAACCACAATCTACGTAACGCATGACCAAACAGAAGCCATGACAATGGCTACCCGGATCGTTGTTATGAAAGACGGTCTTATTCAACAAGTTGGACGTCCAAAAGACATTTATGATAACCCTGAAAATGTATTCGTTGGTGGATTTATTGGCTCTCCATCCATGAACTTTTTATCCGGTAAACTCATAGACGGTCATATTGAAGTAGGACCATATAAAGTAAAAGTGCCTGCTGGGAAAATGAAAGTCGTTGAAAATTACAACAACAAAGAAATTATCCTGGGAATTCGCCCAGAAGATATTCACGATGAGCCAGTTTTCCTTGAATCTTCTAAAGAAACCCAAATTGAAGCCAAAGTGGATGTAGCTGAACTTATGGGTGCTGAAACATTCCTCTATTCCAAAATTGGCGATCAAGAATTCATTGCCCGTGTTGATAGTCGTACAGATATTGGCAGTGAAGACAAAATCCAGCTTGCTTTTGATATGAACAAAGCGCACTTCTTTGATCCAGAAACGGAAGCTCGCTTGCGTTAATTTGTGTTTCACCCCCCTTTATATATGACGTCTCTCTTTGTTAAAAGGGAGGCGTCTTTTAATTTGTTTTTATCTTCCTCTCATCTATAATGACAATTCTCTCAATATGGCACGAGTCACAAAAAAGGAGGTGTGGACATTGCCCGATAGCGCTGTCTTTTTTAATTCCATCAGCAAGCTTTACAGCATCAATCTCCTCATAAGCGCTATATTTATCAAAGTAATCTGTGTATTTCCCACAATCAGTGAGAGGTTTTCCGCATTGTTCACACTGTAGTTCAATCTTGGTGAACCCGTTACATACAGGGCACATCCTTCCCATCAAGTGAAGCCTCCTTTTAAGTATTTTGCTTAAATACCGATTGCTGAATAACTCTTGAACTCAAATACAAAGGGTGCCGCTTCCATCGCTTCGCTTTCCGTAGTCAACGCTTCAGCCTCCCTCCTCATTCGCGAAAGGCGTGCTCATTGCCACTGCGGGGGCTTCTGCTGCTCTTGCAGTTCCTTGTCGCAAGAAGGCCATTGTTTCTTTTCCTGCTGTAGTCTCCGCCATTGCAGCAGCACCCCTTGGCTTTCCCATGAGTAACTTAAAATCAGGTGCAAGGTTTTTGCAAAAGGAGCGTTATTTCCTTGCAGATTCTCTCCATGAGAAAGAGCATATCCTCTTGCCACGCAGGCGTATGCTCCTTATTTAGCAGCCTCTTAATAAATAGCCTCTTTTTTCAAAAGACTGTTTCCAAATGATGTGTCATTCGAATAATAAATAAGGTATGATGCCTTCCAATTTATCCAAAGTTCTCGTTCTATTAAACACAGTCTGAAAGTTCACAAAAATACATTACGTACTCCACCTACATTAAGAGGGGGAGGTTTCCCTCCCCCTACAGCCATGTTATTCAATTATTATTATTGTTGCTGACCACCGAATTGCTGCTCAGCCATTTGTACTAGACGCTTCGTGATTTCACCACCTACGGAACCGTTAGAGCGTGAAGTTGAGTTGGCACCTAGTTCCACACCAAATTCTTGAGCAATTTCATACTTCATTGAATCCAACGCTTGTTGTACACCAGGTACAACAAGTTGGTTAGAGTTGTTGTTAGCCATGTCTCTCACCTCCTCTTGTACACCTAGTTTGTTTCAATTCCTTCAGTCTATGTGTAAAGGGAGATAGTAATTTTTAGGAAGAAGATTGGCTTTTCTCTGTAAACTAGGGTGAAATTCTCAAGAGGTAAAAGTGCTTAAAGTAAATCTGAAACATATCATTATCCGCTTTATAAGAAAAAACGTTGATTTTTACCTTCTAAAGTCTAAAAAAGACTGGCGATATAGCTCTATCACCAGTCTTTATTTACTACATGTGCGTATTATTTTTTTAGTTGTGGGTCAACAATCAGCTTTGGTTCAGTTACTTTTTGAATATCTTCAACTGAATAATCTCCAATGATTTCTTTTAACAAAAGTCCGTCATCGGTTATGTCAATAACAGCACGATCTGTAATGATTCGGTTAACGACTTGCTTCCCTGTTAACGGGAGACTGCACCCCTTAAGGATCTTCGGTTCTCCTGAACGATTTACGTGCTCCATAATGATGACTACTTTTTTCGCACCGTGAACGAGATCCATCGCTCCTCCCATGCCTTTGATCATTTTGCCCGGAATCATCCAGTTTGCTAAATCTCCATTTTCAGCCACTTCCATAGCACCTAAAATCGCTACGTCTATATGACCACCGCGAATCATAGCAAAAGATTCAGCACTACTAAAATAAGAAGCTCCTTTAATTGCTGTCACCGTTTCTTTTCCGGCATTAATTAAGTCAGCATCAAGCTCTGCCTCAGTAGGATAAGGTCCGATCCCAAGCAAGCCGTTTTCAGATTGTAAAACAACTTGCTTGTTTTCTGAAATATAATTTGCTACCATCGTCGGCATCCCAATTCCTAAATTTACGTAATCTCCATCATGAATTTCTTTTTCCGCTCTTCTTGCGATTAATTCTCGTAGTTTATGACGATCCGCAACACTCATGCAGAAAACCTCCTTTCTACTTATTGGGCTACTGTTTTTCGTTCGATTCGTTTTTCTTGTTCACCAACAATGAGTCGATTTACATAAATGCTCGGGGTATGGATATGTTCAGGGTTTAAACTTCCCGGCTTCACTAACTCCTCCACCTCTGCAATTGTCACTTTTCCTGCAGTTGCAACGAGTGGGTTAAAGTTTTGAGCTGTTTTACGGTATATTAGATTTCCGTGGTGATCACCTTTATAAGCTCTCACTAAACTAAAATCAGCTGTGAATGCTTCTTCGAGCAGATAATCTTTCCCATTAAACGTTCTCACTTCTTTACCTTCTGCAATCTTTGTACCTACACCAGCAGGCGTGTAAAATGCAGGAATGCCCGCACCGCCTGCTCGAATACGTTCAGCTAGTGTTCCTTGTGGTACGAGTTCCACTTCTAACTCGCCAGCTAAAACTTGCCGCTCAAATTCTTTGTTTTCCCCAACATAAGATGCGTAGATTTTATCAATTTGCTTGTTTTCTAATAATAATCCTAGTCCCCAGTCATCGACACCACAATTATTAGAGATAATCGTTAGGTTTTTAACTCCGGTCTCCCGAAGCGCTTTAATGAGGTTTTCGGGGATGCCACATAAGCCAAAACCACCAACAAGTAGTGTAGAGCCGTCTTTAATTTCACTCACTGCATCTTCAAATGAAGTATAAAGTTGTTTCACTGCTTTCCCCTCCTTTTCGGTGTTAAATGGTACTCAACTAAACCGGATATACTGCATGTTTCCGATCAGTAAACACCTGATTTTTTGAACGATATAAATCTAAGCGATTTTCCAGCTCATTGCGAAGCTGATTTGCTGGTACGATTTCATCTACAATCATCTCAGACGCAAGACGGTAAATATCAATGTTTTCCTGGTATTCAGTCCGTTTTTCTTGGATGAAAGTAGGTCGCTCTTCTGGTGGCAGTTCTTGAATTTTATTAGCGTACACGGCGTTTACTGCTGCTTCTGGTCCCATTACTGCAATTTGTGCTGATGGTAAAGCAATACAACAATCCGGTTCAAAAGCCGGGCCAGCCATCGCATAAAGTCCTGCACCGTAAGCTTTACGAACAATGACGGAGATTTTAGGGACGGTTGCTTCTGACATTGCGGAAATCATTTTCGCACCGTGACGGATAATTCCTGCCTTTTCAACCCTCGTTCCAATCATAAACCCTGGTACATCCGCTAAGAATAAAAGTGGAATGTGGTATGCATCGCACAAAGTAATAAAACGTGCTGCCTTATCAGCAGAGTCATGGAATAGTACTCCACCTTTCTGACTTGGCTGGTTTGCTACAATACCAACCGGTTCACCATTGATTCGTGCAAAACCAGTGATGAGTTCTTTAGCAAAAAGCTCCTTCATTTCAAAGAAACTGTCCTCATCTGTAACCCGGTCAATTAAATCTTTCATATTAAATGGTGCATTTTGGTTTTTTGGAATGAGATCTTCTAAGCTTTTTTCAAAATTTGGTACCGGTTTTCCTTCAACCTTCTTCGTTTTTTGTCTATAATTGCTCGGAAAGTAAGATAAGTATTGCTTCGCTTTTTCAATCGCTTCCTCTTCTGAAGCAACAAGAACATCTCCACAACCAGAAACAGAACAGTGCATTTTTGCACCACCCATTTCTTCAAGTGACACTTTTTCACCAATAACCATTTCAGCCATGCGCGGAGACCCTAAATACATGGATGCATTACCGTCTACCATCATGACAACATCACAGAAAGCAGGGATATATGCCCCACCCGCAGCAGAAGGGCCAAATAAAAGACAAATTTGTGGAATTTTACCTGATAATTTTACTTGGTTGTAAAAAATGCGCCCAGCGCCTCGTCGGTTTGGAAACATTTCAATTTGGTCAGTAATTCTCGCCCCTGCTGAATCGACTAAGTAAAGAAGTGGTACTTCCAGTTTTTCAGCGGTTTCTTGGATACGAATGATCTTTTCTACCGTTCTTGCCCCCCAAGAACCAGCTTTTACTGTCGAATCGTTCGCCATCACACAAACAGTTTGGCCATTTATTTTACCTGTTGCTGTTACTACCCCGTCAGCTGGAAGTCCTTCATTCTCTGAATTGGCAAACTGACCGTCCTCAGCCCAAGAACCTTCGTCAAATAACATACGAAGACGATCACGGACGAACATCTTCCCTTTTTCTTCGTTTTTCTGGTGGTACTTTTCACCACCACCCTGGTGAATCTGATCCACTTTCTCTTTCCACTTCACTTCGTTACTCATAGCGATCTCCTTTCTCATGTCCGTTCCTTATTCTCCAGTATATTGCGGCTTTCTTTTCTCTTTAAAAGCTTCCAGTCCTTCGGTTCGATCTTTTGTCGGGATTGTTACCTCATATGCTTTTTCTTCTATAGTAAGTCCCGAATTTAGATCTGTTTGGGCACCTAAATCCATCGCATATTTTGCTTGTCGCAGTGCTACCGGACCGTTTCCAGCCATCTTAGATGTAAGCGCTTCAACTTCAGTTAATAAAGAAGTTGATTCGCAAACACGGTTGACTAGCCCCCATTGCTCGGCTGTTTGCGCGTCAATTTTTTCACCCGTAAAAATCATTTCTTTTGCCCGTGGCATACCTATCGTTCGCGGCAGACGCTGCGTTCCTCCTGCTCCTGGGATAATCGCTAACGTTGTCTCAGTTAAAGCAAATGTAGCGTAGTTTACGGCAACACGAAGATCACAAGCTAAAGCTAATTCCAGCCCGCCCCCAAATACTGAGCCGTTGATCGCAGCAATTGTTGGTGCGGGAAAGTTTTCTACGGTATTGACAGTATCCCGAATACGTTTTACGGCTTGTGGAACTTCTTCAGGACTGAGACCACGACGTTCTTTTAAATCAGCACCGGCACTAAAAACTTTATCTCCTGCACCGGTAATGACGAGTGCACGAATAGAACGATCTGTAGCTAACTCTTCTAATTGATTCGTAAGCTCAATCAATACATCTTTAGAAAGGGCATTAGCTGCTTCCGGACGATTGATTTTGATCCAGACTACACCATTTTCTTTACTAATTTCTAAGTAGCTCATTGTCCACACTCCGTTTCTTGTAAGAAGTTACCACTCACGTTTATCCATTATTTCCTAGAGATCTGCGCGATGAATTTCCATTTGATGACTTTTTAATGGTCTTTGTAAGGAAGATTCAATAAACGAACCTGCTTCTTTTAGTTTCGGGAGATCAACGCCAGTATTAAGTCCCATTTCTTCGAGCATATGAACAAGATCATCCGTGGCTACATTGCCTGTAGCACCTTTAGCATAAGGACAACCACCAAGTCCTCCTACAGCACCATCATAAGTTCGAATGCCTGCCTGTAATCCGACCAAGGTGTTTGCTAGAGCCATTCCTCTTGTATTGTGAAAGTGTAAAGCAAGCCTCTCTGCAGAAAAGGTGTCTACCCAGTGGTTAACACATTTCTCTACTTGGAGAGGATTACCGACACCGACCGTATCTCCCAATGAGACTTCGTAGACGCCCATTTCAAAAAGTCGATGAGTAATTCTCTCCACTTGTTCAGGTGAGACTGCCCCCTCATATGGGCAGCCAAACACAGTAGATAAATAGCCTCGTACTTTTTTATGTGCTGATTTTGCTTCCTGAACAACTTCTTCGAGTACAGGAAGTGTATCTTCTATGGATTTGTTTATATTATTTTGATTGTGCGTTTCACTCGCTGACATGAATACAGCTACTTCATCTACATCCGCTTCTAATGCTTTCTCCAACCCTTTCCTATTCGGTACAAGAGCTGCATAAGTAACGCCTGGCTTCCGCTTAATCCGTGTCGCTACTTCAAAGCTGTCTGAAAGTGCAGGAATCCATTTTGGGTTAACAAACGACGTTACTTCAATGTATGAAAGGCCAGTTTCAGAAAGTTGATTGATCCATTCGACTTTATCCACTGTAGAAAGGAACTGTTTTTCATTCTGGAGACCGTCCCGAGGCCCTACCTCTTTAATAAGGACCTGATTTGGATAACTCATGGCAACCTCCTCTATTTCAGTGTCATTAACACGTCATCTTCATTAACGAAACTACCTTCTTCTACTTTCAATTCATCGATGACGCCATTTGTTTCACAAGTAATCGGAATTTCCATTTTCATAGATTCAAGAATAACAACCTCTTGACCCGCTGTCACTTCATCTCCTGCTGCTACTTGGACTTTCCATACGTTTCCTGCCATCGTTGTTTTTACTTCCTTCATGACTTTCACTCCTAAGTTAGACTTGTGTACGTTTTTTCTCAATTACATGCGTTTGAACAAACTGCGTTGTCGCTTTCCCTTCTTTAAACACGGGATGCTGTAGTGTTTCAACAAGCATCGGGATATTTGTTTTTATACCTTCAACCTCTGCATTTTCCAAACACTCCACTAGTTGAGCAATCGCCTCTAAACGGGAATGCCCCTTTGAAATCACTTTTCCTAGCATAGGGTCATAGAAAGGTGTCACATGTGTACTCTCCTCTACACCGAAATCATAGCGAATACTCGGCATATCAGGGAACGACCAGCGCTTTAACTTACCTGGAGAAGGAAAAAAGTTTACTGGATCTTCAGCATAAACCCGAACCTCGATTGCATGTTCATATGACACATTTCGCTCTTTTAGATCCATAATCCTCTTTTCTTCGGCAATTCGAATTTGCCATTCGACAAGATCTACTCCAGTCACTTCTTCTGTGACGGGATGTTCCACTTGCAAACGGGTATTCATTTCTAAGAAAAATATATTTTCTTTGTCATCGACTAAAAATTCTATCGTACCCACGTTTGTATAACCGATGTCTTTAGCTGCTTTTTCTGCATATTGGTATAAGGATGCTTTCGTTTCCTCACTTAGGTTGACCGCAGGTGCTTCTTCAACAACCTTTTGGTTTCTTCGCTGAATCGAGCAATCACGTTCCCCTAAGCATTGCACGTTTCCATAGATATCCCCTACGACTTGAGCCTCGATGTGACGAGGATTCTCTATGAATTTTTCCACATACAATTCGGCTGAGCCAAAAAATGTTTCGGCCTTTTTTATGACAGAAGGAAGAACTTTAATAAGCTCTTCTTTATGATCGACACGCTGCATGCCAATTCCGCCGCCTCCAGCAGCAGCTTTAATCATGACCGGATAACCGATTTCACGGCAAATTTTAGCAACAGTCTGCTCATCGTCAGCATTTTCTATCGTTTTTCCCGGAACGACAGGAACACCTGCTGCAATCATCGCTTCACGCGCAGCGATCTTGTGCCCCATCGTTTCCATGATTTTTTCATTAGGTCCGATAAAGGTAATCCCTGCTTCTTTTACGCGCTTGGCAAAATCAGGATTCTCTGATACAAAGCCATACCCAGGGTGAATGGCATCTGCTCCTGATTCTTTTGCCACCTCAAGAATTTTATCTATATTTAAATAACTTTCTTTTACTCTCGAACCACCGATCCACCGTGCTTCGTCTGCAGCCTTGACGTGTACACTATGTTCATCTGCGTCTGAGAAAACAGCAACCGTTTGAATCCCTAGTTTTTCACACGTTTTAAAAATCCGAACAGCGATTTCTCCGCGATTTGCCACAAGTAGTTTTTTAATCATCTTGATTCCCCCCAATTATGATCTGATTTTTCTCTCAGGGTGTTAGCCCCTCTAATCGTTTGCATAGGTGGATTTCAGTTAGATCGAGTCAACCTCAATCTGACTCCCCGATGTTTTAATTTATTAAACAAAGTTCCTTATGTTCTTGGACAACCAATTTCACGAGCGATAACGAGTCGTTGAATCTCAGATGTTCCTTCACCAATTTCCATAAGCTTTGCATCACGTAAGTAACGCTCTACTTTGTACTCACGCATATAGCCATACCCACCATGAATTTGAATGGCCTGATTACACGCTCTTGTAGCTGCTTCTGAAGCAAATAGCTTTGCATAAGCTGATTCTTTTTTAAACGGTTTATTGTTGTCTTTTAACCAGGCTGCTTTATGAACCATATTACGGGCAAGTTCAAGCTCCATTGCCATATCACTGAGCTTAAATTGAATCGCCTGGAAGCTGCCAATCGCTTTTCCAAACTGTTTACGTTCTTGGCTGTATGCAAGAGCCGCCTCATATGCTGCTTGACCAATTCCTACTGCAAGTGCGGCAATGGAAATACGTCCACCGTCGAGGGTGTATAAAAACTGATTGAATCCTTTTTCCGGATCTCCAAGGATGTTTTCTTTTGGCACTTTCACATCTTCTAAATGAATCTCTGTCGTGTTTGAACCTCGTACCCCAAATTTTTCATAATCGCTTCGAATTGTTACACCTGGAGAATCGGTAGGTACGATAAATGCAGAGATTTTCTTTTTACCGCGTTCATCTGTTCCATTCACTGCTGTAACAATCACGATTCTCGAATATTCAGTATTCGTAATCCAGCATTTTTCCCCGTTAATCACATAGTGATCACCGGCTAGTTCAGCTTTCGTCTGTGTGCCTCCTGCATCTGACCCGGCGTTTGGTTCAGTTAACCCGAACGCTCCTAATGTTTCCCCTTTTGCAATCGGTACAAGGTATTCTTGCTTTTGCTCTTCTGTACCGAAATAGTATAGGGGTGAAGCACCGAGTGAAACGGCTGCAGCATAGCTTAATCCCGTTCCCCCACATGCCTTACCAATTTCTTCGACAGCTAGCGCATACGAAATCGTATCACCACCGGATCCACCATACTCCTCTGGGAATGGGATGCCTAGTAGTCCCAATTCCCCGATTTTCTTAAAGGTTTCTGCTGGAAACCTACTTGTGCGATCCACTTCATCTGCTAATGGTTCAACCTCATTTTTAGCAAAATCCCTTACCATTTCTTTGATCATCTGTTGTTCTTTTGTAAGTGAAAAATTCATGAAATTTTCTCCCCCTATTTTAATGTAAAGGTTTTCATTTTTTTGTCGAAAAAAAGGTGCACTGTTACCTGACTGAGCAATCGTTCAGTTTTATTATAGGGAACCTATTCTGAATTGTAAATAAATTTATACTATTTAAAATCATGTGAAATGATGAACAATAATTACACTATTAAAATTTGACTAAACGTCCAGAAAGGAAAATCTTAGTTGAACTTGTACTTTTGCGTATTCATCAAAAGGGAATTAGCCGTCAAAACATATTGAATATATTTGCGAAAATACTACCTATATATGAAAAAACGCATAGCGGCGTGAAAGTAGCTCTCCACTTATAAATTCTTTTAGTAAAAAACCTAGCTTGGGAAAATCACCAAGCTAGGTTCTTTTTGAGTCACAGCTTATTCGAATACGGTACTCTACGCCATGAATTCCCTTATCATATTCGGGGTACATTTCTCCGCCGCATTTTTCGCATGCAAACATCGGGGATAAACTCGGATCTTCTGCTTCTATTTCATTAAAATCACGAACCACCGAATATATTTATGCGTTAGGCAAGCGGATGCTTGCCTAACGCTTAAAAAACAACAATACTTTCCGAAAACAGCCTTTTATACAAGAGAAAGCATCCGTTGGAGTGCTTTTTGTGCATCTTTTGCAACCGTTATTGGGACGCGGATCGTGTTCACTGGACTACCTTTGACGATTTGATCAAGTGACCATGCAAGATGAGGTAAATCTATGCGGTTCATCGTCAAGCAAGGACACATATACGGATTCAGTGAAGTAATATCGAGATGCGGGTTGTCTTGAATCAGTCGCCTTACCAAGTTCATTTCTGTTCCGATTGCCCACTTACTTCCAGCTGGAGCATTCTTTATTTGATTAATAATATAACTTGTAGACCCCGCATCATCACTTGCCTGGACTACTTCCCACGTACATTCAGGGTGTACTAGTATTCGGCGATCCGGCTCTTTTTCGCGAAGCTGTTTCACATGCTCCATTCGAAAGTTCTCATGAACGGAGCAATGCCCTTTCCAAAGAAGTACTTTCACTTCTTCGGGGTGGTCTGTTTCTTCAAGCTTTCCAGCAATTGGATCCCAGATAATCATTTCATCTAAAGGAATGCCTAAATCATGAGCAGTATTTCTCCCTAGGTGCTGATCAGGTAAAAATAGAATCCTCTTCTTTTGTTTCAATGCCCATGTCACAATTTGTTTAGCATTAGATGATGTAACACAAGCTCCGCCATGTCTTCCTACAAACGCTTTTATTTCAGCAGTTGAATTGACATAAGTAAGCGGGATAATTGTATCCCCAAACTGTTCGGTAAGCGCTTCCCAAGCGACTTCAGTTTGTGCATAATTAGCCATATCTGCCATTGAACAACCAGCTCGCATGTCAGGCAAAACGACCTGCTGATGTTCGTCCGTTAATATGTCTGCCGTTTCAGCCATAAAATGTACTCCGCAAAACACGATGTAAGAGGCTTCCTTGTTCGTTGCTGATAGTTGAGCAAGCTTTAAAGAGTCCCCGGTATCATCAGCAAATTGAATGATTTCATCTTTTTGATAATGGTGTCCTGGTAAATAAAGATGGCTGCCTAAGTCCTTTTTGATCGTGGAAATTTGTCTTATTAACGCATTGTCTGATTGATTTTTATAATAATCAGGTAAAAGTGTTTGATCTTGTAACAGGGAATCAAGCGCGCTCATTTACTCCGCCTCCTTTTTCTACAAAAGCTAAGCTAATATCAAGGGCTTTCACAGAATGGGTAAGTACACCCATTGAAATCACATCCACACCCGTTGCCGCATAGTCACGAATAGCATCGGTAGCGATTCCTCCGGACACTTCTGTAACCACTACACTTGGTACCCGCTCTACCCATTCTTTTGCCGTATCAGGTGAGACGTTATCAAACATAATCACATCCGCCCCTGACTTAACGGCCTCTTCCACCTGTTCAGCTGTTTCAACTTCGACTTCAATTTTCACCATATGACCGACTGATGCCTTTACTCGTTTCACTGCCTCGTGAATAGAACCGCAAGCGGAAATGTGATTGTCTTTAATTAGGATTGCGTCATCTAAACGGAACCGGTGATTGCCCCCACCACCAGCGCGCACAGCAGCTTTTTCGAGCATTCGAAGTCCTGGCGTCGTTTTTCGTGTATCACAAATTCGAGTTGAAAAGCCATTCGTTTCCTCAACGGCTCGTTTTGTAGCCGTCGCAACACCACTCAGCCGCTGCAACAAGTTTAAAAATACCCGCTCTGTTGTGAGAATGTCGCGAACAGACCCGCTCACATTGGCCAAAATATCTCCTTTTTGAACGAGATCCCCGTCTTTTTTTTCACACACAACGTCAACATTTAACCCAAGCTCCCGGTAACCAGTATTTAAAATATCTACACCAAAAAAGACACCTGGTTGTTTGGCAATGAACTTAGCTTCTCCTTGTGCATCGGATGGAAAAATCGCTTCTGCCGTAAGGTCTGAAAATCCGATATCTTCTCGTAGCCACTCTTCTAATGATTGTTTAAGCATCCACTTGTTCATATTGATTGCTCCTCTCGTTACCCGTTTCTATCATCCACTTGTTTTCCAATTTGTTTCGTCTTACTTTTTGCCCTTGCCATCTGAGGTCGTTAGCAGTCGAGAAATCTGCACGATAGTGTGTACCTCTCGTTTCTGTTCGTAAAAGTGACGATGAGGCGAGTAACCACGCCGTAATCAGCATATTGCTCCTTTTAAGCTCCTCTTTAGTCCATGATCCTCTGAAACTATGCAAATGGCGTTTCACACCATAGCCCTCACACCATTTAATTAAGTCTTGTAAATCATTGGCGTTCTTTTCAATGCCAACAGCGTACGAAACCTTTTGAATGACCTCTTCTTTACCTGGCAACTGTACCGGCATAAAATCATCCATAAGGAATGCAGTCGGTTTGCAACTATCGAAACTATTACCGTTTACAATGTGTTCGGCTGCTCGCTTTCCAAATACAATCGCTTCCAGTAAGGAATTACTCGCCAGCCTGTTAGCACCATGAACACCTGTACAAGCGACTTCCCCGATAGCATACAAGCCCGGTACAGAGGTTCTTCCGTTTAAGTCAGTTTCGATGCCCCCTATGGAAAAATGCGCCCCCGGTCGAACAGGAATCCTGCCTGCTTCCACGTGAACCCCCGCTTCACTACATAACTTCTCAATCGTTGGAAAGCGCGTCTTAAAGGCACGTACATTATTTATATTTAAATAGACCGCTTCATTACGCTTTACATTTTGAAACAGTGTTCTAGCAACGACATCTCTAGGTGCTAAGTCTTTTAACGGGTGCCACCCCATCAAAGGGTTGTTTTGCTCATCAACAAGTACTCCTCCCTCTCCGCGCACCGCTTCAGAAACAAGTCCTCTGCTATGACCCTCTGTCCACAACAACGTCGGGTGAAATTGAGTAAATTCCAAATCAGTAAGTGTGGCCCCTGCACGATAAGCGAGAGCTAAGCCTTCCCCAACTAAGTCCTGGTCGTTTGAACTCGCTTCGTACAAACCACCATATCCACCTGTAGCAAGGATAACCGCATCTGCTTCGTAACACTCCGATTGACCAAAAGTATCTTTAACATAAACCCCTTTGCACTCACCACGTAAATGAATCAAGTCTATTATATGTTTGTCTGTATAGAGCTCCACATCCACCTCTTTTCCTAATAGGTACTCCATCATTTTTTTTCCAGTCTGATCGCCGCCAGCATGAAGAATACGCCGAACTGAGTGCGCTCCTTCCATCCCTAAGGCCAACTGTCCATTTGACTCGTTGTCAAACACCATTCCTTCCTTAATCCACTCTCGGATGACCTGCTCCCCTTCACAGACGAGTAGCTCAACGGCACGCGGATCATTATGACCACCACCGGCGCGAATTGTATCTTGTTTATGCTGTTCTCCATTGTCCGTTTCATATATACCTGCAGCAATACCTCCCTGTGCTTTCCAGGAACTCCCGCTAGAAAGGCTTTTTGTGAAAACAATCACATTAAAGTGCTCAGCTAATTTCTTTACAGCTGTTAGTGCTGCTAAACCACTGCCGACAATGATCACATTTTTCTTTTTCATTGATACACCCCTCTTTAAATTTACAGGTGTCTTGACACATATATTTACATAAATTTAAACTAAACTCAACTATTATTTTTTATGGGTATTCAAAAATGAGGACAAAAAGAGACAGAAAGGATTACTTCCTGTGTTTGCAACTAGAGATACGACAGCTATTTTTAGTGGACTTTTTGAACACCCTCTTTTACATCATTTTTTACAAAAAACGAGTTTTCTCGTACTTTTTGACCATTTACTTTTAAATTTTAAGGAGACGTATACATGATCTTTTTAGACCACGCATCGACAACACGAATGAGTGAAGAAGCCTTTGATGTATATAAGGAAGTGTCAAAGCATTATTACGGAAATACGAGTAGTCTTCATGAAGGAGGCTATAATGCGACACAAATTGTCGAAGCGAGCAGACAGGAGATTGCCTTGAATATTGGTGCAAAGCCGCATGAGATTTATTTTACGAGTGGTGGAACTGAGTCAAATGAACGGGCGATCCGCTCGCTTACTGCTTCTTTTAAAGGAAAAAAGAAGCATGTCATTACTACGAAGATTGAACACCCGTCTATTTTATCTGTTTTTAAGCAATTGGAAATTGATGGTTTTTATGTGACTTACTTAGATGTGAATGAACGAGGAGAGATTTCTCTTTCAGCATTGGAAGAATCCATAACTGACAAAACCGTCCTAGTCTCTGTACAACACGCCAACTCTGAAATTGCTACCGTTCAGCCTATAAACAAAATCGGAGCTCTTTGTGCTAAAAAAGAAGTGCACTTTCATACCGATGTGGTGCAGACGTTCGGGAAAATCGGGATTGATGTCAACAAAGATCAAATTTCGTGTTTGTCCATTTCCGCTCATAAAGTGTATGGCCCAAAAGGTGTTGGAGCTGTCTTTATTTCTGAAAATGTTATGTGGGAAGGCATAGATCCGTTTACAGCCTCTACTCATGAAAGCGGATTTCGACCTGGCACCATAAATACACCTGGAATTGCTGCTTTTGCAAAGACTGCTCAGCAGCAATTCAGATCAAGAGCAGCAAACGAAAAAAAGCTCCGTAATTTGCGAGATACTTTTGCATCCGAATTAACGAGGAGAGTTCCATCAGCTGTCATTGAAGGACACCATGTAAAAGCCGTGCCCCATATCGTCGGATTTCGCATTCCAGGAATAGAAGGGCAATATGTGATGTTGACATTAGACCGCCACGGTATTTGCGTGTCAACCGGGAGTGCTTGTCAGGTTGCGAAACAAGAGGCTTCCCATGTATTATCATCTATAGGGAAGTCCGATCAAGAGGCGAAAGAATTCGTACGCGTATCATTTGGTATTGCAACAACCCAAGACGAACTAAGCAGAACGATTGACATTATCGAGTCGATAGTGACTAATGCAAAAACGGAGGAACTACCCCATGACAGAAAGAACAAAAAAATGGCTCGGTGAAGAACGTAGAGAACTAATCCACACTGCATTAAAAACGACTCACTCACCTCTCACCGGAGCGCGTTTAGCAAAAAAGATGAATGTAAGCCGTCAAGTGATTGTACAAGACATCTCTCTTTTAAAGGCGCGTAATGTGCCAATTTTGGCCACCTCTCAAGGCTATATGCTTATTGAAAATGAACAGGACGATTCACCTTATCAACGAGTGATCGTATCCAGTCATAAGCCTTCCCAGACAAAAGAAGAGTTGTATTTGCTCGTAGATCACGGTATCACCGTAAAGGATGTGAAAATAGAACATCCTGTTTATGGTGATTTAACTGCGTCGGTTATGGTTAGCAACAGAAAAGAGGTCGAAAAATTCATTGAGAAAATAGAATCTAACAACGCTTCATATTTGTCAGAGCTCACAGATGGTGTGCATTTACATACCATCGAAGCTCCCTCAGGTGAATTGCTTGACGAAGCCATTAAAGCATTAGCGAAGGAAGGGTTTTTGTTAGAAGAGTAAGGGGTGAAGATAGCTGTCGCTCTATATTTTATCACGCAAAAAAAGTGTCCTTGGATAGTAAAAGAGTACCCATAGGACACATTTTCGCTTATACGCTACCAAAATGTAGCAATATCTAACACACCAATAACAATCATCAAAACGCCTGCTGTTCGTTGGACAAAAAGTCCCAGTCGCCGGCCCTTTTTCATAACACCACCGGCGCCTAAATACCAGATCACAAGAATGACAATCAAAAAAGGTACAGCCGTTCCAACAGCAAAAACTGCGGGCAGCACTCCCCCATACCCCGTAGTAAACGTCAGCGGCATAAGAAGCATGAAAAATAGTAAAAACATCGTCGGACAAAACCCGAGTGAAAAACTGAATCCGAGCATAAATGCGCCCCACTTCCCAGTTCGCTTACTCGTGTCTTGAGAGGAACGCTTCCACAATTTCAGCGTCCACCGCAACGTAAACAGACCGAGCATGTATAGACCAATAACAATCAGCATCGGTCCAAGAGCCCTTCGGATCCATGGAAAATAGACAGTGAGCTGCTGTTGAAACTCCTGTCCGACCATCCATACGATGCTGCCAATTGCAGTAAATGCAACAATTTTTCCTAATGTATAAAATAGGGCATCTGACCATGAAACACCTTGATTTAATGATTTACTACCATACAATGTGATCGCGCTTAGATTTCCGGAAAACTGGCAAGGAGCCAATGCGCCTACTAGTCCTAATAAAAGTGCAAATAAAACTGGGATGGATTCAACCTGGTTTGCCGCATTCATGAAAGGTTCTCTAAAAAAAGCACTAACGGCTTCGACTAATTCAAACATGTTTTCTCTCCTATTTTTGCGATTCTCACTTTAGTTTAACAAAGAACGACTAAAAAAAGTGTGAAAAAATAGTGTCATAAAGGTAGGTTGTATCCACCAACAAAGCTGTAAGTGTCTACCCGAAACGCCGCATTAGCTTTTTCCTGAAGTTTTTGAACAACTTCAATAATAGTCAATATCCGCTCACATAGGAGGTCAAATATAAATATGAATATTCTTCTTTTCGGAACAACCGGTCGGGTTGGTTCGCACATTCTAAAGCTTGTTGACAATAGCCCTCATCTTTTTACCGCTTTTGTTCGCTCTCCAGAAAAATTGCCGTCTCCTCTTCCTTCTAACGTAAGAATCGTGCGTGGAGATGCGAAGAAAAAAGAGGATATACTTGAGGCAATAAAAGGACAAGATGGTGTGATTTCTTGTCTTTCTACAGATAAAACAAACCTTCTTTCCTCGTTTACTCCGCATCTGGTAACAGCAATGGAAAAGGAAATGGTAAAAAGAATCGTCTCAGTTGGAACTGCAGGAATCCTTCAAGCTCGTACAGAACCTGAAGTTTACCGATTTCAATCTAGCGAATCAAATCGAAAAGCCACTTCTGCAGCAGAGGATCATTTACAAGCCTTTTTAACACTTAAAGAATCGAGTCTTGACTGGACGCTCATCTGTCCTACTTACTTGCCGAATGGCGAGGAAACTGGAAATATCCGATATGAAACCGATTACTTGCCTGAAGGGGGCAAACGAGTCACTACGGGAGATACCGCTCGCTTTGCTTTTGAGCAGTTTTTCAAGGAGGATTTTATCCAACAGAGGGTCGGTTTAACTGAATAAGAAAAGGACCGGTGGCTCCCGGTCCTTATTTTACCTTCTTTTTCATAGTAATCACTAACTCATCGGAACTTGAGGTGTAATTTTCCCATCAATTCGTTCAAATATTTCTTCCAAACTCGATCCGGTTATCGTTAATCCGTGGTTTTTTAAGCCAATTACAGCTTTAGAAGGATTTTCTGACTCTTTTACGAGCTTCGCCACGGTTTCAGCCAGTTCAATCGTGCCACAAGGATAATTGATGTCTGTAGCCTGTACACCGTCCATCCATGCATGCATGTGAACAATAGCTCCAACTTCCGGGTGCTCCTTATAAATCATCCAATGTTCAATCGCATCAACGGAAGCCCGTTTAGGTTTTACTTTTGGCGGGACACTCACTCGAATTGTATTTTTTTGCTCGTCATACCCTTTAATATATAAAAAGTCTTCACCGACAGACACCATATTCGCTTTATCAATACCACTTGCACTCATCCAAAAGTGCTCGTCATCTCTTCTTGCACTTAGGTTTCCATAGCTTAAACCGCCAATTCCGTACAATTTATTCAAATGTCTCATGTCTCGTTTCGTCAAGCATTCCTCTAATGGGAATGGGGCTGGTAGCAAGTTCATTTGATCAAGCTTTTTCCCGGATGAACTCATCGTTTGCGTAATATTATCCCCATTCCAGAGATCTTCTGGAAGATCGTCCAAGAATTCATTGTTAATCACCAATCGTGACGACGAAAGAGGCTCGAGGCGTGTGTAAATTTTGTTAAAGAAATCCTTTTCCTGCCCAGGTACATAGCTAATTTGATAAAAGCCTTGTTCAGGTGTTAGAAAATAAACCGTTGTATTACCTTCTCCATGCACAATGTACATCAGATGGTTCGCTAATGAACGAATAAGATAAGGATACGCTGCTTTACGGATGTCGCTTCCTTCTTCTCCGTCCCCTTCAATTACTGATACTACAAATGTTGCTTGAGCTTTACGGCGAAAAGGTCTAGGATTTTGAGAGTCAATGAAGTTAAAAACAAGTTTGACATCATCTTTTGGCGGGTCGTATAAGGAATACTCATTTTCCATAAAAACGTCTTGAATCCCTTCAGCTAAGAATGTTAAGAATCGGTTTTCTCTTTTTCCTGTAACAGCAAAACTTTTCATGACTTTCCCTCCATGATTTTTTAGATGGTGTTTCGCTATATGTGTAAATGTGTATTCAAAAGGCTGTTTTTAGCGGACTTTTAAACATCCTCTTTAAAAGGTTGAATTTTCACTTTAAGGTTCTAAAACAACTTTCATCGTGGATCCTTTGCTTTTACTCGTAGCTGTTTCCAGAGCCTTACGATAATCCTCTAACGGAAAACGATGCGTAATGAGTGATGAAAGGTCTACTTTACCGCTTTGCATAAGATTAATAGCAAGTTGGAGCGTTCTTAATTGCTCCCCTTCTTGATTGACAGTGCCATAGGCAAAACTCCCTTTTATCGAAAGTTCATTTAACCATACTGTTGTCCAGTCAATACCATCGATAAAACTGGCCAGTCCTAATAAAACAACTTTCCCACCGCTTTTCGTAAATTGAAGTGAGTCATTGATACTTTTTTTTCTACCCACACATTCATAAACAATGTCTGCTCCTCCGTGTATGACAGGAGAGCCAAAGACTGGGTTTAGTGTTTTTGCATTAAGTGCAGTTGCCGTTTGCTGAAGATAAGCATTCGTTCTCGACAAGGTAATTACTTCATCAGCACCATACTTTTCGGCCAACTGTTGCTGAAAAGGGTGTTTCACTAAAACAACCACTTTACAGTCAAGTCCGAGGGCTCGAATAGCAGCGACTACACAGATCCCAATAACGCCGGCTCCTACTACAAGCACGGTGCTGTTTTTCGGGGGAGGATTCTGCAGGACAGCGTGTAACGCACAGCTAAACGGCTCTACCAAGACACCGTTAAGATCACTTACATCGTTTGGAAGCTTTAATACTTGGCTGTGATGAGCGACAAAGGATGTCCCCCAACTCCCCCCCGTATCCCTGCATGTACCAATGAGTAGACCAGGTGAGATATTGCCTTCATGCTTATTTTCACAAAGACTGTAATGCCCTTTTTTACAAGCAGTACACTGTTCTTTTATACCTCTTGCCTGACAAGAGAGGACAGGGTCCACTACAACACGATCCCCTACTTCAAAACCAAAAACCATTTTGCCCACTTCAACGATTTCCCCAACGGCCTCATGTCCAATCGTGAAAGGAAAAGATACAAATGGAGAGGATTTAGGGCTGTCATTTAATAAGATTAGATTGAGGTCACTACCACAAATGCCTCCATACTTGACTTTTATTTTTACCCATTCATCATTTGGCAGCTTCATATCCTCAATTTCTCGCAAACGCAAGCAGGATAATCTCGTATGCCAATAGAAAGAATTGGATATCCTTCCAACAGCTTTTGTGAAAACATAACGGGGCACATTATAATCAAATTGAATTGACTTCACAGAAATCCCCTCTTTTTCTGAAAGATTGTCTTACCTTTATTTTTAACCATATTTTGGTTTTTATTCATATATGATAGAACATAGGAAATAAAAACGAATTGAACCGTACATAATGGTAGATAGAAGAGTGTTAGCTTAAGTGCCCTCTCGTTTAAAGTCTAAAGGATTATTTTACCTTGAGACAGCGAAATTCGAGCGAAGATCTTATCAAATAGCAACAATCTTATATAAAAAAGCCAGTCAAAAAGACCTCGAGCTCTTAACGTTATCTTTTAGAAAAGGGATGGGAGAATAAGTGGATAAATCTAAAAAGTGTTTATTTCTTTATAACCCCTTTGCTGGAAAAAAAAGCAGGCACAGAAAATTCCCTTTAATTTTAAAAGAAGTGAAGAATCTTGGTTATGAGGTGACTTTACTTAAAACAAATGACGATACTAAAAACATCAGAGCTAAAGTAAAGCAGGCATGCATAGAAAAGTGGGAATCTATCTTCATCGCAGGAGGAGACGGCACAATAAATGAGATTATCCAGTATATTTCAGAGGAAAGGTATAAGCCTTCAATTGGTCTAATTCCACTAGGAACGTGCAACGAATTCGCCAAGTTTCTCGGAATATCTAATGTCAAAAAAGCGATTGCCATTATAAAAAAAAGTAACGAAAAGGCTGTAGATATAGGAAGAATAGGGAACATATACTTCACAAATATCGCTGCGGCAGGCTGGCTTGGAGAGCTCATATATAAAACACCTTCACATCTTAAATCGAAATTCGGAAAGTTAGCATACGTTTATTATTTTACAAAACATTACTGGGTTAACCCGGAGGAGCCGATCACATTGAAAATTGGAGATCACCAAAATGAAGGAGAGATCAGTTTTTTTATGATAATGAACGGGGATTCTGTTGGTCCCTTTAGAAAAATCCACCCAAAGGCTTTCGCAAGTGATGGCGTTTTTCATCTTCTCGCAATCAAACGTTGTAATCGACTGGCATTATTTTTTATTTTAATGTCAAAGCTATTCCACTTGCCAGTAAAAAACGCTCTTGTTTATGAAGATAAAATAACAGCAATGTCATTTCATCTTCCTAATCACCTGCCAGTTAATATTGATGGTGATCGGAAGAAGGCAGACTCCTTTACCTTTCAAGTACTGCCAAAACACATTAAAATATATGTACCAAATTAGTTGGGAGAAATCGATCATGTACTATCTTATTGTTAATGAGACTTCTGGAAATGGGAAGGGAAAGTATGTCTGGAAAAAGACAAAAGAGGTATTGGAAGACTATGGAGTTTCATATCAAGCAGAAATGACTAAATACCCTGGGCATGCCCGTGATATCGCTAAATCCTTAGTACATGATGAAACAAGAAAAATAATCGTCATTGGAGGAGATGGCACATTCCATGAAGTTGCCAATGTTCTCATTCATACGAAAACGCCAGTAGGGATTATACCTGCGGGTTCGGGTAATGATTTTTCAAGGGGCATAGGGATTCCAAAAGATTATAAGGAAGCACTCCATCGCATCATCCAAGGGGAACCGTTGGCGATTGACGTAGGACAAGTTGGTGACAACAACTATTGTATTACTGTAACAGGCATTGGATTTGACGGTTTAGTTGCAGAAATCACTAACACTTCAAAACATAAAATTTGGTGTAATCGAGTTGGCTTAGGAGGGTTAGCCTACTTTTTGAGTATCATGAAAGGACTTTGGCAATATAAGCCATCAACCGTACAAATTAGAGTTGATGAAGAGGAACGAACGTTTTCAAACGTGTGGCTTATTGCAACAGCCACTTTTCCGTACTACGGTGGTGGGATAAAAATATGTCCAGAGGCAAATTATCAAGACGGTCTGTTTGATCTATGTATTGTTCATAATTTATCAATATGGGAACTCTTGAAGGTTTTACCGAAAGCCTACAGAGGAAAACACACCGACCATCCGTCTGTGACCATGTTGAGGGGAAAAAATATTGAAATTCGCTCAGAGCCTGCACTGATCATTCATAGCGACGGTGAAATTATGGGCAAAACACCCTTAACACTCTCAGTTGTAAAAGGGGGATTACAAGTTTTGTAAAGGGTCTTCATTATCGATATTTTGATCAGGTTGTTTTTGTTTTTGAGAATCTATGATAGAAAAAAGCCCTTCATATTCATTTTCAAATAAAGAGTAAACAATTTCCTTGATGCATTCCTTTGTTTTGCTCACTTTATTATCCATGTTAATCTGCCTTTCTACATGTAAAATGTCTTACCTTCGTTACTCATCTTTATTTTCTATCTTTACTTCAAACATTATACATATAAGGAGAGAGGCGTTGTGAAGATAGCTGTACCCAAATGAGGAGGAACCCCAAAAGAATGTCTTATACCTTTTGAGGTTCCTCGAAAGCTTTTCTATATAAAGGGACCTTTGCTCATTTATCCAGCAAATGTTTCATTTTCTTTTTTAACTCCTTGCTGCAATTGATACATATAAAAATAGTTACTCTTTTTCTCCATTAACTGATCGTGATTGCCTTGTTCCAATATTTCTCCACTATTTAATACGATAATTTGATCTGCTTGGCGAATCGTTGATAGACGGTGAGCAATGACAAAGGTCGTACGCCCCTCTTTAACCACATCTAACGCTTTTTGAATGACAGCTTCTGTTTCTGTATCGATGTTCGCAGTCGCTTCATCTAAAATGAGGATCGATGGATTGAATACTAATGCCCGGGCAAATGAAATAAGTTGACGTTGTCCGGACGAAAAGGTACTACCTTTCTCCTTAACCTCTTCATCGATTCCATTTGGAAGTGAATCGATCATCTCTTTTGCACCGACTTTCTCTAATGCCAAACGAATATCCTCACGAGAAATATGCGGGACATCCAAACCGACATTAGAAGCAACCGTCCCTGTAAACAGAAACGGATCTTGTAGCACGATTGCCATATGCTTACGTAGAGCCTGCTTTGAAAGGGAATGAATATCCATTCCATCTATTGTCACGAGACCTTTTTGATGATCGTAAAATCGAAACAATACATTCATAATTGAACTTTTTCCCGACCCGGTGTGTCCGACAAATGCGACGGTTTCCCCTTGTTTTGCTGAAAACGAAATGTCTTTTAACACGTATTCACTACCCGAATAAGCAAACCAGACATTTTCAAATCTCACATTCCCTTTAAAGCGAGAAACTTCCTCCTTTGAAACTTGGGTTCCATCTTCGTCCATCAGGTTAAAAACTCGTTCCCCTGCCACACGGGCTTCCTCTAATTGAGCCAGCTGGTTGACCAGGTTATTAACAGGCTCAAACAAGCGGTTCAGATAATCAACAAAGGCATAAAGAATACCTAAAGAAAACACGGCTCCCACTCCCACAGAAGCCCCTCCGAAATACCAAATGAGACCGACAAAAGCGAGATTTCTAAATAAATTAACAAGATTAAATGAAGTTAGCGCATTTAATGTCAAAAGCTTGTTATTGAAGCGAAAGTGCTCTTTGTTTAATGCTTCAAATTCTTCATTCGTTTCTTTTTCCCTGCCGAAAGCTTGAATGATCGGCATTCCTTGGATGTTTTCATTAATTTTTCCGTTAATATCACTCAATCGTTCACGAATGACGTGGTTGTACTTTGAAGCAAATTTCCGGTACAGCTTTGCCCAGATTACGAGGACTGGAAGCAACACTAAAGCCGCGGTCGCAAGGCGGGTGTCCAATAAAAACAAAGCAATGTATATCCCGATTAAATAAATGATACTCGTAAAAAAGGTAGCAAGAACGCGTACATATAGTTCGCGGATTGCTTCGGTATCGTTTGTGACTCTTGAGACAATTTTCCCAGCAGGTAGCCAATCAAAATATTGAATCGGCACCTGTTGCACTTTTTCAAAGACATCTGTTCTCATTTTTTGAATGATTTGATTTGCTGATTTTTGCAGTAAAAAGCTTTGATGATAGTGTAGAATTGCTGCCATTAACACGAGTAAAAAGTAGCCGCCCATTAGCATCATCAAGTATTTTACTTCAGGCTGGAAAAATTGAAACACTTCATTTGCTGCAAGTGGCGTAACAGGATATGTTTCAGTATCGTCTCCCCGGGTAACCGTGAGCGTATTGCTTCCTAAATCCCGCTCTCCATCGAATGTAATGGGATCTTCTAAAAATACATAGTTCAATCCGATTTGAAGCACTTGGGCTTCCCCTAAAACCTCCTTATCCCCTTCGTAGCGATCGCTTCGAATAAAGGCGCGGTTATCATAGCTAACTTCGCCTTCTTCAGCTACTTCGATCCATTCTCTCTCAATCCCAAGAATATGATTATCGATCATTTGCTTTGCGATAAATGGTCCCGTTAATTCAGCTGCTGCTGCAATCGTTAGTAGCAGCAACGCAAAAATTATCGTTCGTTTAAACTGAAGGGCATAGCGAATTAATCTTTTTGTCGGTGTCATCGCATATGCACCTCCCTTCCCTTCACCAAGTGATTTTGTTCAATTTGTTGTGCTGTATATTGTTCCTGGTACCATCCACCGAGCTTCATCAAATCATCATGAGTACCGGCTTCAGTAATCCTGCCATTTTCGATGACGACGATTTGATCTGCGTGACTCACTGCCGACATACGATGTGCTGAAATAAATGTCGTCTTTTCCTTTCGTTCATGACGAATATTTGTAATAATAGTAGCTTCCGTTTTCGCGTCTACAGCAGATAGGGCATCGTCTAAAATTAAGATTTCCGGTTTTTTAAGCAAAGCTCTTGCAATGGAAACCCGCTGTTTTTGACCGCCAGATAAGGAAACACCTTTTTCCCCTACGAGAGTCTCAATACCTTTTGGGAATGTCTTTATATCTTTTGTAATCGATGCCAAATCAAGAACCCTGTAAAAATCATAGTCCGAGGCATCTGGTCTTCCGAATCGGACATTTTCTCTTATTGTCTTTGAAAATAGGAATTGTTCCTGTGGAATATATCCGATCCAGCTCTTCAATTGGCCAAGTTCAATTTCACCGATTGGAACATCGGACACTGTTAAGCTTCCTGCCCCTGATGGGTATTCACGTAGTAGCTGTTTTAATAATGTCGTTTTACCAGCACCAGTCTTTCCAACAATTCCGATTGTTTCACCCTTTTTGATTGATAAATTAATGTCTGTTAATGCTTGTGATTTTGAACTCGGATATTGAAAATGAACATTTGAAAAGGCAATCGATTCCGGTGAAGAGACGTGAACTAGCTCTGTACTGTTTTTCACATCCGCTTCATAAGCAAATGTTTGATTTAATCGATCCAACGAGGCATTTCCTCTTTGCATAATGTTCATTAATTCACCAAAGGCAAACATTGGCCAAATAAGCATTCCTAAGTAAATGTTAAACGAGACAAGCTGCCCGAGAGTAATTTCACTGTTAAACACTAAGAATGCACCGTAGCCTAGTCCAATCATATAACTAAGACCCACTAGAATTTTAATCGTCGGTTCAAACAGTGCATCAATTCGAGCTACAGCGATGTTTTTTTGAAGCACCTCATTTGTGATTACTTTAAAACGGGATTCGTCATCTTTTTCCTTAACGTATGCGCGAATGACTCTCACTCCTGAAATTGACTCAAGAACTTGGTCATTTAAATCTCCGAACGAATTTTGTGCCTTCATAAACCGCTCATGAATAATTTTGCCGTAACGCTTCATGAGCCAAGCCATAATCGGTAGAGGCAAAAAAGCTGCAATCGTAAGCTTCCAACTGACTAAAAACCCCATCATAAATAAGATGATGACTAAAAAGACAGTCGCATCGACAAGTGTAAGAACACCAAAGCCAGCCGTCATTGAAATGGCTTTTAAATCGTTGGTCGCTCTTGCCATCAAATCTCCAGACTTATTTTTTTCATAAAAAGTCGGTGTCATCTTCATCAGATGATGCATAAATCGCGATCGTAGTGTCCTCTCAATAACAAAAGCTCCACCAAAAAGCTGACGCATCCACGTATACGTCATCACGTAAATGACCACCATCAAGCCAAGCATAATTCCGATGTATAAAAATAAACGCTCATTCGTCATGATTCCTTGGTGAATGTCGTCAATGACAAGACCAATCAATCTCGGTGGAATCACTTCAAGTAAACTCACGATAACAAGTAATGTAAGCGCAAATGTGTAGCGTTTCCAATGGGCTTTAAAAAACCATGCTAACTTCTTTAATACGATAAACATACATTGTCACATCCTATTCGATTGTCCTAAGTGCGTGTTTCCGCTAACCTCCACCTGTCTCTTGCTCTTTTGTGTGCATTCCTACTAGCAAAAATCTTCTCATCATAATAATCCCTCCAAAATAGTGTTAATCTATGTGACCGGCACGTTTGATCCGCGATCACCAAAAGACAAATAAGCACATAAGCTTCCCGCTTATGTGCTCGCATTACATCCCTTAAATTTGAATGTATACATACAAAAAGCGCACGCCACGAGAGTTGTAGCTGCGCTTAATAGACATAGATATAGGTTAAAAATTCCATACCTTATCTGCTATAAAGGTGGAGCCACAACATAAGTTATAAAGTTGGTGGTGGTTCATTTCTGTAAAAATCATCTGTAGTACTTTCATGTTGCTCTCCTCCTTTCGTAACCTTAATATTTGTTCGAAACTAATCATATCATTATTCCGAAATTTCCGTCAACCATTTTTTTCTAGTCTTTATTTCTTACACATCATTGTATGATGATGAAGAAAAATACATCCTACAAATGAAACTTCTTTCCAATAAACATCGTTCCACCATTGAAAGGAGGACAGAGAATGCGAGATCTCGACGAAAAAAGATTGATTCACCAGTCCTTGCAAGGAAACGATGAAGCGTTTTACGAGCTCATATCAAACTACCATACAACCGTTGAACGTTTTGCCAGTCAAATCGGTGTTCACGTAAATGATTTACCCGATGTTACACAAGAAGTCTTTATCAAAGTCTACCGATTTTTAAATAGATATTCATACGGGAAGTTTAGTACGTGGTTATATAGCGTTACACTCAATGTATGTAAAGATTTCTTTCGTAAGCAAAAACGAGAGCGTTCAAAAATTAACAAAATGAAAATGGAAACAACTGAAGGGTTTTACTCCTTTTATGACAGGTTAAGTGAAGAAGCAAGTCTTTTACATGAACACATCCTGAAAATGGATGAAAAATATCGTGTTCCAATTGTCCTCTTTTATTTTCACGACCTAACCATTAGTGAAATTGCTAAGATTATTGGGATGCGTGAAAACTCAGTGAAAACCAGGTTAAAAAGAGGGAAAGAACGACTCAGAATGGCGCTTGAAGAAGGAGGTCAAACCGATGGATTCAAATCATTTTGACCAAAAAATGAAGGAATTGAAAGAAAAATATAATACAGCCTCACCCACAACATCTGCTCAGGAAATTTTCCAAGGGGTACAGTTGGAAAAAAAGCGTAAAAGGAAGTTAGTTTATTGGCCTGTCTACGCTGCGGTCGTATCACTTCTTTTTGTTGGTGGAATTCTTATGGGGTCTTTTCTGATGAGTGACAACAACCTTACTCAAGACGACCCTACACTTCCAGATGATAGTACTTCTCATGTACCTGGAGATGTAGAAGATCCAGAGGAAGATCCACACCCTGGGGATATAGACGACCTTGATGAAGAAGTAGACCAACCTGTCGAAAGGATTTATGATCGTCCAGAAACGATCAATCACGAGTTCGTTCAAGAAGGAATGGATGAGGAATATGAATACGTTTTATATGTTAACGAGGATATGCGGTTCTCTTCTTACATTGAGGAACAATTTGAAGTTGAAGAAAGCGCTACGTCCGATGATAGCGAAACGGTTCATATCTACTCTATGTATGGAGCGGTTGAACGAGAAGAAGCAAGCATCAGTGTCACGCGATATCCAAGTGAAAACGAGCGGTCGCTTGATGAGTTAGAAGAGCTTCATCACAAAGAAGAAAAAGAAGGGCAAGGGTATACAGAAATATTAGACAGAGAAAATCCTTTTGAAGAGGTCGACCGTCACTCTGTCTGGAGTCATCCAGAAGGGGAAATTACTTTCTATGCGCTCAAAGTACACGAAGGAGATATTTATGAAATTAACGTAAACATGCCAGGTCACTGGACTAATTCAGAATTTCGTTACTTCGAGTCGGTGAAAGTTTTTGTTAATGAGTTGATGTTTGAATAGCGTAGTGAAGTAGCTACCGTACATCGATCTTCTTGTCATTGATTGCCACCATTATGAAGTGTAATAAGAGAAGTTTTAAGGAAGCGGTAACATTTGCCGCTTCCTCTTTAATCTTCTTTGTAGGAAAGAAACCCCATTTTTTCAGCGGCTTTTAGTAATTGCTGTTGGTTAGTGACTAACAGTTTTTTACGGATGTTCCGACGATGATTTTCTATTGTTTTTTCTGATATACCAAGAGAGCGTGCAGAATCAATAAGAGTAAACCCTTTAATCATCTGGTCAAACACTTCTCTCTCCCGTTCAGTAAGTGGACCTTCCTTTTTTTCATGATCTTTATTTGTTTTATTTGTAATAGGATGGAGAAACGGGTAATGACTTTTTCCTTCTTTCATCGCTTCAAATGCACTCATGATTTCCTCAATAGCATCATCATGACGTATAATACCTAAAATCTGATGCTTCTCAAGAAATGACGGGTCAAACTTCCCTTCTGCCTCCCCAAACAAAACTATTTTCATATCAGACTGCTGCTTTCTAGCTTCAGTAATGACCTTTCCTGTATTTTCATATGGAAATGCATCTGGGTTTAAAATAAGCCAATCAAAATTATATTTTTCTAATAAAGTAAAAAGCTCTTTTTTACCCTTCACCTCTAAAATATATTCCACGGGAAATAAATCACCTAATAGCTGAATAGTTCCATATCGAATGAGGTCGTGCTCTTCTACTAATATAAATCGCATATTACCCCTCCATCATTTCTCTGCTTTTACTATACTCATAAACTAATTAATGGTTGATTAATATAACTTTTACAACCTGTTAGAAATTTGTTTCAATAACCTATTCTTTTAAACCTTGAAAATCTCCTTCATTAAGTTACCCTCTTAAAACTTAAGGTCTTTGTTTGACCTGGTTCTTGAAATGGGTAAAGACAGGTAGTGATACAAACCCTCCCCCCATCACTACTTGTTGTTTTACAAGTTATTTTTAGTGTTTATGCTAACTTTCCTTTATAAACACTCACTTTTACAATACTCACCACGTTTATTTATATAGGTTTCAAAGATTGCTCACAAAATAACAATACATTAGGGGATATTACCTATATGTTTATTGTTTCACATTTACTACTATAAGGATAGTAATCATGTTTTAGTCGTTTACTTTCCATGTACATGAAATAAATTATAGCCTTTCGTATCGATGAATAGAGAGAATTAAGAAAGAGGGGGAAAGAGTTATGTTTGAATACGATCCGGTTATATATAGTCGCCTTCTTACATCCTTCACATTAGGCTTCCACATCATTTTTGCTACAATTGGTGTTGGTGTACCACTTATGATCGCCATTGCAGAATGGATGGGAATTAAACGTAATGACCCCCACTACACCTTGTTAGCACGGAGGTGGGCTCGGGGGTTTGTTGTAACTGTTGCCGTAGGGGTCGTGACAGGAACCGCGATTGGGATACAGCTTAGCCTTTTATGGCCCAACTTTATGCAAGCAGCCGGCCATACGATAGGCTTACCCCTATTTCTAGAAATATTTGCGTTTTTCTTTGAAGCTATCTTTCTAGGTATCTACTTGTACACTTGGGACCGCTTTAAAAGCAAAATGAAACACTTTTTACTTGTGATTCCAATTGTAATCGGGGCGACAGCTTCCGCTTTCTTCATTACAACAGTAAATGGTTTTATGAATGCGCCACAAGGATTTGAGCTTGTTGACGGGATTCTTACAGAGGTAAATCCGTTAGCCGCCATGTTTAACCCAGCGACACCTACAAAAATTTCCCATGTTATCATTACCTGTTACTTAACCTCCGCATTTATCCTTGCGACCATTGCGGCGATTCATTTGCTTAAAGGAAACAACCATGTCTACCACAAAAAAGCACTCCATTTAACGATGGTTGCAGGTGCCATTTTTGCTGTTGGAACGGCTGTCATTGGTGATTTGTCTGGAAAATACCTTCACGAATATCAGCCAGAAAAACTTGCTGCTGCTGAATGGCATTTTGAAACTGAATCTGAGGCACCGCTTATTTTAGGTGGTATTCTGACTGACGATAACGAAGTAAAGTACGCGTTAGAAATTCCTTATGCACTCAGTATTTTAGCAGGAGGGACACCAGACTCTGAAGTCGTTGGATTAAATGACTATCCTGAAGAGGAATTACCACCGCTGTTCGTCCACTATTTCTTTGATCTGATGGTAGCGATTGGTATGTATTTAGCAGCTGTCTCTATCCTATTCGTTGTACTAAGCTGGCGAAAGAAATGGAATCCATTTAACAAACCACTACTTTGGGCTATCGCAGCCGGCGGGCCATTAGCCATGATTGCTATTGAGTCTGGTTGGATTTTTGCAGAAGTTGGTAGACAGCCGTGGATTATTTACGGGGTGATGAGAACAGAAAAAGGTGCGACCTCTTCTAATCACGTTGATATAATGCTCGTCCTCTTCTCCATCCTTTATGTGGTTCTCGGGGTTACATGTTCTATTGTTTTACGCAAGATGTTTAAACAAAACCCGGTTGAGCATGAGCTGGAAGAGCGAGAGATCGAAAAAACTAGAAAAATCAGCAATAAATAAAGGGAGGTACCGGGCATGGATTATGAAGTAATAGGAATAACGGTACTTTGGATTTTCCTTTACGGCTATTTAATTGTGGCGTCGATTGATTTCGGCGCCGGATTCTTTAGCTACTACAGCCGTATTACCAATAAAAGGAACGTCGCTCACAACATTATTCAGCGTTACCTTTCTCCTGTGTGGGAAGTAACAAACGTCTTTCTCGTGTTTTTCTTTGTCGGGATTGTAGGGTTTTTTCCAGACACCGCCTATTATTACGGAACAGCTCTTTTAATTCCTGGTAGTGTCTCGATTATTTTGTTAGCTCTTCGTGGTTCTTATTATGCTTTTGCTACGTATGGTGCAAAAGATAGTCACGTATACTCTTTCTTGTACGGAGCCACGGGTTTACTCATTCCAGCTTCATTAACGACGGTATTGACGATCTCAGAGGGTGATTACATTACCGTTAATAACGGGAATGTCCAGTTACAATACGGTGAGCTTTTTACGAGTTGGTATTCATGGGGCGTTGTCTTCCTTGCCATCTTTAGTGTCTTGTTTATTTCGGCGAGCTTTTTAACCTATTACGCAAACCGGGCTCAAGATAAACCTGCACTGGAGCTTTTTAGGAAGTATGCTCTATCTTGGTCGTTTCCAACAATCATAATGGGGATTATTGTTTTCTTTTTACTTGGAAAGCGGAATGAACTGCATTATGCAAACATGCTCGATTTATGGTGGATGTTTGGAATCTCTTTTATTTCGTTCATACTTGCCACTGCCTTCATATGGAAACGACGAAATTTCGGATGGGCGTTCTTCTTAGTCATGGTACAATTCTTCACAGCCTTTTTCGGATACGGAGCGGCGCACTTGCCTTATCTCCTTTATCCGTATTTAACGATTTATGACGGATTTACAAATGATGCGATGGCCATTTCATTAATCGTCGCTTTCATAGCAGGCCTATTGCTACTCATCCCTTCGCTGTATTTAATTATGAGGCTGTTCCTCTTTGACGCCGATTATGTGCAAGGGAAAAAATAAAGGAAGGAGGGTATCGAAATGGACCTAACAACCTTTTTAATCATGTTAGCCCCCCCCATCGTTCTCGTTCTTTCAGTTGCGGTAGTTTTTATTTGGGGCGCAAAAGCAAAACCACCTCATTTTTTACAAGATAAATAAATTGTGCGGGGACTGTCCCCCGACAATTTGTTTTAGGGACAGACCCTGGAAACAAACAAAGTTCGGAAGGATTGCTCTTCCGAACTTTATTTTTTTGAATGTGATTTAAGTGCAAGGGTGATGGAAAAAGCCATCTCATTTATTTTAGACTGTTTTCGGAAGGGGTGTTGATGCTTCTTAAGCCCAGAATGAGCGAAGAACACCATTCCAGAACAAGGTAAAGCACATATGATGTTTTTCCCTTTCTCGTTTTACACACCTCTCGTTCGCACGAAGTTTTCATTTGCTGTTATAAATAATCCACTCTTTAATCGATACATATCCGTAGAGCTACCTGGCACATTTACTCGCTCAACCACTGTAAACGCTTCTCCTCGCCTTACTTGGCCTGCGATTGCGCTCGCCTCCCAAGAAGGGCGGTTTCTAACATTTAACGTATCAACATCGACAATTACTAACGTCCCACTTGAAGTAGCGTTTTGCATTGCTTGATACGTCTGTGGTCCAGCTATACCATCAACTAGTATCCCAGCATCTCTCTGAAAGTTCCTCAATGCGTTTTCAGTAACATTTCCAAAAATACCATCAGCTCCGTAGGAACCGAGATTATAGCTTAAGTTTAATAGTTCCTCTTGCAACCTTCGTACAAGTGGCCCTCTGTCTCCATTTCTCAACACTTGTCCCGTCCAGTCACCTGTACTTTTTCTACCTATATTAGAAAATACAGCTGCGATCGCTTCTGCATGAGCCCTTGCTGCTTCACGAATAAAAGCAGAAGAACGAAGATAACTTGCATCATTACTATTGGTTAAAAAGCCTCCTTCAGTCAGAACGGCCGCCATTAACGTATAACGAAGGACATAAAACCCAGCCGTTTTAGTACCACGATCAGGCATCTTGCCACGCCAAGCTTGATTGTACATCGTCCGATGCAATTCTGTATGGATTTGACGCGTTCGATTAGGTGCATTTCGATACCGGAACGATTCAAAACCAGTTGCTGCAGCTGATGCTGAGTTGAAATGAATTGATATAAAGAGATCTGCCCCCCAATTATTAGCCTGTTGTGTTCGTGCAGCCAAGGATAAAAATACATCTGAGGTCCGACTCAATCTAACTTCCACATTTCGGTAATCGTTCTGTAGAATGTTTCTCAACTGAAGAGCCGTATTTAAATTTAAATCTTTTTCTCGCAATCCATTCCCTACTGCTCCAGGATCAGAACCTCCGTGACCAGGATCGATAAACACTTTTACTGGTCTCCCCAGATTGATAGGCAAAACCATTATACTTCACCACCCTCTGTGTTATTAACGTCATCATCCGACGTAATCCCTAATTTCCATTCATCAACACACGTAGAATCTTCACACATCGGCTCACCATGAGCACCTTCTTTAAATAGCTTAATATCATATTTAATCTCGCGTCCGCAATATACACACGAAGTTTGTTCTCCCATTTTACTCTCCTTATATAGTGTTTTTTAACCTCAAGAAGTAAACACAAGAAATAACTAAAAATAGAAAGAGCTAACAAATCTACTACCTCAATCTATTAAATGCACCCTTTTTATCAATGACACGCCAAATCACCTAAAACATCTGATAATTCAGCAAACATCCCACAATTTTACACAAAATTGTGCGGGGACAGTCCCCTGAACAAGGGGACTTTGAAGAGTATGAGAGATTTGCGATAAGATTAGTTGGTAGGATACATATAAGATAAAGATGCGGGGGAATAAACATGCCATGGAAAATGAAGTCATTTGAAGAATTAACGACAAATGAACTTTTCGCTATTTTAAAGGAACGCGTTAACATTTTTGTCGTAGAGCAAAATTGCCCGTACCCTGAAATTGATGATCATGACAAAATTGCCCATCACCTATTTAAAGAAGAACATGGTGAAATTATTGCCTATGCTAGAATTCTTCCTCAAGAAGCTACTTATCGTGAAGTTGCAATAGGAAGAGTAATCGTTACAAAAAAACAGAGAGGATACGGAGTTGGTCATGAACTAATGGAGCGTGCGATGGATTTTATATTAAACGACATGGAGGAGTCAATCGTGAAACTCTCATCACAAGACTATATCAAACATTTTTACGAATCGTTTGGTTTTAAACCGGTATCTAACGTATATCTCGATGATGGCATTCCTCATGTAGATATGCTATACAAAAAAAGCCGTCAGGAGTAATGTGACTCTCCTGACGGCTTTTTCATCTTGTCCCCTATCTTGGTATGTTTTTTGCTATGCTCTCTACTAAGTCAGGCAGCCATTCGGTTATTGGGTGAAAAGCATAACCGGAAGCTGTTACTAAGGAGACATCTTGATAGTTGGAAGCCGGGAAGTTAAAGGGCGATTGATTCTCCTTGTCTTGTGGCTTTTGAATTACCGCCTTCTTGCCTACTCTTGATTCTATTAACTCTAGTAGGGATCCTAAGGTAATTTGATCTGGAGCCGATGCATTTACAGGGCCACATAAATCTTTCGTTCCGACCCAAAACAAAAAGGCTGCTAGGTCGTCAGCTTCTACAAACGACAGCTTGGTTTCAGCTTCATTAATAAATATGGGCTCTTCTTTTAACACTTTCCGAACGTGATCATGCAGCCGCTCTGTATAATCGTCTTCCCCTAGAACGATCGGAGGGCGAACAGCTGTAACAGGAAATGTAGCTTGCTGGAAAAACACTGCTTCTGCTAAACGTTTTCCTTCCCCATAGTTAAATTCCGCTCTATTTCCCATTTGAACTGAATATTTATAGGGATCAAAATCTTTTTCTACTTTACTAGCTTTTTCTGTCCACTCATAGACAGAAAGAGTCGAGGTTAGAATATATTGCTTTGTTTTTTCTTTAAAAACATCACACGCAATCTTGGCATCACTTGGAGAATAACAAATTTGATCATAGACTACATCCCACCGCGTGTCTTCAAATGATACTTCCATCGCTTTTCGATCAGAACGATCCACCCTTACACGAGTAACTTGGTCACCAAAAGGGGCTGGTTGATTTCCCCTTGTTGCAATCGTGACACGATCTCCATTATTTATGAGTAATTCTACTAATCCCTTACCAAAAAAGCGTGTTCCACCTAATACGAGTACATTTCTTATTTGCTTCATTAAATTCACCTCTTCTTTCTAGCTTAATCCTTTCTCCAATTAAAGCACAATTTCCTGCTTCACTATTCAGGACTACCATGCTTAACCTGAAAAAAATTTGACACCTAATCAAAAAAGAAATAAACTACTGGTGTACTATTATGAATAATACACACATCACACGCACGGATTCTTAAAGGATTACAATTCGAACATCAAGGTGGTGAAGCGATGTACTTTAATATTGACCCCAAGAAAAACACCCCACTTTATGAACAAATCATTCATCAGGTGAAGGAAATGTGTGCAAAAGGATTATTAAGACCAAATGAGAAGCTTCCTTCCGTAAGAGAGCTTTCATCGCAAATTGTCATCAACCCTAATACTGTTAGTAAAGCGTATCGTGAGTTGGAGCGTCAAGGTGTCATTATGACAATTCGCGGCAGAGGAACATTTATCTCCGAAGATTTTGTTCAGACGCATGACCCAAGAGAGGTGGAGAAAATTAGGCAATCATTAAAGCAAGTAGTGATCGACAGTCACTATGCGGGGATCCAAAAAGATCAAGTACGTGAATGGATGGATGAGTTTTACGAAGATATAGGGGGAAATGATAATGAAGGTTGAACAGCTATCCAAACGAATTCACAATAATGAAATTTTAAAATGTATCTCATTCGAAATAAAACCCGGTAATATCGTTGGAATCGTTGGTAGAAATGGTGCAGGAAAAACAACATTGTTGAGAACGATGGTAGGCATACTTGACCCAACTAATGGTGACGTAAAAATAAATGATAAAAGTATTTTTACAAACCCAGAAATTAAGCAAAATGTCATCTTTGTCCCTGATTCATCAGAGGCACTCAAAAACTACTCAACAAAAGAACTTGTGAAACTTTATAAAACCGTTTATCCACGTTTTGATGAAGCATACTTCAAAGAACTAATGGACCGCTTTTCCCTTCCTGAATCGAAGAAAATCGGCAATTATTCAAAAGGTATGAAAGCTCTTTTTACGCTTGTTGTTGCATTCTCTACAAAGGCAAAGTACATCATTCTCGATGAGCCAACTGACGGCCTTGATGTTATCGTCAAACGGCGCATCTTAAAAACACTCGTAGAAGAAGTGGCCATGAACGATGTGTCCGTCATTATTTCTTCTCATCGACTCGATGAACTGGAATTTATGGCCAATGACATCATTATGATTAAAGACGGTGAAGTAGACAGCCATTACGAGCTTGATGAAATGAAAGCTATGTACAAAAAAGCCCAAGTTGTATTTCAAGATTACATGCCTGATGAAATAAAAGAGCACGTAAACGTTTTAAATCAAACCGGTCGTGTGTACACGATTATTATCGAAAACGAAAAGTCAGGAGCGGAAGCAGCTATCCTTAAAGAAAAACCGTTATTATTTGAGGAGCTTTCCATGTCACTTGAAGACATTTTCGTGGCAAAGTTAGGAGGGAAAGATTTTGTTTCATAAAGCGCTTTGGATGCAAAACTACAAGCAGTCAAAAATGATTGTATGGATTCTCTTCGTGATCTTTATTATTCACCTGCCATTTCAAGCCATAGTTACGATTGAGAACTGGCGAGAAGCGGGTAGCGTGTTTAACAATCGTGTGTCGGATATGTACTTGTTATTTACGGGTGGATCTTTGCCCCTGTTCGGTACGATTAGCATTATCGTTTTAGCAGGCTTACTTATTGGCATTGAGCGAAACACAAGAAGAAACGACTTTACGTTCTCTCTTCCCTTTAAGCGTCGTGATATGTTTTTAGCTAAATGGTTATTTGGAGCAATGGCGATTACACTCATTCATTTACTTAATTTCATCGTTACTTATTTGATGATCCAAACAACTGAATTCAGTTACGTTTTAAATGACCTCACATTAACCGCCATTCTCTGGTCGCCTTTATTAGGCTTTTTACTGTTGTTTTCATTCGCTATGTTTTTCGGTACTATTGCAGGGGAAATGGTGTCCCAAGTTGTGTTAACCTTGATTTTTTCAATCTTCCCGTTCGGATTTATTATGCTTCTAGTTTTCTTTACAGAGGTGAATTTTGGAACATATTTACCTCGGCTGCCTTTGGAATGGATTAGCAATATTACGTTAGTCACGTACGTTTTCACACTTGAAAGCTTTAACAATAGCTCAACAGGCGACTTAATAACAGGTGCAATCATTGGAACCGTTGTCTTTTTCGTATTAGGACTGCTTCTTTACGAACGAAACCGAGTCGAACATAATGGAGAATTTTTAGTGTTCAAGCAGCTCCATCCGCTATTTTTAATCGGAATCGTGATATGCTTTGCCTTGTTCGGAGGAATGATCCTATCCTCCCTTGTTCCTTGGGGCATGAGTGAATTTCAAGTTATTTTCTATTGGATTGGCTTTGTGATTTTCGCATTGTTTAGCTTTTTGATCACTCGAAGGCTTTTAAGAATGAATGTGACTGTGAAAAATAAATAAACTTCTGATTATGTCCCCCTCTCTTTCATTTGAGATGGGGATTTTTTTCGAGAAAAACTTTTTGGCTCGTATTTGGGTGGTTTCGGCTCGTAAAAGTTTTAATTCGACTCGTAAACTCCTCTTCTAAGCTTTTAAACGATTTAAATATCGCCACTTTCCCCATCAAGACGTTAAATCATTAATTCTATATGTCAAAGTCTCTTTTCTTCTCTCCTCAATTCCACATACTTCCTATTAAATTTCTAAAATAAAACGCTTGCATAGGGTGTATATACAAGATACAATATAAATCGAAAGAAGGACTTGTATATACAATATTAACTCTTTATTCACATATCAGCACGTGTTCAAAATAGGAGGACAACAAAGGCTGAAAGTTCAGGAAGCACCGCATTGACTAGGAACCATGGGTTAAATGAAGTGACGAAAACACTGGAGCACCACCCTGAATAAGCACAATCGTTTATCTATTTTTCCAAGACCTTTTTGAGCTTCTCTATCAGGTTTAAAATAACAAGTTCTGAGGTACAAGGAACCGAGTGTTTTTTCTCATAATCAATGTTAGTAAGGGGATTCTATTCATAGTTAAACTGTTTAGCATGTTTATGAAAACGATTACTAATCATCTTTGACCTCATGTTTCGTATTCAAATTCGAATAATGTAGGAGGCAGCAAAATGGCTCAATATGAAAAGCAAGTGAAAGAAATTTTAGAAACCATCGGTGGGGAAGAAAATATTGAAAAAGCAACCCACTGTGTAACGCGACTTCGAATGTCGCTAAAAGACGAATCCAAAGTTGATTCAGAAAAGCTTGAAAGCATCGATGTTGTTAAAGGTTCCTTTTCAACGAATGGTCAATTTCAAATTATCATTGGTCAAGGGACTGTAGACAAAGTCTATAAAGAAATGATTGAAATGACCGGTATTGGGGAGTCCTCAAAGGACGATGTTAAAGAGGCATCTGCCTCAAAGCAGAACTGGTTACAGCGCGGTGTGAAAATGCTTGCGGATATCTTCATTCCAATTTTACCTGCGATCGTGACCGCTGGTTTACTACTTGGTCTGAATAACATCTTGACCGGAGAAGGTATTTTCTTTGAGCCGTCTGTTGTTCAAGCGTACCCGCAATGGGCTGACTTAGCTGAAATCATTAACGTAATCGCCAGCGCCGCCTTTGTATTTTTACCTGCACTGATTGGATGGTCAGCGGTAAAACGGTTTGGAGGTAGTGAGCTCTTAGGCATCGTACTCGGTTTGATTTTAGTTCACCCTGATTTACTTAATGCTTGGGCTTACGCTGAAGCGGATGCTGCTGGTGAAGTCCCAATGTGGAATTTACTCGGACTAGATATTCAAGCGATTGGCTACCAAGGACAAGTTTTACCTGTTCTCTTCTCAGCTTATATTTTATCAAAAATTGATATTTTCCTAAGAAAACGCGTTCCCGATTCCATTCAAATGCTCGTTGTTGCTCCTGTAGCACTACTTGTCACTGGTTTCCTAGCATTTATCGTGATCGGTCCAGTAACATTTTTCATAGCGAACGGTATCACTGATTTCTTCGTATGGCTGTTTACGTCATTACCGGCCATCGGTGGTCTCGTATATGGTGCTCTTTATGCGCCTCTTGTTGTGACTGGGATGCACCATGCGTTCCTAGCTGTTGACTTGCAGCTTGTTGGTACAGGAAATGGAACATTTTTATGGCCGATCCTGGCACTATCTAACATTGCCCAAGGTTCTGCAGCGTTAGCGATTATGTTTGCAACTCGCAATGAGAACATGCGCGGACTTTCTTTAACTTCTTCCGTGTCAGCTTATCTCGGCGTTACCGAGCCTGCACTATTCGGGGTAAACATACGTTACAGGTTCCCATTCGTTTGTGCGATCATCGGTGCAGCAACAGCCGGTATGTTTATTACGATTAACAGTGTACTAGCATCATCAATAGGCGTTGGAGGACTTCCAGGATTTCTATCCATCTTCCCACAAGACTGGATTCCATTCTTTATCGGTATGGCGATTGCGATCGTAGTACCGTTCATCCTAACATTCCTCTACGCCAAATTAATCGCCAAAAACGTATAAGGGACTGTCCCCGCACAATTTTGTGTAAAAAGCCCAACTGTTATTGACAGTTGGGCTTTTTTAGTATCTGTTTTGGAATTTATTGTTGTCGTTCTTTAGTAAGCTGTACGGCAATTTCAGCGCCTACGCGTGCGTTGTTTTCAACTAGTGAAATATTGGATTCGAGCGTTTTACCTTCACTCTTTTCTTTTAAGCGATCGAGTAAAAATGGTGTCACTTCTTTACCGCTAATTTCATTTTGACTCGCCTCTTTTAAAGCCTCTTGAATAATCGCATCGATCCATTTTGGGTCGAGCGCACTTTCATCTGGTAACGGATTACCGATTACAGCTCCCCCTTGAAGTCCCAGTTCCCATTTTGCATGAAGCATTTTAGCAACTTCATGGGCTTCCTCTACCGTTATGTCAACTCCAAATCCGCTCTTTGCAGTGTAGAAGGCGGGGAATTCATCCGTTTGATATCCGACTACTGGTACGCCTTTCGTTTCAAGATATTCAAGAGTTAAACCAATATCGAGTATCGATTTTGCACCTGCACATACAACCGCAACGTTCGTCTTTGCTAGTTCCTCCAAATCTGCTGAGACATCCATTGTTTTTTCTGCCCCTCTATGGACACCGCCAATACCACCAGTTACAAATACATCAATGTCAGCTAACTCTGCACAAATCATCGTCGCTGCAACTGTTGTTGCACCAGTTCGGTTTGAAGTCAATACAGAAGCCAAATCCCTCCGGCTAACCTTGGCTACTCCTTCTTCTTTGGCAAGAGTATCAATTTCTTCATGTGTTAATCCGACCTTTATTTTCCCATCCATGATTGCGATTGTTGCAGGGACTGCCCCTTGATCACGGATAATTTGTTCCACCTTTTTTGCTGTTTTAACATTTTGAGGGTACGGCATACCGTGTGAAATAATCGTCGACTCAAGAGCCACAACAGGCAACCCGATTTTCTTCGCTTCCAATACTTCATTAGATAATTGTAGCCAATTTTTCAATTTCATGTTGATCTCCTCCAATAACAGTTTTCTCTTTTTAGCTTTTGAGCATTAATTGAATAAAACGCCCGAATAGCAACGAGTAGGGTAACAGTTCCTTTCACTAACGCTCGTTCATTCGTTCTTCAACTCTTGTCACTGATAAGTCCCGATTCACACTTTGTTTACTTTCTACAGTTAAACTTGCAGCGGCTAACCCAAACTTGGCTGCTTCTTCTACACTAGACCCTTCCTGGATCCGATAAAAGAATGCTGCTGAAAAAGCATCTCCTGCTCCTGTTACGTCTACTACCTCTGCATGGACGGCAGGAATGTGACCTTGCATGGCAGATTTAGAAAAGCAAGTCACTCCTTTTTCTCCTTCTGTTACAACAACATGTTCAACACCTTTTTCCATAGCTATCATGGCGAGTTCTCTTTGACTGTTAGAGCGTGCACCTGCCAACGCCTGTAATTCACCTTCATTACAAATAAGGTAGTTCACGCCTCTTAAGTCATTTGGCAACCGCTCCATCTTTGAGACAGAAACTCCGACAATCCCAAGAAGCCGTTCTTCATTTTTTGCATACGTAATAATTTCTTCTAACGTTTCCTGTGGAAAATTCGTGTCAACAACGATTAAGTTGGCAGTTCGAATATGAGCCCATTTATCCTCAATGAGTTCTGGTACCGCACGATCGTAAATATCCATATCTGCAAATGCTACAATCATCTCACCTTTGTCATCTAAAATGGCACTGTAAGATCCTGTTTTTTCATTATGAATCTTCACAGTTGGACTCATATCTACCGTTTGATACGTTTGTTTTACGATTTCCTTTCCCTCAACATCTTCCCCTATGGCTGACAATAAAGAAACGTCTGCGCCTAAAATTCCTAGGGTTTCGGCAATATTTCGCGCTACCCCGCCAATCGATTGATGAGTTTTTACTGGATTTGACGTGTGCCAATGTAATGAATCCTTTAAACAGATTTTTCGGTCCACATTTGCTCCGCCTATACACAGAATTTTGTCACTTTGTTTTAATACGTAGGCTTTACCAACAATCTCTCCACTTTTCATTAACGAAGAAATGTAACCAGCCACTGCTGACCGGGATAAAGAAAGCTTATCTGCAATTTCCTGCTGAGAGATGTACGGATCCTTTTGGATTAAAGACAGAATTTTTTTCTCCCGTTCATTCACCCGAGCCGCCCTCCTTTTACTAAATAAGGATCTTTTCTCAAGACTGTTTTCGTAAAGTTGGTTACTTTTTGAGCGATTATTCGGGCTCAAATAACGTTACAGACAAATGAATTTGTCCTCCATGACCTTAAAGTTTACGAAAACAACCTAATAAAAAGTAACTGAATATCTAACGAAACTATAACATATGTCCTAAATACAAACAAATGTTTATTTTTTTAAAACATATTTCCATTCAATAAAGGGAATAGGTAGTTTTAGATAGAATGGTGTATAGGGAATGGAGATAGGAGGAACGTCATTGAAAACCAACTCACTTTATCGGATTTCAGTTATTGTCTTTATGTTCATTAAGTTTATGATGCAGCTTTACTTCTTTAATAAACGGAACAAGCACTGGGATTCTGATACTCATGAAAGATGGGAAAGCCTTCTAAAAAAACAAGCGTCTGAATACCGTGAACGGGCGATTCAGCTTCAAGGACTGATGATAAAAGCCGGTCAATTTTTAAGCACGCGGGCAGATATTTTACCTGACGTTTTCTTACAAGAGCTTGAAGACCTAATCGACCGTGTCCCACCAGTTCCAGCAAGAATATCAAGACAATTACTAGAAAAAGAATGGGGACGAAGTATTTGGGATTGGTTGAGTGAACTAAGTGAACAACCTGTCGCATCGGCTTCTATTGGTGAAGTTTACCGGGGACGATTACATAATGGTGAAGAAGTCGCGATTAAAATCCAGCGTCACAACATCGAAAAAATTTTTCGTACTGACTTCAAAGCTTTACGTATTATTCTTTGGATTGCCAATCATTTTACTAAGTTTGGGAAACAAGCCGACTTAAAGTCCCTTCATAAAGAATTAGTTAAAACAATTGGGAATGAACTAAACTTTTCAAAGGAATTAAAAAACGGGGAATACTTTAAGAAACGTTTTCATGATCAGGAACAATTTTATATCCCGCAGTATTTCGAGGAATACTCAACCAGACGGGTACTTGTAATGGAATGGATCGATGCTGAAAAAGTAACAAATACGTCCTTTTTACAGAAAAATAACATTGACCGTAAAGAATTGGCCAAATGTGTTTTTCATTTTTTCATGGGTCAATTATTAGATGATGGTATGTTTCACGCAGACCCCCATCCGGGAAATATTTTAGTAACGCCGAACGGAACATTAGTTGTCATCGACTTCGGAATGGTAGGTACCATTCAAAGGCAAGATGCATCAAAATTAAGAAAAATGGTGGAAGGATTTGTCTTGGAAGATTATCAGTTGGTCATTCAACAGTTACAGGAAATGGGCTTTCTTCTTCCTCATGCAAATAAACATAAGCTACAATCGATTTTAAAACATTCAGTGGAATCCTATTTAGATGATGATCTTTACAAATTAGATCTAGACGTAATAGAAAATATTTTTAAGGATCTTCAAGAGCTAGTCCAAGAACAACCAATCCAGCTCCCTTCCGAATTCGCCTTCCTTGGAAGAGCAGGTTCTATAGCACTAGGATTATTAACTATCGTTGACCCTGAAATTGATTTTATTGCATTAGGTAAACCCGTAATTAAAGATTGGCTAAAAGAGACAGAGGAAGAGGAAGGAAATCTTCGCCTGCAAGTCTTAAAAGATTCTGTGAAACCATTACTTGCCGTTCCCCGTAACTTAAATAACTGGCTTCAATCTCCCAAATACACACGTCGTGCTGAGGCTCGTCGGGAATGGCGAGGCTATGAGCATCAACGATACGTCCTTTTGATTGGATTTTCCAGTGCTACTTTTTTAGTCAGTCTCATCTTCCTGTTTTTAAGTCTTCTTTTAGAAGCAAATTCACTATTTACTTTCAGTATTTTCATCACGATTGTAAGTGCTCTGTCATCCTTTTTGTTTTTATTTTTTCATAAACGCTGGGTATCAAGTTTTCGGGAAAACGATTAAATGAGGAGGTTCATAAATGAGTGATTTACTAAAAAAAGGATTTTTACTTGGACTTGGAGCAGCGGTGACAAGTAAAGAAAAAGCAGAAAAATACTTTCAAGAGTTAGTTGTTAAAGGAAAAGTCACCCCGGACGAAGCGAATGAAATGATCGACTCTTTCGTAAAGAAAGGAGCCGAAACCGAGGAAACATGGAACCGCCGTACTAAAGAACGAGCGCAACAAATTTTTAAGGACTTAGATCTTGCATCAAAAACAGAATTGACGGCGCTTGAGTCACGTGTCAAAGAATTGGAACAACGTTTAGCTGATTTTAACACTGGAGATGAAAAGGAAACAATTGATCCTGCCCCGGAAACTTATACTGAATCAAAAGATAAAGAATAACTTCCCATTTGTGCCCTCTATTCGAGGGCACTTTTTTTTAGAATTATTGAGTATGAACCTAAACCTGCTGAGGGTATTTCCCCACTTACCATCCATTAACAGCTCTGATTTTGAATAAAGAAGTTGAGAAGATTGAAGCTAACACTATCCTGTATAAAAGAGAGGTTTATTTATGAACATTCAAGAATTGCGCAGCGGTGATCAAGTATACGTTATTTACCGGAACCCTCACGCACAAACGGTAGCACAAATACAAGAAGCCACTATCGCTGAACACCCCGATCACCCTGGAAGATTGTCTTTGTTATTATTTGAAGAATATTACCCTCTTTCCGATGAATACGCGATGTATTCAAGCTATCAAGAAGCAGAAAAGATGTACAAGCAATATTTTGACTTACCAGTAGATGGAGATCTGTTTTAATTAAGCAAAGTAAACTGGAAGGAATGAAGACGGTGATCAAACCATTTATGCCACAGCTTGTCTATATCGAACCGCAAGCATTAGAATATCCCTTGGGTGCAAAATTAAAGGAAAAATTTGAAGACTTAGGTGTGGAAATCAGACAGACCACTTCTCACAATCAAGTTCGAAACATTCCAGGAGAAAATCATCTTCAAAAATATCGGAATGCAAAATCCACTCTTGTGATTGGTGTCCGGAAAACGTTAAAGTTTGATACTTCTAAACCTTCAGCAGAATACGCTATACCATTAGCAACCGGATGTATGGGCCACTGTCAGTATTGTTATTTACAGACAACGATGGGGAGTAAACCGTATATTCGCACGTACGTTAACCTTGAAGATATCTTTTCTCAGGCAGAAGATTATATGAACGAACGAGCGCCTCAGGATACACGATTTGAAGCATCTTGTACATCAGATATTGTCGGTATTGACCACCTGACTCATTCGTTAAAACAGGCAATTGAGTTTTTTGGCAATTCAGAAAATGGGAAGCTCCGATTCGTAACGAAATACCACCATGTTGACCATTTATTAGATGCTGATCATAAAGGAAAAACAAGGTTTCGCTTCAGCATAAATGCTGATTATGTAATCCGCAACTTTGAGCACGGAACTTCTCCTTTAGATTACCGGATAGGTGCTGCAGCAAAAGTAGCCGATGCTGGTTATCCCCTTGGGTTTATCGTTGCTCCTATTTATATTCATGATGGATGGAAGGAAGGCTACGAAAAAATGTTTCAAAAGCTAAATGAACAATTGTCTGAAAAAGCACGAGAAGATCTAACTTTCGAATTAATTCAACACCGCTTTACGAAGCCTGCTAAACGAGTGATTCAAAAGAATTATCCGATGACAAAGCTTGAACTTGATGAAGAGAAACGGAAATACAAGTGGGGGAGGTACGGAATAGGAAAATACGTATATCAAAAAGATGAGCAGGAGGATTTAAAGAACACAATGCAAGCTAATATTGAACGCTATTTCCCTGAAGCAAAATTAGAATATTTTACTTAAGGTTACTAATTCTGAGCTTTTAATACCTACATTTCATCCCTTAAACCTAACAATAAAATGAGAGCCTTCATTACAGAAGACTCTCTTCACTCATCAATCACAACTGACGACCAAAAACATTCAGATAGCCTAATAAATAGGACGTAAAGACCGTTACAAAAAAAACAAATACGAACGTAGAAAAGAACACCCAGTCTCGCCGCGTTACCTTCATCTCATGATAATGAGAGCGTTTTGGAGAACCTGTAAATCCTTTTGATTCCATTGCCACAGCGACACGTTCAGCTTTACGAATCGCATTTGCCAACAATGGAATCGCGTAACGGCGAAACTGCCGTATGCGTTCCTTTATCCCTTTTGCTCTCCCCACTCCACGAATTCGGTGGGCTTGACGAAGCACCTCGAACTCATGACGGAATGTCGGGAGAAACCGGTATCCTGCCAGAATCCCAAATGTCAGCTTCGGAGGGAGTTTTATTTGCTGCATGAGGCTGAGCATAAATTTCGTTGAATCCGTCGTTAACACAAACATGAGCGATAATGCTACTAAACAAAGAGATCTAAGCCCCAAACTAACTGCAACCATCATACTGCCGCTCGTTACTTCAAACCACCAAAAGGATAGAATAACGTCCCCACCTGAAAAGGTATCGTTCGAATAAAGCATCGTCATCCAGGCAAAACCGAGAGAGACAAACACAAAAGGTGTAAAAATGAGGAGCCAACGCTTCACTGAAATATCACTTAACAAAAAGGTCATTACAATTGTAAACACTAAATAAAGAAGAGGTGTCAAAGGGTCAAAGATAAATGCGAGCAGTAATCCGGGAATAAAGATAGTAAAAGCTTTCATTGTAGGATTAATGGACGTGAGCATGATGAGCTTCCCTTCTTTGTTTCCGATTAGTTTCGCTTTCCAACCGCTTTACCTCTTGGTTTACTCTCACACGATAAGGGAGTCGCAAGTGTGCAGACTCGATCAATGACGTCTCCTCCCAAAGATCTCGTGGTGATCCACCGAAACTTACAGACCCTTGCTGTAACACGTATACCTTTTCACAATACTGATCAACGAGTTCCATGTCATGTGTTACGAAAACAATCGTTGTCCCTTGATCTCTTAGTTTCGAAATCATTCGCATCAGCTCTTCCGTTGTTTTCGCATCCTGACCAAACGTTGGCTCATCGAAAAGCAGCAGTTTCGGGTTTTCATCCAACATCGTTGCTACACTTAACCGCCGCTTTTGCCCTCCGCTTAAAGCAAAAGGATTAGTCCACTCCTTCCCTTCTAACTGGAACGAAGCTAAAAGCGCCTTCACATTCTCTTCAACCTGTATACTCTTAGTCCCATTCAGCTTCATTCCAAAAGCAAGCTCATCATAAACGGTATCTGTAATGAATTGGTGCTCAGGATTTTGGAAAACGAAGCCGAGATCACGTCTAAGGTCACGTTCTTCCCATATCTCAAAAGGTTTACCTAAAAATGTGCGTGCACCGGTTCCAGGTGATAAAATTCCTGCCATAAGCTGAAGAAGAGTTGACTTTCCCGCACCGTTTTCTCCTACTATACCGACGAATTCCCCTGTATTTAAGGAAACATTCACACCACTTAGAATCGGTTTCTTCTGCCGTGCAAAACCAACTCCTGAAAACGTCAGACTCGATGTCGACAAACCATGGTCACTTATGGGATCCGCGCTTTTCTCGAGGGTATTCAATTTGTTATTATACAAATAAATAGCCAATTCTTTTTCGGTCAAAGGCATCTCATCAGGATTAAACTTATGATAAATACCTGTTTCAACAGTATCTCGAACCACTTTTGGCAAGTGAATGCCTTCGCGTTGCAAGTCCGAATACTGACGATAGAAAACGTCCTGAGGCGCACCTTCTACAAAGAGTCTACCTGCTTTGTCCATAGCCAAGACTCGATCCGTTTGAGCAACCCAATCATCAAGCTGATGTTCGATAATCAGAACGGCGATTTCCCTTGATTGTTTTAGTGAATCGATGAGATCGATAAACTCTTTTCGGGAAGCAGGGTCAAGGTTAGCAGTCGGTTCATCTAAGATGAGTAAAGATGGCTGGAGTAATAAAACAGAAGCGAGTGCTACCTTCTGTTTTTGGCCTCCAGACAATTCATGAATTGCGCGGTAGCGTTCTTCTTCTAGTCCAACCGCTACTAAAACATGTTCCATTCGCTCTTCCATCTTTTCTCTTGGTACATTGATATTTTCCATCGTAAATGCTAACTCATTTTCCACTGTAATCATACAAAACTGGCTTTCAGGATCTTGGAAAACAACACCTACACGTTGGTTAACTGCCCCCTTTTCAAATGAATCCAGACGCTTTCCTTCATAATAAATATTCCCTTCTGACCAACCTTCCACGACTTCAGGAAAAAGTCCGTTCAGGCAAAGAGCCAACGTACTTTTCCCGGAGCCACTTGGACCCATTAAGAGTACCGTCTCACTTCTCCCAATCGAAAAACTCAGTTGATTGAGAAGAGGGCTTTCCTTTTTCGCCTCATAATCAAACGAAAATTTTTCAACGTTTACAAGCGTAGACTCGGGTAAGTTACGATATCTTTTGTTCACGCTTAGCCTGCCACTCCTTTCCAAGAGCATAACTGCGAAGGACTCCTGTATTAGCTAACTGATCGCCAATCCATTTACCGAGTAATCCGGCTAGTAGCGCACCGCTGATACAACGGACGATAAACATAGCCACAACCATTGAAGTGGATAATGCAGCAAACCCGGAAATAAACCAACCCCACACAAAGCTAAATATAGCAGCAGATACACCAGCTAGCATTAAGACCATGAGATTGTAATTTTTCCAGCGAGTAGCGGCAAATACGACTTCAGCTCCAAGCCCTTGAATAAGCCCTGAAATAATCAATCGTGGCCCAGCTGGGCTCCCAATTAACACTTGAATGGTGGCCGCAATCGTTTCTGATATAAGTGCAGCACCTGGTTTTCGAATGACATATGCAGTAATAATGGAAACAATAAACCAAATGCCAAAAATGACTTCATAACCAAATGAACCTAACCCAAAGGGGGCGAGAACATTTCGCAACCCTTGCCCGAAAAAGTAAAACAAAAGGTAAATAACACCGAATACAACACCAAAGATTGACATTAACACAATTTCACGTAATTTCCATGCTGCTGACAAATGAACCCCCTCCTTACTTATCTTTTGTAGACGGGCTATTTGCAGAAATTGCTGCCGTCATTGTCACATGGCTTCGTTCATAAGTTTTAGACGTATTCACAAATGCTTCTTCGAGCGTTCTGAACACATCGTTTGCATCTCCATCTAAGCGGCTTGCATAATGAACACCTTTTGTAAAGGTACCTATATCTTGAGCAACACCTACTTGCTCTGCAATAATTTGCATGTAATCCGGATTATTTAAAGGATACAGCGCAAATTGCGTCGCTGCTTCCACTTCCTCTGCTTGAGCCGCCTCTTCGTTTAGTCGGACACCATCTTCAGACATGTACGTGTCTCCTTCAGAATCACCGGGGCATCCGATTGAAAAAGTGCCATTAAAGACAACGTGGACCCCTGTTTTAGCCGCATGGACGAAGATCGCCTTTATCACATCAAACACGTGCTCACTCCGGCCTCTCACACAAGTACTCACATCGTCTGTTTTCATCCATACCTTACTTGTGTCTACCTCTTCAAGCGCTCCTTTAATGACCGTCACAAAGTTGTCAGTCATCGGGTACACTGAAAAGCGACACCCAACAATACGACTCATTCCACAGCTTAAACCTTCCATTTTTTACTCCTCCTTGAAATATCTCGTTTTCAACATCTCCGCTCGCAAAAGGACCCGTTGAAATTCTACCTTTTACTTTCTTACTGATTTCGCAAAGATAGAGCCAATCTTTTATAAAAGAGCCTTCCGACAATAACAAAAAAACTGCACCTTCATGAGAAGATGCAGTGAGAGTCCTCGTATAAAATAAACATTAACAAACTAAGACGTCACCTGCACTTCCCCACGCTAGTATTATCTAGTTCGGGTTCAAAGGGTTAACAGGAATTTCACCTGCCTCTCAGCTTAAAGAGGATGTTCAAAAAGTCCAAGAACATAGCTATTGATTCTCATTGCTATATTTACTTCCTTTTTGAACACGCACTTATAGCACCCCTAGTGCGAACACGGATATTATGTTGTTACCTTTATTGTAACGATAAAGATGCTAATTTGTAAACCACCAAGATGAAGTTTGCACTCATCCGCGTTCGTGTAACTGATATTTTTCTTCATAAGAAAAACCACATAGCGGTCCTTCATAAAAAAACAGCGCCGCCTTCCTTAAATGGTTTTTCTCTCGGCCTATAGCTGCTTGCTCTCGCTAATTTTCAGTACTAAAACACCTTTGATTCTAGTTTGACCACTCGTCTTTCAATACAGCATATACGACATGATCAATATAGCGCTTGCCAATTTTCTCAGCTTGTCGCAGCACTCCCTCCTTCACAAATCCTAGCCGTTCAGGAATGTGGCGGCTTTTTTGATTTGTCAGACCTGCATGAATTTCTACCCGGTTCAAGCCTAAATCATTAAAAGCGTGATTGACTAAAGCTCTAACTCCCGCCGTCATCAGGCCATTTCCTTGAAAACCTTCACCAAGCCAGTAGCCAATGCTCGTTTTTTGGTTACTATGATCAATTTCGTGATAGGAAACGATTCCAGCTACCTTTCCTTTGTATAAAACGACGCACGAAAGGCTTTTTTGTTCCCCGAAACTTTTCAGCGTAGAACGAATAAAGGTTTTCGTATCTTCTACTGTCTTTACATGTGGCACCCAAGGAAGCCATTCCCCTAAATATTCCCTAGCCTGGTCAGTTAAATAAAACACTTCTTCCCCGTGCTTTTCTTGTAATATCTCTAATTTTATCTGGTCGTTAATCTCGTATGAAAACATCATTGCCTCTCCTATCTATTTATTTAGTTGTGTCCACGCTGCTATTTTATATCTCATTAACTACGCACTGCATATAAAAGCACTTTAACACCTTCAAACATTGAACTTATCCCCCGAAGAAAAAGTCAACGACATTTGATGCTCTCGACGATTGTTTATTATATAGCTCAGAATAACCACAATTTTTACAATAGACGACTAGAAATTTATTATGCTGGACATCAAACATTTTTGATAAACCGGTCCCCGTTGTTGCAATCTCTTTCGTCGCTGCATCTCTTACTCCACACTTCAAACAACCCTTTTCTTCCATTACCTGTTCACCTACCTTTATCTCCTCATTTTCATTTTTCTAGAGTCCATTACACTTTTCAGCTCAAATCCCGCTCTTTCGTATAATCCTAAAGGAATCATTTTGTTATCCTGTACCGTTAGCCTAATCCGCTTTATTTTCGAACTATCAAATAATACGTCTAAAGCATGCTCTAATAATTTCCTTCCAAAACCTCTTCCCTGATAAGCTTCATCTACAGCTAAAAATTCTATAGAACCCTCTGATTCATCACCATCTACTTCAGCGTAAAGGTAGCCTGCTACTATATCTTGATCTTTGATCATCCATAAATTGTGCAGCGGATCATGTGCTCGTTCTACTAAGACTTTTCCACTATAATAGGTTCCTGGAAATATTCGATCGTGTAAATCAGAAACCACCTTGTCATATTCATCTGAAACTGTCCCCACTGCTGAGTGTTTTTGTCTTGCCGCCTTCTCTTTACCAGCTTCAAAAATATGATGAGTTTCTTTTACTCCAAAATTATGCTCATCTGCAAACCGGTTAGCCAGCCAATGTTGATTATGATAAAAAAGATTAAAATATAAAAGACTAGCAGGAACAATATTTAATAACCTTTTCCAAAGGTTATTCGCTAATGTTACCGCTGACTCATTATCTATATTATTTATAATAAACGGTCCCCACAAATATCCCTTGCTTTCTTTAAGATCACAATCACATCCAAGTGCAGCTATGATTTTTCCATCCTCTAAACCTATTATAAAAGAGCGTTCAGGCGGCCATTCATCAAACTCATGATAAAACTGATGAAGAATCCCTTGACTCTCGATACTGCTATAGCCAATATAATGTTTTGCATCGATATTTAATGACGCAATGAATTCTGCTAACGCAGGTAAATCTTTTTTATCAATCGCTTGTACTTCCATATGCTGCCCCCTTATGTGCTCTTTTCCTCTTGCATGTTCATAGCAATCCTCGTATTTGTAAAAGAAAAACGTCCACAATATAGTAATAATGGACGCTTTTTTAACATCATAATATCTAGCCCTTATGTACTTAGAAGGCTTTTAGAAAGCTTCTCTAAACAAATGTACACTGCTGTATATCGCGGCAAATAAGCTTCGCACCAAATAGAAACACGTGACGGTCCATGCAAGTACCCTTCTAGATCATTATTTTTTATAAAAATCTACTGCTCGATTGGTCTGAGTAAGCAGCCATTCTAAAAATTTGGGATTGTTGTACGTCTCTGTCCATGAATCGTGAGTCGCTTCAGGATAAATGGTAAATTTCACGTCACCGCCATCTTTCTGTAAACGATCAACAAGCAGTTGCGTTCTTTGAATCGGAACCACATCGTCTTTGGCTCCGTGAAAAGTCCAAATAGGGAGATGTTTTATCCTATGAATGCGATCTAAAAAACCAAATTCATGAAGCGCTCCGCCACAAATTGGAGCCGCAGCAGCAAACAAATAAGGATACTTTTCAGCTAAATGCCACGTACCGAAGCCTCCCATGCTAAGCCCGGTCAAGTAAATTCTCGTTGGGTCTACTCTATATTCCCGAACAATATGTAAAATAAGAGAATGCAAAGCATCTAATTGTTCAATCCACGTCGTTGTTTCAGGACATAACGGAGAAACAACAATCGCTGGTACATTTTGTTCTTCCACGATTTTTGGCATACCATAAACCTTAATTCCTTCGAGGTCATCCCCTCTTTGTCCCATACCATGCAGAAACAAAATAAAAGGGAACTTATCTTCTGAGCTAGATTCATAGCCTTCAGGTAAATGAAGAAGATACTCAAAGGTCACTTTTTTTTCAAATGATGTTTCAATTTTAACCTTCTGTTGCATTATGTTCACTCCAATGGTGATTTAGTTATCTAATGAAAATTCTACAAAAAACCGCTCACCGATGACTTCAAATCCAAGAGAATGATAGAGATTTAGCGCATCTGTGTTATCAGCAAAAACATATAAATAATTATCAGAGGTTACCTTCTGTGCCTCGTAAATAATGGCGCTCGTGAGGTCTCTGGCAAGCCCCTGACCTCTAAAGTCCGATAACGTCCCGATGTTCCCAATTTCCATTAAGCGTTCATCATAAACATGAAAGCCTCCCATAGCTACTAGAGCATCACCTTTAAATACCCCATATATTGGTGACAAGTGGAGTCTTTCAGGTGAAAATGCGATCATGTCGAGTTCATTCGCAAAGGTTTCTATATAGAATTTATGACCTTGGGTTAATTTTTGGGCTGTTGGTTTAGATACAAGCCTTTCCGTTGATGCTAGTTTCATCAAATATTGCTTTCTGGGCGGGGAAACAATCGTTAGTTCATTCATTACTACAGGCAATTCATGAACTTGAACCATCGATGTTCCTGAACCGGAAAGACCGTGCTTTTCTCTAACTATCTCAACTAAAGGCCCTAATTCGGCACTTTCCAATGGCCCTTGAAATGTAAATGAGAATGCATGAAAAGGCATTCCAGATAAGTAACCTACTGCATGTTGCAGACTGTTGTCCTTATACTGCCCGTAAAAAGTACTAAAGGGTCTTCGGCTTGTCAAATAACTATAGAAGAGTAACTCGTTCTCTTTTTTAACTTCACTTTCTAGCTGATCTAACGTTTGATCAGTTAGCTTTTCGTACGTTCTATCGTTCACATTACTTCAACTCTCTTTCAAAACCTCAACATCAATAGCTTTCAAACGATCTTCAATTGTTTTTTTCTGATTAAACAGCATAAAAAGAGTTAGTCTTTCATCCTATAAATGGTCTTCAAGACATATAGTCCCCTTCGAATGCATGTGCAAATGAGGACAGAAATCTCGAAAAGCGAGTCGCATAAAGGTACAGTTACCTGACGTTTTGCACTACGTCTTCAAGCATAAACTGGACAATGCTTTCAACATGGAGTTGAGTCGAATCAAATACAGGCAAGTTCAAATCTTCTTGCTTCACCAGCATGTGAAGTTCTGTACACCCTAAGATAATTCCATGAACACCTTGATCATACAGACCTTCAATGACCGCTAACATACGCTTACGGGAAACGTCTCTCACTTTGCCAACGCAAAGCTCTTCAAAGATTATATGGTGAATTAAATCCCGCTCATTCTTCTCAGGAGCATGAACGTTAAGACCGTACTTTTTCAGACGATCGCCCATAAACGGCTCTTCCATCGTATACCGTGTACCAAGTAAAGCTACATGTTCAATTTCTCGTTGCTTCACTCCTTCAGCCACAGCGTCTCCAATATGTAAAAGAGGGATTTCTATCTGATTTTCAATTGTCTTGGCAACTTTATGCATCGTATTAGAAGAGATGACAATTCCATGAGCACCACTTGCTTCTAGCTTCTTTGCAATATTCAAGAGCTTTGCTGCTGCTCCTTCCCAATCTCCCTCTCTTTGCATTTCTTCAATTGATGCAAAGTCAACACTATGTAAAATACATTCAGCAGAGTGCAAGCCACCTAGCCTTTTTCGCGTTTCTTCATTTAATAACCGATAATAAATTTGCGTTGACTCCCAACTCATACCACCAATGATACCAACAGTTCTCATAGTTTGTCCTCCCCCATGCCTTAAGGCGACAATAAATTTTACTTCATCTTAGTTTTAGTTAAGCCAAATTATTTTTTGACTCATGATGAGTCATATCCCCTTCAAAGACGACCTCTGTTTGTTTATTTTTATTTATCTTCACTAAATTCAAACATGTTGGATGAATGTATGGAGGATCCCAAAGTTCATTTAACATTCGATTTTTGAACCTCTTTAGAAGCAACTTTACAATCACGGTATGTGTAACAAACAGTACATTTCCATATGAGTGTTGCTTGTATATATCACTGATAAAATCATTCAATCGGCTTTCTACTTGACAGAACGTTTCTCCTCCTGCCGTTTCATATGATTCCGGGTCTGACCAAAACGTATCAAGCCTTGCTTTTGAATATTCAGCTTCAATTTCAACCCTTGTTTTTCCCTCCCACATTCCTAAATGAATTTCTCGCAAACGATCATCAGGAATAACAGGGGTTCCCCTTTCTTTATTTATCAATTCAGCTGTCCTCAATGTTCTTCCACTCGGACTTGTGTAAATGGCATCGAAAGGTACGTTTTGTAAATACTCTCCTAACGTTACTGCCGCTTTTTCGCCCTTTTTTGTAAGCGGAGAGTCTTGCCATCCCTGTAAGCGTCCTTCTCGGTTCCACACCGTCTCTCCATGACGAGTAAAATAAAGTGATAACATTAGCGCCCCCCTAGTTGTTTCTTTAAAAATTTTCCATTTAGAGGATACTCAAAAAGAAATGATCCTTTAGTTAACGATCCTCAAATTTTAAATCGGTAATCCAGTGAGTCTGCTACTGGACGATAACCAATCCTTGTGTATATTCGATTGGATGTAGGATTATCAATGTCTGTGTATAAGCAACAAAAATGGAACCCCTCATCCAATAACCTTTCACTTAATGTCGCCACACAAGTTGTCGCATACCCACGTCGTTTATATTCATCTGGTGTATAAACGGCACTTACAGCCACACCTTTTTCTGTCCCCCTAGCCCGTTTAGCCATCGAAACCGGCCTACCGTGCTCATTCTTCCATAAGTAAATCGTCTTATTTTCAATAGATGTTATCGCAAAATCCTGCGCTTCTTTTTTAGTCGTCGGGGTTAACGCCTCCTTGTGAAAGCCCAAAATCCAATTCGTCACGAGGGGAATGTCTTGTTTTTTTGCAAGGTGAAGTCTTCCTTTTCGACGAGGGATAGTAATCACTTGATCCAATCGATATATTCGTTGCCTCATAAACACTTGACCATGCTGTTCAGTTCTCTTTTTCCATTCAGAACTAAAAGCTTTTACTAGCTCTTTTTCACCAGTAACTCCTGGTATTGTGCGCTGGCACTGGACCAGCCAGTTTACTACTTCTGGAATTTGTTCAACCTCACCAGAGATAATGTAGTTATACGGCGGTGTTTGTATGATAAAAAAAGAAACACTTTCCGTGTCATTTTTAGCAATAGCTAAGAATGGTTTACATACTCCCGAAGCTAAGCAGCCTGTTTGTTCTTCTTTTGCTAATCGAATAAGTAATCCTAAAGGAAGATTGTTTGTAGCCTCATGTTGGGCGAGGTATGTTTGCGCTTGCATTAACATTTCACCTGGTGAGTCTACGATTATAAATTTCATCTAACATCCCTCCCTCGCTTCTGTGTTTGATGTAAACTAATGCACCATTTTCATATTTGTGAAAGACACCTCCAGAAGCCTGGAGGTGAATGGTTTTCCTTATTATTTTTTAAAGTTATGAATGTTTGTGTCCAGCTTTTACAGGCATCTCCATCTTCACAAATGGATAAGAACTACCATTCGTTTTCTGAATAAACGCTTCTACTTTTTTAAAACCTATCCGGCCATACACTGTTATAGCACGTTCATTAAAAGATGCTACGTTTACTGTTAATGTGATCGGTTCATACTTTGCCTTTGCTCTTTCCACAGCAAATTTGACAAATTCCTCACCGTTTCCTTTTCCAGTTAAATCGGGTCTTAATCCTAATCCAACTTCCACTTCCCGTGCATTAACTACAGTAAATGAAGCAAAACCAACCAAGATGTTACTGTCGTAAACAGCTGAAATATGCTCCCAATTAAATGGGTTTAAAAAGTAATCCAAATCCTCTTCATCATTTTTAAAGTTGTAAAAGTCATAGGGCCCCTTGTACTCCCATTCGGCAATTTTCATTGCATCTTCGTTGGTCATCCACTTCCACTCATACAAAGCCAATCACCTCACGAAAAGAATCAATTATACTCGTAAGTCTTTTTTCCATCGTACCATAAAACCAGAAGTTCAGACTATTATTTTCTAAAAATTCCAACAACATATATTTGGTCAATTGAAAAAAGAAGTCTCTTTACTAAAAGATTGTTGCTATTGGTTTTTTGAGCGTTAGGCAATCGCATGCTTGCCCTGTCACGCAAAAACGCTCAAAAAGCAACAAATTTTACGAAAATAGCCAAAAAGAAATAGCATTGGTTCCTTTACGTAATTTTATTAATTAAAAAGACATTGGAGACAGTAATAGTGAGGAGGGATTTGAATTGAGTGCAGCGCTCATTTTGGAATACGGTTGGGTTCTCCTTATTTTAATTGGCCTAGAAGGCATTTTGGCTGCAGATAACGCACTCGTTTTAGCGATAATGGTTAAGCATTTGCCTGAAAAAGAACGTAAACGTGCGCTGTTTTACGGATTAGCCGGAGCTTTTATTTTTAGATTCGGCTCCTTATTTGCGATTTCATTTCTCATAAACGTTTGGCAAGTTCAAGCTATAGGAGCCATCTATCTTTTATTTATTGCACTAAATCATCTAGTAAAGAAATACGTACTGAAGAAAGACAAAAATAAATTGGAGAAGGCTAACAGAAAAACAAACCGTTCAGGATTTTGGTTAACAGTATTAAAAGTCGAGCTTGCAGACATTGCTTTTGCAGTAGACTCCATTCTTGCTGCCATTGCCCTAGCTTTAACTCTTCCTCCCACTGGTCTTCCAAACGTAGGTGACTTAGATGGTGGACAGTTTGCTGTGATCTTGATGGGGGGATTAATCGGTGTCATTATTATGCGATTTGCCGCCACCTACTTTGTAAAAATTCTTCACAAGCGTCCCGGCCTTGAAACTGCCGCTTTTTTAATTGTTGGCTGGGTCGGCGTAAAGCTCGTCATCTTTACCCTTGCCCACCCCGATGTCGCCATCATATCCGAAGAATTTCCCGAATCTACAGTGTGGAAATTAATTTTTTGGTCTGTATTAGTCCTCATCGGAGTAGGTGGCTGGTTTCTATCCAAAACTACACCACCAGCACCCGGCAACCCAGAAACCGATCAAGCCCTCGAAAACGAGGACGATATGTTAAAAGACTAAATTGTGCGGGGACTGTCCCCGCACAATTTAATACATACAAAAAACGCCTAAGCAACACAAAGTCAGGCTGCTTAGGCGTTATTCTTACTTATCAATCTAATAATCTCGTTCCCTACTTTTGTTCACAAATTTGTACGGGGACAGTCCCCTGACAATTATTTTGAGATAAACATTTGTGTCCAATAGTGTCCGTACTGTCCACCTTCTACGTGTCCAATACCGATGTGCGTGTAGTTATCGCTTAGGATGTTTTCACGGTGTCCTTGTGAGTTCATCCATGCGTCAACAACTTCTTCTGGTGTACGTTGACCTGCAGCAATGTTTTCACCGGCTGCATTGTAATCTACTCCATAACTGCGAAGCATATCAAATGGGCTTCCGTGAGTTGGACTGTTGTGAGAGAAATAGCCTTGATCTCTCATATCAGCAGATTTATCACGTGCCACATCCGCTACTTGTTCATCAATTTCAAGAGGAGAAAGACCGTGTTGTTCACGCTCTGCATTCGTTAACTGGACTACCTCTTGTTCAAACTGAGAAAGCTCGCTTGACTCTTCTTGGCTTGTTTGTTGATTTTGCTGAGCAGATTCTGATGCTTGAGGCATCGTAACTTGCTGCCCTGGATAAATCATATTTGGATCTTGGATGTCGCTATTTGCGTCAATGATTTCAGAAAGACTTACGCCATATTGCTGTGAAATTTTATACAACGTATCTCCTGATTTGACTGTATGCGTTGAGCTCGCATCTGTATTTGTCGCGAGTAACGGAACTGCTACAGCAACAGCTAATACTGAGTAAATAAGTTTTTTAAACATGTACTCAACACCTCCACGGGATTCATTATGACATAAGATAAGATAAAAATGTGAGAAGGGAAAGTTTTTCCACACTTTAAAACTTAGTAATCGTGTTAAAATTTGAGAATATTTCCATAGTTTAGTAGTTTCATCAGCTGAAGATAAAACCGAACCCTACTAACATCACGCCTGAAGCTAGACACAGAAAGGTAGATTTTTATGCTTTCTTTACTTTTAATAAAGAAGGTGTTCACACTAATTGAACACCCTCATTTATTAGATACCTGCTTTCGTTTCTGTTTAGGTGATGCCTCTTCTTCCTTGTCAATTTGGATGCTAAGTCCTGTTTTCATTAAAGCTTGTTCGAGGCTGTTTGTCACATTCATATGGTTGAACGATATACCTAAACTCACAATGGTTTGTGCTAATTCTGGTCGTAAGCCACTTATAATACCCGTAATTCCAACAATTTTTAATGCATCATTCAATTGAAATAAGTTACGGGCAACAGCTGTATCAATGACACGTACCCCAGATAAATCGATGATAAGGTAAGATAGGCCAAGCTCTGACCCACGCTCAAGGGCTTGATCAAGCATTTTTTTCGATCGATACGTATCGATCGTACCAATAACAGGCAAGATAGCCACACTGCTCGTAAGAGGAACAACTGGAACAGACAATTCAAGGAGGTCCTCCTGCGCACGAGTATGAGTTTCATCGTTATATTCTACATATGCTTGTGTGAAAGAATAAACGGCTTGATCCAACATTGGATTTATGCGATCAGACACATCAAAATAAGCATCAAATCCCAAACTGTGTTTCCTAAATTCTTCTCGTAGCATTTGGTAAAGTACTTTCCTAAATGGAGACAAAGAAAGCATAGCAATGTCTGGCGATATTCCATGCCTTACAGCTTTCTTTCCAGTTTCTATCCCCCATTTATATATGTCATTAAGCTTTTCATCAGAGTTTGTAGAAATGAGAGCTTCTCCGATCATTTTGTAGAGCCCTTGGCGAGACACTATCACCTTTTCCTCTGAAACCCCATTTTTTTGGTTAACCTGGTATTTCGAATCGTGATCATCAAATAATTGCTCCGCCATTTCTTTACTTTTTTCGATAATCGCTTCACCGATTATAGTCATATGATTTGGGCTCACCATTTCTTAGCCCCCCTTTAATTTAATGGTATGTTTAAAAATGCTCACATAAGCTAATACCACATTCAGCTAGTAACTAAACCTGCTCTGTAATTTTATTATCCGAATCGGAGTTGCCCTACAATACTATTAGATTAAAAAACAGCGTAGCTTCAGCTGTATGCATTTCACCCTTGAGAAAAGCGGCGTGAAGGTAGCTGAAGCTCTAGAAATTATCTTTGCACAAAAAAACCAGATACAAATCTGCATCTGGTTTTTTTATTTACATTAGTGACACTGAAATGACGCGATTTGCCGGGTATCAAACCCGGTATAAACCCAGCGGAATTGACGCGGTCGCCAGCGCCACCCTGCTACGGATGTTCTGCCGATGAATACCGGATAAAACCAGAAACGACGTCCGTTCTCAAGTCGAATAAACGTATATCGATACAAACAACCATATAGGGATCCAGGATCAACCGCAAATACTCCAACATCAGCTTGTTGTTGAGGTAGCGTTGATGGTGGCGGGCCCGGTGGTGGACCTGCAGGTGGTCCCTGTCCCGGCCCTTGCCCAGGTCCAAAACCTCCTCCTGGTCCCTGCCCCGGACCAAACCCCGGTGGTGGGCCTGAAGGTTGTTGTTGTCCCGGATATAAGAAAGAGAAGATTCCTCCAGGAAATTGTCGATAATTATCCACACTGCCCTCTCCTTTCACATGAGCTCTCTATAAACTATGTGAAGGAAGGAGAAGGGTGCCTGCCTACTACCGATCAATATTTTCTTAATGAAGCGGTGAATCCAACTCATCACCGTAAATCAAATCCAAGTATTCCACTCGGGACTTATAATAAAATCTAAATCTCCCTAACCCGTTATACACTTTCTTGTTCGGTTAAAATGACAGGTCCATCCTTCGTAATAGCAATTGTATGCTCATATTGAGCAGATAGCGTTCCATCTACAGTGCGTGCCGTCCACCCATTAGCATCCATCTGAGATCTCCATGCTCCAATATTGATCATTGGTTCAATTGTAATAACCATGCCTTCTTTTAAGCGCTGCCCTCGTCCCTGCATACCAAAATGAGGGATGTTTGGCTCTTCATGAATGGTCGGGCCGAGTCCGTGACCAGCAAAATCTCGTACAACCGAATACCCTTTCGCTTCGACATAGGATTGAATAGCAAAGCCAAGGTCCCCGATCCGCTTTCCTGGTTTTGCTTGACGGATAGCTCGGTATAATGATTGTTCTGTCACTTTACACAATTCCTTTGCTTCATCAGAAAGACTTCCAACCCCGTACGTCCAAGCTGAATCAGCCAAAGCACCGTTTAAATTGACTACAAAATCAATTGTGACAAGGTCTCCGTCACGTAACGGTTCATTTCGTGGAAACCCGTGGCATATTTCATCGTTAATAGAAGCACAAGTTGCATATTGATAACCTTGGTATCCTTTTTGTTCTGGCGTTGCTCCATGTTTCTTTAAGTAATCATCAACAAACTGATCAATTTCTTTCGTCGTTATTCCTGGTTTGATCATTTTTGCTATTTCTTTATGGCACTTTGCAAGGAGCTTCCCTGCTTCATGCATCAATGAAATTTCCCGTTCCGACTTTAACGTGATCATGTAAAACCCCTTCCTTGCATTCCATCCACTGTAATTTATGTAATGACATATTGCATTTATTGGTTCCATCTTATCATACCAATGTGAGAAAATTGATTTCAACGTTTATGAACGTTAATTATGAAAAAAGAAACGCTTGTTTAGAATATTTGCTAAAATGAAAGCAGGCGACTTTTCAAGGAGGAGGTAACATGAACCGGAATCATGAACTTTTTTTAATCAAGTCTATAGCTGAGATGCTGAACAAAGAAACGAATATGCGCTCTATGTTTGAGGAAGTACTCGATCGGATTTTAGAGCTTACCAATCTTCAATCAGGATGGATTTTCTTATTAGGTGAGGAGAAGTCCTTTACACTTATTGCCGAGTCTCATTTACCTCATGCGCTACAATATGAAAATAAACGTTATATGCGTGAAGGCGGTTGTTATTGTATTAACCGTTGTGCTGACGGACGGCTCGATAAAGCTACTAATATTATTGAGTGCAAACGAATTGAAGATGCGATCACTTTTAACCGCGGGGACATTGAAGGAATTACTCACCACGCAAGTGTTCCATTAAAATCAGGAGAAGAATTATTCGGATTACTAAATATAGCATCGCCTGAAAAAAAAGCCTTTTCTCAAGAAGAATTGCACATTCTTGAATCAATAGCATTTCAAATTGGCTCCGCATGGGAACGGATTCGGTTATCAGAAAGAGAACAAACAATGAAAGTTTTAGAAGAGAGAAACAGGCTAGCTCGCGATCTCCACGATTCAGTAAACCAGCAACTTTTCTCTATTATGTACACTACCCAAGGAATAAAACGTCAAACGAACGAACCACAAATCATCGAAGCTCTTGATGATGTCCATCACATGTCAAAAGAAGCATTAGCTCAAATGAAGGCACTCATCTGGCAATTACGTTCAGACCAAGTCAAAGAAGGCTTGCAGGCCCGTTTTTGCACATACGGGAAGCAATTAGGAATCAATATCAAGGTAGACATTTTCGTCGATAACATTCCAGGCCATATTGAACTGGGACTTTGGAAAATTGGACAAGAAGCCCTGAATAATATAAAAAAGCATGCGAATACGAGCACTGCTTCTTTCCTTATTCGAACGAATGAGCATTCGGTTGAAATGGAGATAAAAGATGACGGCAGCGGCTTCGACGTAGAAAGTGTTTTACCAGATGGATTGGGACTAATTAGCATGAGAGAGCGCACCAAGCTGCTCGATGGTCAATTCTCCATTCTCAGCCAACCAAATCAAGGAACGACGGTTTCTGTAAGACTTCCAAAAGCAGGTGAAATTCATGAATAAAACGAAAATCATGATTGTTGATGATCATCAAGTTGTTAGAAAAGGACTTTATTACTTTTTTTTGAAAGAGGTTGGTATTGAAATAATTGGAGAGGCAAGTAACGGTAAAGATGCGATAGATCAGTTGAAAAATGGGCTATCCCCAGATGTCATACTTCTTGATTTGTCTATGCCAGTTATGGACGGTGTTGAGGCTACCACCCATATAAAAAAACATTTTCCTCCTGTAAAGGTGCTAGTACTCACAAGCTTTGAAGACCAAGAGCATGTGATTTCAGCGGTTCAAGCTGGAGCAGATGGCTACTGTTTAAAAGATACGGACCCAGAAGAATTACTCGCTGCAATCCACCGAGTCTCCCAAGGTTCAAAAAACATTGACCCAAAAGTGGCCTCTCACCTTTTCCAACATGTGCATCAAGAAGAATCCGAAGAGTTAAAGGCATTAAAAACCCTAACGAATCGTGAGCGAGAAGTACTAATTGAAATTTCAAAAGGAAAAGCTAATCATGAAATTGCTAACACCCTCTTCATATCTGAGAAAACCGTGAAAACACATATCACAAACCTTTTTTCAAAGCTTCCCATCCAGGACCGCACACAAGCGGCATTACTTGCGATTAAGTATAAACTCCAGTAACGACACCCATGCTTGGGTGTCTTTTTCTACGACCCCAGTCCGAGAAAAAATCAGTCTCCTCACGCAAGAAAATTCAATCTTTTAGCTGAGGTTTTTCCTCCCGATTTTTCCTATACTAAAACTATAAGAGGATATTCAAACAAGATAAAACCCACGAAAGAAAGGTGGAAAAACATATGAGTATACTTGTCATCAATGGCTCTCCCCGACCAGAAGGGGTAACTGGAAAAGTTGCGAAACATATCTCGGAAAATTATCCTGTAAAACTGTTTGACCTAAGTCAAACTCCGCTTCCTATCTTTAATGGGCTTAATGTCACGAACAGTCAACCTTCTGTAAAATCGTTTTTGTCAGATTGTCAAGAAGCTTCTGCCTTCATTATCTTAACACCGGAGTACCATAGCGGCATAAGTGGAGCATTGAAAAATACGCTCGATTTTACGAGTGCCAAGTATTTCGAGGAAAAACCGGTACTTATGGTCAGTGTTGCAGGTGGCGGTAAAGGTGGAATAAATGCCCTTAATAACCTGCGAACGGTCATGCGTGGTTTGTATGCTGAAGTGTCGGCCAAACAAATGGTCATTGATGGATATGCCTTTGAAGAACCGGAAACACTCCACCAACTTCAAAGCCTCGTTCAGCTCTTTTTGACAAAAAACAACAATAAATGGCATAACGAGGAGGCGATGGGACTATGATTCAAGGAATTTATGAAACTCACGTTCACGTCAGAAATATAGCACAAGCAAAGGAGTTTTATGAGGAAAAACTTGGTTTAAAACCAGAGTTAGAAATCAAAGGACGTGGAGTCGTGTTTTACTCACTTAGTATGTCAGGCCAAGTGTTAGGGATATGGGAAAAATCAGCTGAAGAATGGAAGAAAAGCCACTTTGCTTTTAAAATTAATTTTGGGGAGATTAAACAAGCAACAAATTGGCTAAAAAATAGGGGGATTGAGACTCGTGAAGCATTCGGCCTCAAACCCATTGAACCTCTCGTTCATACGTGGGGTCCTATGGCCTCCATTTACTTTTTAGATCCAGATGGAAATTCATTAGAATTTGCTAGCACGCTACCTGAACCACCAGAAGATGATGCTCGTGTAATTTATTTAAGTGAATGGGAAGAAGAGACGCAGAAATCTGGGAACACAGTTGAAGACCCCACTCAACTATCACTGGGTTATCAATATTACAAACCCTATATTCCAAGACAAAAAAAGAAGATGAGCGACCATTATCAGCAATTATTATCTCAACGGATAAACCGAATCTAACGCAACCGCAGGATGGTTTCCTTTTTGAAACCATCCTTTTTATTCTTGATATTGTTGAGTGCTTTTCAACTCAAGTAACGTTCGAATCTCGTTTTTCAGCTATTACAAAAAGATAGTCTCCTTGCCGACGATCAAATGCTTCTGTTCGCCTACCAAAGTTTCCATTATGAAGGTCACTCGCCAATAATTGAAGTCCCTTTTCCAACTCATTCTCGGAAACTAGATTTGCAAAAGACGAAATTCCACTTCTCATCCGGCCGTCTAAATATAATTCAGGGTGGCTTTTACCACTATACAAAAAGAAGTCTTCTAGCGAAGGACGAATTAGAAAAGGTTCGGTTTCTACTGAAAAAAAACCTGCCCGCGTTAATGCAGACGAAACCATTTCAAAAGAAGGCATTTGTTCCATTGATTTTTCCATCATTTCAGGAAAGTAAGCATTTAACCAATAGTTCGCCATTTGTTCTGGAGTGGATGTAAAGATCACCAGTCTTCCGCCAGACTTAAGTACATGGTAGAGATTCTTAATACTACTGCTTAGGTCTTCAAAATGATGAATCGATAAAATGCAAGTCACCCCATCAAACCTTTTCCCATGAAACCGACACTCGCGAATGTCTGATTGAATCCACCTTATATCCTCACTTTTACTTCTTGCTTTCCTGAGCATTTCTTCAGACACATCTACCCCAGTCATAGTGCATCCTTTAATTTCTAAAGCAAGGGTATAGTTTCCTGTGCCACAAGCGGCATCTAATATTTCCGGAGTGCCTTCATTTGTTCCTTGCAATAAACGATACAACGATCTCGCAATCTCTGGATCTGCTTTTCTAAGGTATCATAAGTCACACCAATTCGGTTATATAATGCCACGTCCAACACTCCTCCTCTAGTTCTAACATAAGTGCTCCTTCAAAAAGGAGAACAAAAAGTGCCGAGTAGTTCAAGGAAGCGCCACTCCCAGCACCGTAACGTATCCCTTTAATACGCGAGGAGCGGAAAAGTAAGATGACGAAGAAATTCAACAGCTATTTTTCCCGGTCTTTTTTGAACATCCTCTGTAAGGTAATTATATCGTAAAGATAACGACAAAAAAATCTACAGCCTTCCTACAAAGATACGGATTAACTAATTACTTTAATACTATAATTATTTCTATTATTTTTCCATAAAATATGTGTTTATGAATAAAAAGGATACTCATGTATCAATACCCAAAAAGGTACGTAATATAAGGTTTTACTACATATTTAAGGAAAAAAGATTGGGTTAATTATTCAAATAGATTGCAGCAGTTACAACTATATTTCAATTCCTTTAAAAGCGCGATTTTTCATTGCTTTACGTAAACGTTGATTGTAGTATGGACAACGTTAGCGAAGATACTTAAGCACTAAGGAGGCTGACATATGAAAAACTTTGCTATTACAAAAATGAAAACACTAGGGTTACCAATCATCGCAGCAGGCGCTTTTTTCTTTACGAGCCCGTTGAGCAGTGACGCTTCAAGTGAACCTTTCCTGGGAGACAAGTTATTAGATGAAGGGAAGGAACACGCTCATGTTGAGGAGTTACAAGAGCTACTCACTGATAAAGGGTTCTTAGATGAAGATGCAATAAATGGAGCATTTGATACAACTACTCGAGAAGCCGTTAAGGAGTTTCAAACGGAATCAAACATTCTCATTGACGGAATCGCTGGTGTTCAAACTATTGGTGCACTAGCCATTCTTCGCGAAGGAGATGAAGGTGAAGTCGTTGAGGCTCTCCAGGACAGCTTAAATGAGCTTGGATACTATGACGCTAACATTGATGGAGAGTTCGGTTCAGTTACTCATGACGCAGTTAAAGAATTTCAATCTGAAAAAGATATTTTGGTGGATGGTTTAGCCGGCCCCCAAACGTATGCTACATTACATGCTGCTCTTAACGATTCAGAATCAAACGGATCTACAACATCTGAAAAATCAAGCAATGAGTCTAGTAAAAACTCAAACAATCAATCTACAGATCGATCCAGCAATGACTCATCTGAATCTAGTGAATCAGAAACAACAATGGAAATGGAAGCCACAGCATACACAGCACACTGTGACGGATGCTCAGGTATTACTTATACAGGCCAAAACCTTCTAGAAAACCCTGACAAGAAAGTAGTTGCTGTTGACCCAGACGTTATTCCTCTTGGATCTAAAGTGGAAGTTGAGGGCTATGGAACAGCCATTGCAGGTGACATTGGTGGAGCGATCCAAGGAAACCGCATTGATCTTCATATGGCAACGAAGGATGAAGCAAAAAGTTTCGGTCGTCAAACAGTAACAGTTCGAGTACTAGAAGACTAATCAGCAGAGCATTTCAATCTTATAATCATCCCATTAATAAAAGCAGACGACTCATTAGAGTTCGTCTGCTTTTCGTTATTGGTTATTTGGAATACCATATTGAGCCAAAAACGCAATTCGCTACTATTTTCTATGAAAAAAGAACAAAACAATCAGGCCCACTAACCCGATTCTCCCTAGTAATCTAAAAAGTTCCGAATCATTTACATAACCAGCCACCACAGCTGCCAGTGAAGCGGCTCCAATTACCACGTAAAGAGGGAAATAAATTTCTTTTCGATTCATTTCGAACACTCCGAATACTATGTTTGTCTCATTATACCCCACTTAATGTTATTAAAAAGACGACACAAATTAATGGAATAGCGATAAGTAATGCCATTCCAAGAAAAAAGAACGTCTGAACTGTATTTTTAAGTCCGGCGTCATCGACACTTGCTTTCGCATCCCTCGTTAGCATCAGTACTCTAATTAGACCAATAACCGTAATGAATATGATTAAAACAATTGGTAAGGTAATATTTACGTTTTGAGCCTGCTGCTCCATATACATTATAGCTAACACAATCGCAACGATAATCGGTCCTTCCATAACCGCGATCCGAATAAAAAACTTGGTCTGCAGCTTTTGAACATCTTCTCTTTCCAAGTTTCCTGCCATAATTGAATTCATAATACCAGAATAAATCATGAGAAATCCGAATACAAAAACTGCACTTGCACCTACAAAGATGTATTCCACTTTTTATCTCTCCTCTGTTATTTTTTTCCGATATGATTATATCGCAAAGCCTGACTAAGACTTTGCTTATTTTCTCTCAACGATATAGCCCCGTAAAATGGCTTGCAAAATAGCAAAGCTGAGTTCAGAATCGTGAAGCTCGTTGTCACGAAACATTTGTAAAACCGTGTTTACATCGTACTTTCCAACTTCAATTTTTTCATAGTCTTCTAATTGTTGTCGGCCTTCTCCTGTTATTTTATTGGAGTAATAGATATGGCTTTCTTCGTTACTGATCCACGAGCCAGGATAAAGCTTACCCAAATACTGAAGGTGATCGGTCTGATAACCCGTTTCTTCGTAGAATTCCCTTCTTGCTGCTTGCTTTAAATCCTCACCCGTTTCCACTCCCCCGCCCGGTAATTGAATTACCCAGTGGTCTACAGGAGCACGATATTGACGAATCAAGATAATGTCATTGTCATCTTGAGCAAGTACAACAACAGACTGAGGTTCTTTCGCTTTTACAATTACATCTTCCCGCTCTCCTATATAAACGAGGTTGTCTTTTGTTTCGATTCGTTTTTCCATATGTAAACACCGACCTTTTTCCAATTAAATCCTGTAGAATTAGGATCAACATAAAATAAAAGATAATTAGGTATAGCTGAAATACTCTAGAACTCAAATACAAAGGGTGCCGCTTCCATGGCTTCGCTTTCCGCAGGCAACGCTTCAGCCTCCTGCGGTTCCTCGTCGCAGGAAGACCATTGTTGCTTTTCCTGAGGGAGTCTCCGCCATTGCAACAGCACCCCTTGGCTATCTCATGTGTATCTCAAAGTCAGGTGCAAGGTTTTTGGCAAAGGCTGTTTTCGTAATGCGTTTTTTCAAGTCAAATGATGTTACGGACAAATGAATTTGTCCTCCACTATCATTTATCTTGAAAAAGCTCAAAAATCAAATAGCAACAATCTTTTAGAAAAGAGCCTTGGCAAAAGAGAGGTATTTCCTTGCAGATTCTTTCCATGAGAAAAAGCATATCCTCTTGCCACGCAGGCGTATGCTACTTATACAGCAGTCTCTATTTATTCAACACTTAATTTGTTTTCATTCTGCCTAATATCACTTTTTTCTAGCCAACCGGCATTTTATATTGGCTGTTGCTGATCTCCTCTTTGGGCATGTAGCAATCCTCATTTAAATGTTGGTGTTCGATTGAAGATGGTTCGACCGTATTATTTTCACCTTGCGTCTTCACCTTACATAATTGCATAACTACTCCACCGTCCAGCTTAATAAACGTATACTCAACGTTTGGTTCATCATTAAAAACTACCTTCATTCTTGAGCGGTATGCACCGTCAATGTTGTCTGTTCCTGAGCGCACCACTTGAAGGTCCTTAATATCTGAATCTGAAAAACCTCGATCTTTTAAATGAGACACAACGGCTTGTTCAACCTTGTTATTAATAAATGGATTGCCTTGATTGCTAACATAAATGATAACTATAGGCAGTAAAAGAAACAGAATGACAAGGAAAACTGTAAACTTAGCAGACGGTTTTTTAGCCATACAAACCTCCTAAAGACAGTGTTTACTTCTTTTTCTGGATTTCCTCTGAATAATAACGGCCAGTCATTTCCTTGAACTTTGCATAATCAATTTCCAGTCGCGTAGATTCACCTATGTACCCGTTAACATGAATCACAAAAACTTCATCAGACAAGTCGATCTTTTTACGATAAATTTTGCGAAAAGTTTCGCTTCTTCTGTTTAAATATCCTCTTTTCCCTCTGCTTTTTCAAAGAATTCCTAGACTGATTACAACATGCCTGCATTTTGTTAAACGAGCATTTACCTCTTCAAATTGTGTTTTAAATTTTGTTGAACCGCAATGGGTAATAACTTTCTATTTTCATTTTGTTATATTTTATCATGGTAATCAGACAAAAAAAGACAGTAAATTTCATCTACTTCAAGAGAAGTAAACCATAAATTACTTAACAAGTGAAGAAGTATTGTCAATATTCATCTACTACAATTTGAAAAAGCCGAGCTGACTAGGCTTCGGCTTTTTGATGCTTATTTTATTTTCCTGTTTCAGCAAAACGTTTGATCCGTTCACCAATTTCATTACGGACCCTCTGAAATACAGCCCACTTTTCATCATCTGTTCCTTCTGCCTTTGCTGGATCGTCAAATCCCCAGTGTACGCGTTCTTTGTTCGGCGGTGTTGCACATACGTCATTTGCGTGACCACATAAAGTAACGACAAGGTCGGCTCTATCAAGCAACTCTTTGTCGATGGTATCAGACGTTTGATTTGTAATATCAATGTCTACTTCATTCATTGCCTTTACTGCTTTTGGATTTACACCATGCGCTTCAATCCCAGCAGAATATACGTCATATTTATCTCCTAAATAATGCTTTCCCCAAGCCTCGGCAATCTGACTGCGACAAGAATTCCCAGTACATAAAAAGTAAATGATTGGTTTTGTCATGGATTTAAAACTCCTTTAGCCATTTAGAGGCAAAATTTTAATTTTAACTATATTGAATGAATTTCATAATTCTGAACCCAGAAAAGGCAAGTCTGGAGACCGCAACCCAGTTGAATTGAAGTGTCTATAAGGATTCGTAATTAAAAAAATTCTTCTGCGTAGTTGGCCGGAATCTGTGAGACTCCTGCAGATAAACGGACTAGCCGAGACCCCGCAGGGCGCTTTTTCCCGAGGAAGCTTGGCAGTTCGTACGCGGAAAGCGAGCAGATGCAGGCCAATGGAGCTGCAAAAAGAAACGCTTTTTACTTTTTTAAACTAATGAATTATGAAAGTGATTCAATTATATAATCATTCAATTATATAATCAATAACGAATATACTAACTTAAAAAGCTAGTCATCACTGACTAGCTTTCCTCATTTGTATTGTCTTTCATTCTCCTAACTAACTGTAGAGCATCATAACACTTTACTGAGCTCTTTCGATCAAGTAAAGTTCCATCTAAATCAAACAATCCCCCCCCGTATCACTGTGACTTGATACCTGTCTCCACTCTACTCTGAGCATACCCATCCGAATCGAGTCGTAATATTCACCATCAAAATAACGCACTTTGCGCATTCGACCTTCAAGAGTAAACCCTAATTTTTCACCGACTTTCATCATCCGTTCGTTTCCAGACCAGGTGGTATAGCCGACTCGCTGAATATGAGGGACCGCTTCAAATACATGATAGACCCACATCGCGAACGCTTTCGTCCCATATCCCCCGCTCCAATACTTCGGGTCGTATATCCCGATCCCTAATTCCAACCACCGGCTTGGTTGATGCTCCCAGTAATAACTCACCGTACCAACTAACGAACCGTCCACTACAATTGCCCACACGTCATCTTTTGCAACGATGTGATCTTTTTGTTCAAAGTAGTTTTCATATGTCATCGACTGATGCTTAAAATACGGAGCATCCCACTTTTTCCATTCTGGATTTTCTTCTTTTCTTGTTAGCTCCCAAAGTCTCTTTAAATCCGCCTCTTCTATCTGACGAATCATAACATTGTCTTTCTGATACAAACGCGACACTCCTTTATATGAAATCCTCTTAATTTTATATCACAGGTACACCATTCACAATTATGAGAAAGTATCTAAAACTTGTTTAATTCCAACGACCATTGTTGACAATGAGAATCGTTATCAATTATATTTAAGTAGAACAAAAAAACTCAGCTCTCTTTTCATAAAAAAGGAGTGATATCATTGAAAAATCTTATATCAAATTCCGTCACAGATCACGCCTTGATGAAAGATGTCTTGTCTGATTTACAAATAAGAATTGAAAATGTCATTCTCGCATTTCATCAACTCCCAAAGGTAAAACAGAATGTTTGTCAAGCTATACGATTTATCGATTCTCTTTTCAACTCATTTCAAAAAGGATTCCGTATGCAAAATGTAACCTTTCTTCTATTAAAAGCGAAGCTCTCAGATCATTTGCTTTATTATTTAGTGAATGACCTGTCAATCACAAAAGAGTCAGATCCACATACTTTGATTATCACTGACTATGGCACCTATGTCGAAGAACAGAATTCTGTTATCACTTTGTCTCAAGGAATTCTTAACATGAACAGTCCATCTTCTGTAACATTATCCAAAGTCATTGTTGATGGAAACCGCTCGCTTACAGAGGAGCTTCAAGTACTCGCCCAGTTTATGAAAAAACTTTTTTCTACAGACAAACGAATCACTATCGAATTGATTTCTCTATTAGAAGGAAAAAGAATAATGTACCATTCTCATAAGCCGTTATCGATCACACCACTTAAGATTTGAACTTTCCTAATATGAAAGGATGATTCCGATGATTAAACAATCTATTGCCATTTTAATTGAACAAAACCGGGAACAGATCCTATCAAACAATAAAGAGCTAGCAAAGATTGAGGAACGAATGGAAGAAAGATTAGCGGAAAAACCAAGACAATCCAGAAAAGCTAAATAAGTTTGTTGCTTTTTAAGGTTTTTTTCGGACTCAAATGACGTCACACTCTTCGTGACAGGACAAGCATTTAATAAATATATTTTAAAATGCGCCTTGCTGAAAGAAGGTGTCCCAACAATTCTTGAGACACCTTCTTTATTTTTGTCCTAGAACTTCCACTCACTTAATACACTTTTAAAGAAGGTGAGTGAGGGGATATGGTCTTAACTACGTTAATGTTCTGTCTTTTAATCGGTTTTGATGGATTACTATGGGGAGCCATAATCGGTTATAAACGTATTTATTTCCCTATTGGACAGCTTCTTCTCTTTTCTATAGGCATCGGGTTTGTCTTCTTTTTTACCTATCTAATCGGGTCAGTCATCGGCTTTGAAGGTTCCTCTACGTTTTTAAATCAAGTTTCAGGTCTAGTTTTTCTAGGCATCGGTCTTTTTCAGCTTACGCATCAAAGTGGCTTCTTCTTCGGTCGCCTCGTTAGAAACTTGTTTATTATCGTTAATATCGACAACATCGGATACGGTGTCATTTCCGCGGTTCAAGAAGTCCACCCAATTACGAGTTTGTTTGTGACTCTCAGCTTTTTTGTGCTTTTTATAACCGGAATTATCATCGGAAGCTCTGCACGATTGCCTTATATCACAAATAATAATAAAGTCTTCCCTTCACTAGTGCTAATTATTATTGGAATGTATAAGTTGTTTTTCGCTTGATGAAAATTACAACACTGTACGCTTTCCTTGGTTAAAGTAGGTTACTGATGATGTGACCAGCTTTTCGATCCCCCCTTTATAGTAAGGCATCCTGTCTTTTGCTTTCGAGAAAGTGCACCACTCAAGTCTTTCGATTTTACCAGGGTCTTGAACACTCGCCTTCCCTCCAATCACTTCAGCCTGAAAAGTGATAAACAACGCATGATGATCGTTTTTGACCATGAATGCTTCGTTCAGAGCAACTAAATAATTAGCTTTTACGTCTAAGCCGGTCTCTTCCTTCACTTCTCGGACAACAGCTTCATCCAATGTTTCTCCTGGTTCAACTGCTCCTCCTGGAAGTGTCCATGTAGAATGCTCCACATTCTTCACGAGGAGCACCTTATCTTTTTCTTCATTTAAAATAAGTCCGTATACAATGTCCACCCTTTTCATTGCGATCACCTCAGTCCAAATTTAAAATACGCGGATCTTAATAGGAAGAGAAAGGGGTATTAACTTTGAATATACATAGAGCATTTGGAGTTTATGGTATTTGTGTACAAGGTGACAAACTTCTCGTGATCGATAAAATGAAAGGGCCATATAAAAATCGTTGGGACCTTCCAGATGGGAGTTTGAATGATGATGAAACACTGCCGGAAGCTATCACTCGTGAACTTAAAGAAGAAACTGGCTATAAAAGTTCCATTTTGCAGCAAATAGGTGTAACAGATTTTTCCTTACCGTGGGATTGGCAATCGTTTACCCGACTGCATCATATTACTGTTTTCTACGAGATATAGGTTCTTGGTGACCCTGAGAGTGTGGACGTTTCATTTGAAGATCAGGATTCTAGAGGTGCAAGGTGGGTAAAAACTGAAAATCTCCAATCGAATCAAGCATCACCCTTAGTCATAAAGGCACTGGAGTGGATTCATTCTGGTGAATTTTCGTTTAAAACGACACGATATGAACATTGGGAAGTAAATTGACCGAAAAAAAGGAGTACCTCCCCAAATGTCCAATTAAATAAGTGACCAAACAAACGAAATGAAATGGGAGGAAGCAGTCTGTTTAGCACCCTACGGAGTTGGCCGGAATCTGCGAGACTCCCTCAGGAAAAGTTGATATGGCGGGGGTCCGCCCGGATTTTGAGGCCCTAAAAAATTTTTTTGTACTCGCCTCCGACTGCCAAGGTCCACATAATTCTTGTAAATACATTTACTGTATTTAGAGATTACGCGTTGCGTTGGGAATGTGGGATACATTTCCATATATAGTGTAATTCACACGAGAAAAACTCTGCTACAATCAGGTGACTTACCCTCCCATGTCTCCTGGCATCAAGTGCCTACATTCCTTCGTTGGGTCTTGCCTGACGCAGATCTCGGACTCTTACTCCTGCATGGACTGCCCTTTACTGGGCGTCTAAAGTCTCCGTCTTGCCGAATCTCTGTGCCTGTGTTGTCAAAGGTACATTAAAGCACTGTGAAGCCTTACGCTGCCTTGTTCTGAGGATAGTTGGAAGAGTCTATCAACATTCTCTCAGGGTCAAACATTGCCTGTTTCTTGCTAAGTCCATGGAACACCTGAAGCAGCTTTCTGCATAGCACAACCATTGCTTCTTTCTTGGTCAGTGGATTTTGTTCCCGTGAGTGATAATGCATGTACAGTTGACGAAAGCTTGCATTGTTCTGAATGAGCGGAAGGATCGCTTTATAAAGTAAGGCTCGTAGTCGTTTTCTTCCGCGTTTAGAGATCTTCTTTGTGCCTTTATGCTGACCTGAACTGTTCTCACGCAACGTAAGTCCCGCTAGCTTAATGAGTTGGCGTGGATGCCTGTAATTGCGCATAGAGCCTGTTTCAGCCAATAACTCGCTTACAGTGTTCTCGCTGATTCCCGGAATGGAGACGAGGTACTGAAACTCTTCTAATGACTGGGCCTGCTCAACCATCTGGGAAGTCACCTCTTCAAGTTGTGATTCCAATAGTTCCAGCTGTTGAACAAGGCTGCGAATCTCCAGCCGTGACATTTCCTGACTGCGTGTTACGCCAATAGAGTGACGAGCCACTTCAATCAGGGTCACCATTTTGGGTTTCCCAGCATACTTGGCGCCAGCTTTCTTCTGTTGCCTGACCATCTCTTCGACAGACAAATGTGGAACATCCTGGGGAAGAGGTGTCAGCTTTAAAACGGCAAGAGCTTGTTGGCCCAATTCACTGAAGACTTGATTGAATTCCGGAAAGTAAAGATCCTTCCATCGCTGTATCCTGTTTTTTACGGAAGAGATATCTTTTCGTAATCGTTCCCGGATTGCGGATCCATGCCTCATGTGATGTTCAGCGGTTGTCATCTTCCGCGGTATACTAAAATAGCCGTTAGGAAGAAGTTTCGCTATAACGCGTGCATCTTTAGCGTCGTTCTTCGTTTGAGAATTATCGTCCATTTCCTTGGATTGTTTTACATGCATTGGATTGACGATGACAAAAGGGAATTCGAAAGCCTCCAGCATAGCCGCAAGGTTCATCCAGTAGTGGCCGGTTGCTTCAAAACCGATGAGCACATTTGATTTGTTGTGTGTCTCCATCAGTTGTCTAACAGCCTGCTCAAAATGGATGAAACCATCTTTTGACTGGTGGATGCGCCATACTTTCGCTAATTCGCGTCCGCGCAAATTGACGGCACAGGCATAGTGATTCTTTTTTGCAATATCGATTCCAATAACTAGAGTGTTTTCGTTGACTTGATTAATTCGTTCATTTCTACTACGATTCATGAAGGGTTCCTCCTTTGTGATTGCTGGTTTGTTTTTGCACCTTGCATCATATCGGAGGATCCTTTTTTTATCAATAGGGGTAAAACCTATCCGACAGGAATGCTCCTGCGGAAAAACGGACCAGTCAAGGAACTCTTTCTAATAAGCAAAGTTTCCCCTATAAGGAACCGATTATAGTTTTACAACAACTTAACAATTCAACTAATTTTCTATGATAAAATAAAAAGAAGATTAAAAAAACTTAGTTGGAGTTATGTATCTATGAAAACAAAACATCTTCTTGAAATTTTAGCCGTTTCTACACGCCTCGGTTTTACATCCTTTGGAGGACCCATAGCCCACTTAGGTTATTTTCACAATGAATATGTAAACCGGCGTAAATGGCTCGATGATAAGGCCTATGCAGACCTGGTTGCCCTATCTCAATTTATTCCAGGACCAGCAAGCAGTCAGGTTGGTATTGGAATTGGATTAATGAGAGGCGGTTTGCTCGGTGCTATCGTTTCGTTTATCGGCTTCACGCTTCCTTCCGTTTTAGCCTTGATGATTTTTGCTTTTTTTTTACAGGGCTTTGATGTTAGTCCAGCTGGTTGGATTCACGGACTGAAAATTGTCGCTGTCGCGGTTGTTGCCCACGCCATTCTAGGAATGGGGCAAAAGCTCGCTCCTGATCGCACGCGTGCTACCATTGCTATTGTTACACTCATTTTATTGCTGCTCTGGCAAACGGTTTATAGTCAAGTGGTCTTAATTCTCCTTGCTGGAGTCGTCGGACTCTTCATTTATAAAGGGAAAAAACAAGATGAAACTACAGATATGAACATCAGCTTAAGCTACCGATTTGCTTCCATCTGCTTGGTGCTGTTCTTTTCGTTACTTGCCTTGCTTCCATTGGCAAGACAACTTTTTTCCATTGAATGGCTCGCTTTATTTGATAGCTTTTACCGGGCAGGAGCACTCGTATTCGGTGGCGGCCATGTTGTCTTACCTCTACTTGAGCGAGAAGTAGTACCTACTGGCCTAGTAGGAGCCGAAGACTTTCTTGCCGGTTATGGTGCCGCTCAAGCAGTGCCGGGACCGCTATTCACATTTGCATCCTATTTAGGAACGATCGCGAATGGATGGGTCGGCGGGGTTATTGCTACTGTGGCGATCTTTTTGCCAGCATTTCTTCTCATTCTAGGGACACTGCCCTTTTGGAATGTAATGAGAAAAAACTCGAAAATTCAAGGTGCGCTTTTTGGTGTAAATGCTGCTGTTGTCGGGATTTTAGCCGCTGCATTCTATAATCCAATCTTTACGAGTGCCATCGACACGTCTGTTGATTTCGCTTTGGCGATCGGACTGTTTGGACTACTTGTGTTTTGGAAAGTACCGGCCTGGATGGTTGTGATCATCGGTGCAATGGGCGGAACTTTGATTTACCTATTCACCTAATCATCGACTGGCGCCTTAAAATACTGCCTGTAAAAAATGGCTCGCCATCGATGAAAGTATTGTCGTTCTGCATACTGATAATAACGCTGTGAATTAGAAGCATTCGCTGTTTTTAACCGTTCATAATGCTCTGCAGCTGATGTATGAGCCAAATAATATTGTTGCGCAGAGCTGTATCCAATCTGCACACCCCTAATCGATTTTTACACATTTTATAAAAAACGGTGTTAAAAACGAACCTATTCGTACTGGATCAAATAAGTAGTAACTCACCTCTAAGAGAAACCGCATAGCGGTCTTTGATTAAAAACAGTATAAGCTTCCACCGCATGTTTTAAAGTATCAAGGATGCTTTCCCCTCGAGACGAGTGTTGTGAAGGTAGCTGTCCGCTTATGAATTCTTACCTTCAAATAAAAACACCCTGACAAACTCAAGTGTTTGTCAGGGTGTTTTTTAAGTTTGTTTTAGATAGGAAATAGAAACAAATACAAAACCACGTTAACGAAATGCTCATAGCAGCTACAATGTCAGAAGGATAATGGAGTCCAAGATAAATTCTGCTCATTGCAATTAACATGATCACAATTGTACATAAAAAATAACATACAAATCGAATAGAACTGCGCTTTATTAAAACATAACTCAAATAGATTAAAAATGCCATAAGTAAAACGCTACGCATCGTGTGTCCACTTGGAAAACTATAAGAAGGGATTTCAAGTGAATAACTGAATAATTCTAATTCCCTTGCCTCACCAGGCCGCTCTCTTTGAAATAAGACTTTAAGTAAAAAGTTTAAAACGATTCCTCCAAAAGTGAGGGCACATAAAAAAATCGAGTTAAACCAGTCTTTATTATAGAGCAGTATTAACGTGACTATTAGCGTAATAACAACGATAAATTCTCCAGAACCCAAGAGCGTAACCCACTGCATCATTTGAATAAGAAATGGATGAGAGACTTGCGTCACCCCAGAAATAATTACTTCGTCAAATAAAAAACTTCCATAAGTAAACTGGACCCATGTTGTGATCGCAAAGATAAAAAAAGAAACAAGCATGATTAAAAGTAGTTTTCTGTGTCTCATACAACAATCTCTCTCTTTTAGATTTAACTTACACTTTACTAGTTTAACATAGGTGAATTCGTTTAGATAAGCGTTATTTAATTGCGAAAAACGCCAGGGTTTACCAAGCGTTTTTCATCAAGACTATTCAGTGAACTATGCAGTAGCCCATTTACCAACAGTATCGAGGGCTGATTGTTGTGGGAAGTATAGCTTGAAAATCCGATAATAAAGCGCCTCTTGTTTGCTTCTTAAGTGTACCGGAGACTCTTGTTGAATCCGTTCAATTTCAATGTCTGAGAACACTTCATTCGCATATGCTTCCAGAACATCCAACGCACCGCTTCCTTCTGAAAACTCCTCTTTCGTTCTCCAAAGGACATTTTCTGGGATCCACCCATCAAACGATTTACGAAGCAGCCATTTTTCCATACGATCTTGTTTATGAATCTTCAAATCAGCTGGTATTTTAAGAGATTCATGAATGACTTCTAAATCAAGAAATGGCACTCTTAACTCTAATGAATGAGCCATACTCATTCTGTCAGCACGCTGTAGGTTCACAGAGTGCAGCACGTTTAGCATCTGGATAATTTCCTCATTAAGTTTGTCAGTATTCTGATAGTCACTTAAGTATTGATAACCGGCAAACAACTCGTCAGCACCTTCACCGGACAAGATTACTTTCACCTTACTCGCTGCTAGCTTTGACACAAAATAGTTCGGAATCGCACTACGTACGAGAGATGGTTCATAAGATTCAAGATGATAGATCACGTGTTCCATCGCTTCTACAAGCTCTTCATTTGTATAAATATACTCATAGTGGTCTGTTCCTAAATACTCAGCGACTTCTCTCGCCCGTAAAATATCCGCACTGCCTTCAGAGCCTACACAGAATGATTTCACCGGTCCATCTGTATATTCATTAGCAATTGCCGCGATTAAACTACTATCAAGGCCGCCACTCAACAATACACCAACTTCCACGTCAGCCATGAGACGTTTTTTGACAGCTTTAACGAGGTTCTTTTGGATTATTCCTGTATGAATTCTCCAACCTTCCTCTAATTGATCGGTGTTCGGAGCTTCAATTTTTCGATACGATACGAACCCCTCTTCTGGTGTAAAATAATGTCCGTGGGGAAATTCCATTACATCATCTATAAGTAAATACAATGTTTTTAATTCTGAAGAAAAGTAATAATGACCGTCCTCATCGATCCCATAATAAAGAGGCTTAATGCCTAACGTATCTCGTCCCGCTATAAATGTGTTATTTTCCACATCAGCGATAAAATAACCAAACATTCCATCTAGTTTTTGAATGCTCTTCGCCCCTTCTTTTTCATAAAGCTTAAGAACAGCTTCACTATCAGAATGAGTGAAGAACGTTTCCTCTTTGAGCTCATTTTCTTTTAAAGAAAGATGGTTATAAATCTCACCATTACATACAAGCCACTTTGACTCATCGGCATTTGTAATCGGCTGAATGCCATCTTCTAAACCGACGATAGAAAGACGTCGATGGCCAAGTTGAAACGCATTAACATCTACACACTTACCTTCGTCAGGTCCACGGTGCTTCATACTTTCTAACACTTCATTCATTAATGGTTTAGATACTTTCTTAGTTGTCGCAAAAATGCCACACATTATAAATAGGTCACCTCAATTTTTTGTCTGGTAAAAAGTATACGTCTAATACGTAGCGGATACAAATCCAGGTGTACTACGCATTTGCCCTTTGTCGACTCAATTTAAGAGGATAACCAACAGCAGTTACGCTCACAAAATGTTTTAGCATTATTTAGATGATTATGAACGATTTTGCCAATTTCTAAAATGGTAGATCAGTAACTCGATAATCAATACCTAAAAGGTCAAACCAATCGTTCAAGCCAGTCCAAAGATTTTCACAGCTAAGGTAAACCCGTTCTGGGTCAGCAAGATCACCTTTCATAACCAATTCGGCTAGATTTTCGAACCCACTCGGCTTAGAGGTAGCAGATACGGCCTCTTTAAACGTTTCACTTCTGGTAGAATAAATCATTCGATTAGCAAGGCCAATGAGCTTAGCGGTTTGCCAACTAAGGTCTTTTGCACCCCAAGGAAGATAGTAGTAGGTTCCACGTTCATAATTATTCCTAATTTTCCCCATCGTTTCGTACGGTTCCCAAATCATAAACTCTTTCATTACTTCACGTATCTCGGAATCCGGTACGTTAAGAGCAAATTTCTTTAATTGTGTAAAAAGATCGGTAGGATCGTAAAGGGCTTGAACCTCCGTAAACACACCAGCTTTAATACTCCACCCATCATCGACAGTTTGTGCCTCTTTGATAATATCGGTTTTTGTTTGAACACTAAGCTCAATTTTGAAGGGCTCATAAATGAATTCATGGCTCGAAAAATGAGTACCATCTTTAACGAAAACGTGCATTTCGATATCCGAGTAGGCTCCTTCTGTTCCTTTTCCCACAGAGCCATAAAGGCCGAGTGCCAAAAGATCAGAGCCTAATTTCTTATGTAATTGCTTGGTAACCTGTTTAATAATATTCTGTTTCTCTTCTCGTGAGGTTGGATGAGGGTAAGGTAGCATAAATAAGACTCCTTTTTAATTTAAAGTATTAAACTATTAACTACCATTTTACACCAATAAAGAATGTCTATAAGGGAATTTACGTTAACCTATAGAAAATAATTAAAGTAAGGACAAAAATAAGAAAAAGACCTAGCATAGCTAGATCCCCATTTTTTCACTTCCTACTCAATCGTAAATGCTTCTTCCAAATGCTCATGAAGTTCTTCATTTTCAATATGAATGATGACGTGGTAATCGCCAGTTTCATCAAATTGATGAGATGCGGCGTACTGACCATCACCTTCATCTTCAGCGTCGATCCATTCTCTCATTTCATCACCATGCTGCCAGACTTCCAGGCGTACACGCGCATCTTCTAATGCTTCGCCTTCTTGACTAATTGTGAGCTCAACCTCTGCATCCTGAGAAATTTCACCTAAGTTACTTTCTACCTCTACGATATCAGAGTGGTGATGGTCTCCGGCTTCCGACTCGTGATCTTCACCTTCAGTCGCTTCGTCCTCCACATTTCCAATAGCAATTTCATGGGTAGGCATTACGTGCATGCCTCTTGCCGTTACGTGTGGTGTAACAAAGAAAATCCCGTCTTCTTCAAACGTATAAGATACTGAATAAACACCTTCGTTTACATCCTCATGATCGATCATGTCACTGCCTTCTTTTTCACCTTGTTTCCAAACTTCAAAAGTGACTTCATTAGCATCATTTACCGGTTGATCCTCTTGGGTAACAAGAGCTTCCAACGCCCATTCCCCTTGTTCTCCCTCTTCATCCATCTGCACTTCTACTTCAATAGGTTCAAAGCTTTCTGGGATATCAGAAGATTGATTCTGCTCTTCGTCTTGTCCACAAGCAACCATAAGAGTGCTTACTAAAACAAATGATAATAGTTTTTTCATAACGTTTATCCTCCTAGAGTTTGTTTAATCTAATGATCTTTACAGCAATTGGTTATGTTCATTTGCTCATTTACTATTGTGAGTGCTTCACTTAACTGATAAAGTTCACCACCAAAACCTTTTTGAAATTTTAGTGCGTGTTCTTTAATAGCGAACGGTACGACTTGCGGATAACAGCAATTCATTACATTATCTGCATCAATAAGGAAAAAAGCCATTTGGGCACTCATAGTCGAGTCATTTAAAAAGTCTTTACACAAAAACTGAGAGACCTGCTTGTCCACTTCCTGATAGCGAAGCAATCCGCAATGAGTGCAACATAGGTTCTCTACGCTATGGTTATGATGAATGATTTGCACTTGATGCCGACCATGAACCCTCTTTTTACAATATGTACAATGGTTGGATTCAACGCCGACCTGTTGTCCGAGCTTTTTTGAAACACCTCCACTCGTTCTTTCAAGTGAACCCGCTTCCCAAAGCGCCTGTACATCACGGTACACCGTCATTTCAGAAACTTCAAGCCGTTCACTTAAATCCGAAATTCGAATATGCTCTTCTGTTTCAAGCCAAGATAAAACCTGTTTCTTTCGTTGCTCTGGTAACAAAGTCTTCCCACCCCCAAAATGATCTCTACCCTAAATTGTAGTCATAGTTTCAAAAAGCTACAACACCAATATGTGATTATTTGTGAATAAATGATGACTTTTAACAAGGTGCCTGACCCCCACCGCGGTGAAGTATTACCGCGGTGGGGGTCAGGAAAAAAATCAGAATTTTATTAATTTTATGAAACCCCCTCTTTTCTAGGTACGTAGAACTAATAAGAGATTAGATACTAAAAAGAAGGAGTTATCGCAATGTCCAATCCACTTCGTATAAAACGGATCGATCCAGATCAACTCAATGTCATTCTTATTATAACGACCATTATAATGGTCCTATGTAGCGTCATATTACCTTTCGTTTTCATCGTCATTCTTCAAGATGTATTCTTTTTTTCGAGAGACAACTGGATACTTGTAGCCCCCACTTCGGCCTACTATACATTTGGAGGTGGAATGCTGTGGGCATCACTTGTTATGATTATCTATGTTATCGTTCATACGATTTCAGAGCGAAAAAATAAACATATTAAGCACTCTTGGCTGTTTATTCCTATCGGTTTACTTTTCATACCTATTTGCACTTTGGGGATCATGAATTATTACTATGTGGACGATGAAGGTTTTCATATTAATGAATTAACAAGCTACACAGAAGATGAATACCCTTGGGAAAGTATCGCTCAAGTTCAGCCCGTTGGTGAAGAAAATGGTCACTACTATACCCACTACATTTTCATCACAGACAACGGAAACTTTACAATAGGTTTTGACGACAAGTTTGCACAGCAAAGAGGAAAAATACTCCGTACTCTTGAGGAACATGGCACCGAAATATTACAACGAATTGAAGAGTAACTAGGAAGGTGCCTGACCCCCACTACGGTGAAGCATTACCGTGGTGGGGGTCAGGCACCCGGAACGCTCACAAATACTCCTTCCTTAAGCTGCGGAACGACTGTTGACATATCTAATTGACTGCAATGCTTTACGTCACGTTCGTATCCTCTTTCCCGCAACTCCACTCCGCTTTCACAGTTCCAGATTAGTTCCTCTACTTGTCCTTTCACACCCTCAAACGCTATTTCACAAACCTTTGCATCAGGTGACTTTCTACCATTTAGTTGTGCAATGATCGCACCTGCACCTAAATAATCTTCAAGTGATGGACGCAGCCGATCTTCCTGCTCGTGAATGTCACTCCACTGTTCGCCGCATGCCACGACTGTCACACCAACATTTTCCTTACCAGCTAAAATATTTACCGCATCAGCAATACTCAAAGCGTTAAGAAGTGACCCAACAAAAACATACGGAACCTGAGAGGCAACCCACGTACAAACCGCTCCGTTTAACGAGCAAAGGACATATTTTTTACCCCTGTGTTCTTCATTAAAAGTCACAGGAGACAATGTCGGTTTATCCAAGCTTGCAGCCTCAGCTCTACCTAAAATCAATTCAGCTCCTTGCTTATTAGCATAGGCCATCCCGTCTAAATAAGGAGGATAGGGTAAAATTTCTGCCCCACACGCTAATGCTGAAACGACTGTCGATGAAAAACTTAGTACGTCCACAATAATCGTAATATCTCCCCGTCCAGCTGCTTCACGTGTACCACGCTTCCCCCACTCAAAATGAACCTTAGTCATTTTCCAGTCTCTCCTTTACTTACATATGAACCTATGAAACAAGCTCTTTTGTTTGAATTTTCACATCATTATGATACCATTATTTGTATATAATCCCAAAGGAGGATTTTTATGAATTATAAAGAACACGAATTTTAACTTTGTGTCCTTCCTCGAGCGCGAGCCCCTCCCAATGGTTGGCAAGAGAGACAATCATCATTAAATCATAATTGGAGGGATTGAAGTGAACATTCGCGGTAAAGATTTATTTGTTGAAGAGTTTGGAAAAGAGAACGAGCATGCCATTTTATATTTACACGGCGGTCCAGGAGAAAGCTGCTTTGATTTTTCCCAACATCAAGCAGAAAGACTGTCACAACATTTCCGAGTCATTGCGATTGATCAGCGAGGTGTATGTCGATCTGAAGCGATTAAGCCGGAAGAAGACTTTGGGCTTGACGATCTCGTTGAAGATTGTGAAACATTAAGAAATACATTAGATATCAAAAAGTGGTCAGTCATTGGTCACTCTTTCGGTGGATACCTGGCTCTCCATTACGCTAGCATCCACCCTGATTCGATTCACAAGTTGATTTTCGAGGGTGCTACATTTGATTTCGCCGTTACAAGTCGTGTCCTACTTACCAAAACTGCTCAGATAGCTAGGAAGTACGGTAAGGATGACCTTGCTAATGAATGCATCGAGTTCAGAAATAGTAATGCAACTCCACGTGAGCTTACAGAAGGGTATATGAGGCTAAGCCAAGGTTTAGAGGAAAACCGCATGGAAATTTACCGATATGAATGGACTAACCCAACGAATTATTCCTGTTACTCTGACAATGAGTGGGAGGAATTTTACGACAGGTCAGAAATACATTATAACCTGCTACGTGATGAAGGAAAGATCTTTGAATCACTCCTTCCAAAAATTAAAAACGTTCATGTGCCGATGCTAATGCTTAATGGAAGACATGATCCTGTTGCATGTGAAACGCACACGTCCAATTTTATAAACGATGCATCTAATGGTCAAATTATTACATTTGACGGTAGCGGTCATACTCCTCATTATGAGGAACCAGAGCTGTTTATGGAGGAAGTGCGGAAATTTTTATTAGCTAAGTAAAGCAGCATTAGATTCCGCCGCATGTTTTAAAGTCTCAATAATGCTTTTCCCTTGCCTTCACATTCGCCACACACGCTAAAGTCGAATGTTAAGACTGAAAAGACAAAAAAGGGTGCCTGACCCCCACCACTGTACATCATTAACGCAGTGGGGGTCAGGCACCAGAAATTCTTTTTTCGTTGAACTTACAGAACAACCTTGGCATATACATAATGAGATGCTTCAGTATTTACATGAAGGTGATTTCATGAAAAAGCGAAGAAAACAGAAACACCTAGTTTCGGCAAAAAAAGTGTACGATTCGTTTCAGGCCACAACTAAACTCAATATAACATTCAAGAAAAGACAAGACCTTCGAGTGCTTCAAGGGGAAACTTACCATTACAACACGATTTCTGATGGATCTAAATCTCTATATACAGACGCTGATGAGATATTGGCTTATGGAAATAAGGGGATCCTTGATCCTGAAACTGTTTCATATGTAAACGTATTTATCAATGGCGTGCTACAACCACCGAATGTTTATGATATTAAAGAAGGCGAGCTCTCATTAAAAACGGGAGATCTTCCCCATAAGGGCGTCCCTATTATAATCCAATTCGTCACTTTAACTACTTAATACAATAGCCTCCAAAGTGGAGACTATTGCACTTTTACGTCTCTACTGTAGTTTCGGAACTTGCATCGTAATTCATTACTTCTAAGACGATCGGTGTATTAGCTAAAATAGGATCATCACCCTCTGGCACTGCGATAGCTAATGAACCAACTGTAGGAGCTCCAGCTGTATAGGTAGTAAGACCTTCCATTTGTAAAACACCATTAATATAAACTTTGTAATAACTATTTCCTTCTTCAAGAACTGGTAACTCAGTAGCCTCAGTTCCATCATCTTGGAAGAAATCATCTGGATTAATCGTAAGTGTGGAATCAGGTTCTGTTTGAGTTGTTGTCACAAAAAAGAATTTCTCTGGTTCTGGAGTCACTTCTGTAGTTGTTGTTGCGGTAATTTGTAGCTTCATCAATTGTAATGCCATTTTCTCACCTCCAATTCATAAAGGTACACTTCATACTATGTTATCCTGAGAAAAATGAACTGGATAAAAGCTACTGAGTCATTATAAATTGGCTGGTTTATTACTAAATGTTCTTAACCATCGTTCCCCTCCGACCTTCAGCCTAAATAAATATAATTTTCCGATATCCTATTGACTCCTCCCATTATTTACTTTACACTCTAAATATTCAAAATAATCTATAACAGTTTCACTCTTATCATGAGAGGACGAGGGAATTGGCCCTATGACTCCTCAGCAACCTTTGATTCCACATCAAAAGGTGCTACTTCCATCAGTTTTCATACTGAAAGATAAGGGATCGACGACATTTATCTAATGACAAACAAAGTCGACCTCTTTTCTTTGAAAGGGGTCTTTTTATTTACTTAAAACCAAGTAAACCGATATGTTTTATAAAAAAACTTAAATTTACGTCATATCATTGGAGGTGTTTGGTGTGCTATTATCCTATTTTGCCATTATCGTTGCATTATTTTTCGCAATGAATATTGGTGCAAGTGGAGCTGCGGCTACTATGGGACCTGCATACGGCAGTGGTGCTGTCAAACGAAAAAAGGTTGCGTTATTACTGACGGGTACTGGAGCCTTTCTTGGTGCAGTTATTGGTGGTGGAGAGGTTGTAAAAACGGTGGGTAAAGGAATTATTCCAACGACTATTTTTTCTGTGGAGGTTGCCGTCATCATCCTGCTCTCCTCTTGCCTGACCCTTTTTCTAGCAAACGTCATTAGTATTCCACTATCTACGAGTGAAGTGACAATCGGAGCTGTTGTTGGCGTAGGGGTTGCCTTTCAAGCCCTTTATGTTTCCAGTGTTCTTTTCATCATTTCTTTCTGGCTGATTGTTCCTCTTACCGCTTTTATTATGTGTTTTATTTTTGGGAAAGTGATAAAAATGGCAGAGGAAAAATGGCCACAATTGAAAGGCAAAGGAAAATGGGGAAAAGTGCTTGCCATTGTTTTAGTGTTTACTGGGTTCATCGAGGCTTTCTCAGCTGGGATGAATAACGTTGCAAACGCTATAGGCCCTTTAGTAGGCGCAGGGTTAATGGAAGGTTCTACAGGGGGTTGGATCGGAGGACTTTTCGTAGCGCTAGGAGCCTTTCTCTTAGGGGGAAGAGTTTTAGAGACAAATGGCAAGAAAATAACCTCCTTCTCTCTCCTTCAAGGCACAGCAGTATCTGGAACGGGAGGTGGATTGGTTATTATCGCTTCAATCTTTGGAGTTCCGGTTCCGCTAACACAAGCGACTACTTCAGGGATTATCGGAATTGGATTCTCTGAGAATGGATTTCAAATTTGGCAAAAGGATGTGATAAAGAAAATTATGAAAGTATGGATCGTCTCTCCTGTACTATCACTTGTGATTTCGTTTAGCTTGATTCATGTATTTTTACACCCAAACCCATATATCGTTGTCATAGTATCTGCCATTATTATCGCTACGATTGGAACACTAAGTTTGTATCGCTCTGTGAAAATAGAACGGCAAACGATCCGAAATTAGTGATCATTTCAGAGAAAAGGAGGACTCCTAATATGGACAACAATGTTAACCAGGCAGACTACCATACATTTTCAGAGAAAAACTATCAGTTTTTTAATCACAGAATGCGTTATTTAGGTGCACAAGATGTTATTAGCTGGGCCTTTAATTTTTTCGATGAAAAGCTAGTTTATGCTTGCAGCTTCGGAGCAGAAGGTATGGTTCTTTTAGACATGATAAGTCATGTTAAAAAAGATGCTAGGGTCGTTTTTCTAGATACTCATGTTCACTTTCGCGAAACCTATGATGTCATTGATCGCGTAAAAGAAAAATATCCTCAGCTCCAAATTGAAATGGTACAACCAGAATTAAGCCTCGATGAACAAAAAGAAAGGTATGGAGAAAAATTATGGAAAACTCAACCAGACTTATGCTGCGACTTACGTAAGAACAAGCCATTAAAAAAAGCATTGGTAGGAAGTACAGCCTGGCTGTCTGGCTTAAGGCGAGACCAGTCCCCCACTCGGGCAAATACCGAGTTTGTTAATAAAGATGAGAAGTTTCAGCTTATTAAAGTCTGTCCACTTATTCATTGGAGCTGGGATGATGTATGGCAGTATATTGAAAAACATCATTTACCCTACAATCCACTGCATGATCAAGGGTACCCCAGTATTGGTTGTGAGCCATGCACATTTGCAGTTAAGGAAGGTGAAGATCTTCGTGCAGGACGGTGGTCTGGTCTTGAAAAGACAGAATGTGGTCTTCATTTAAAGACAACAAATATTAAGGAGTGATTTCAAAATGACAGAAAGTATTCCACACGGGGACATCATCGTTAACCGTATTGATGAAAGCTATGATTATACTTCTATCAAACCTTCCGTTGAATTGGATAAAACGGGATTATCTGACTTAGAGCTCCTTGCAAATGGGGCCTACAGCCCATTAACAGGGTTCCTTGGAAAAAAAGATTATGAAAGTGTCGTCCATCACCTACGATTATCGACTGGTGAAATTTGGAGCATCCCGATCACGCTTACGGTAACAAGTGAACAGGCTGTTTCTTTAAAGATTGGTGAGCTCATCCGTTTAACGTATCGTGGCATAACCTACGGGGTGTTGGAGCTAGAAGAAGTCTATTCTCCTGATCAAACAATGGAAGCTATCCAAGTTTATAAGACAAAAGATACGAAGCACCCCGGGGTCAGAAATATCCTCAAAAGAGGCGATACGTATTTAGCTGGCCCCATTACGTTAGTGAAAAAGCACGCGAAAGAACAGTTTTCCAATTATTATTTAGAGCCTGTTGACACCCGGAAAACATTTCAAGATAAAGGGTGGAAAACGGTTGTCGGCTTTCAAACGAGGAACCCCGTTCATCGAGCACATGAGTATATTCAGAAGTCGGCTTTAGAAACAGTGGATGGACTCTTTTTGAACCCTCTTGTAGGTGAAACAAAATCAGATGATATCCCAGCAGATGTAAGAATGAAAAGCTATCACGTTTTGCTAGAAAATTATTACCCAAAAAACCGAGTATTCCTAGCGGTTTTCCCTGCATCAATGAGGTATGCCGGACCAAGAGAAGCCATTTTTCATGCCTTAGTTCGTAAAAATTACGGTTGCACACATTTTATTGTTGGAAGAGACCATGCTGGTGTTGGAGACTATTATGGCACATACGAGGCACAGGAAATATTTCAACAGTTTACAAAAGAAGAATTAGGGATTACTCCCCTCTTTTTTGAACACAGCTTCTTTTGTAAGAAATGCGAAAACATGGCCTCAACAAAAACATGTCCTCATGAAATAGAGGATCGTGTCATTCTCTCTGGTACGAAAGTACGCGAGCTTTTACGCGATGGTCAAACACCTCCGCCAGAATTTAGTCGAGCAGAAGTAGTAAAAGTACTGATTGAAGGGATGAAAGTTAGACTATGAGTCAAAAAACTAATGTAAGCAACAACATTCATTGGCATGATTTAGCTGTGACAAAAAGTGATCGAATTCAGCTTAATGGGCATAAGAGCTGTGTTTTATGGTTTACCGGGCTCTCGGGCTCAGGAAAATCAACGTTAGCCAATGCAGTGAACCAACGATTATACGAAAAACAGATTCGTAGTTACGTACTTGATGGTGATAATGTCCGTCACGGATTAAATGCAAATTTAGGTTTCAGTCCAGACGATCGTCAAGAAAACATTCGCCGTATTGGAGAGGTTTCCAAATTATTTGTTGATCACGGCACAATTGTATTGACAGCTTTCGTTTCTCCATATCAAAAAGATCGCCTATTAGCAAGAGATTTAGTTGAAAAGGAAGAATTTATTGAAGTTTTCGTAAAGTGCAGCATCCAAGAATGTGAGAATCGCGATCCTAAAGGGTTATATAAAAAGGCAAGAAAAGGAGAAATTGCAGAATTCACAGGCATTAGCGCTCCTTATGAGGAGCCTGATAACCCCGAGCTTATCATTTATAGTGATGAGTCATCGATCGAAGCATCGGTAGAGCAAATTTTAGACTACTTAATAGAAAAGCAAATTGTAACTTAAGACTTTTATCATTTCTTCACTTGTGAAAGGAGCAAACCAGATGGCTCACACGAAAATTTGGGCAGACAATGAAAAGTTAAGTAAAGAGGAAAAAGCAAAGCTAGAAAAAGATGGTCTTGATATATTAGATGATATTCCAAAGTATGCAAAAGAAGGATTCGAATCGATCCCGAAAGATCAGTGGTCTCGTTTTAAATGGGCAGGTCTTTACTTACAAAAACCAAAAGAAGACGGCTACTTTATGATGAGGGTCAACATCCCCTCTGGAGTTTTAAATAATGAACAGGCTATTGTGTTAGCCGACATTGCTAAAGATTATGGTCGAAATGTCATTGATATTACAACGCGTCAAGCCGTTCAATTTCATTGGTTGGAGATCGAAAATATCCCTAACATTTTCGATAGACTTAAAGCCGTAGGGTTATCTTCTGTTGGAGCATGTGGAGACATTATGCGAACTATCGTGGGCAACCCGTTAGCTGGAATAGACCCAAATGAATTAATGGATACAAGATCAATCGTTGATGAGGTCTATTGGTACTTTCAAGGAAATCGGGACTATTCGAATCTCCCACGTAAATATAAAGTATCGATCTCCTCAAATATACAAAATGCACAAAATGCAGAGATCCATTGCTTATCGTTTGTACCCGCAACAAAAACAATCGATGGAGAGGAAGTTGTCGGCTTCCATGTATATGTTGGTGGAGGTCTTTCCGCAAAGCCTTTCCTAGCACAGGAACTCGATGTTTTTGTAAAGCCAGAGCAAGTAAAAGAAGTAACCGAGGCGATAACAACAATCTTTCGTGATCACGGGTATCGCGACAAACGCCATCGCGCCAGATTGAAGTTTTTAATGGCGGATTGGGGGCCAGAAACGTTAAAAGAAAAGCTTTCTGAATTTATTGTCTTGCCTCCCAAAGGCGAGAACCGATTTAAGTCTTGGAATGCAGGTTATTTCTATGGTGTACACCCTCAAAAACAAGATGGATTTAACTATGTCGGCTTAAATATCCCTGTTGGAAGACTGTATTCAGAGGAGCTTGTTGAACTAGCTCGTATCTCCAAAAAATATGGAAAAGGTGAGATTCGTACTTGTAATTCTCAAAACGTCGTCATCCCGTATATTGCAGATCACGATGTCGATGCTTTCTTAAATGAGAGCCTTTTAGATCGGATGAGCATCGAACCTAAGCATTTTATTGGTTACTCAGTCTCCTGTACCGGAATTGAATATTGCAACTTAGCACTCGTAGAAACAAAAGCTCGCATGAGCGCAATCGCCGAATACTTAGACGACCATTTGACAGTTGATGTTCCAGTTCGAATTCATATGGTCGGCTGTCCTAACGCCTGTGGACAACGGCAAATAGCAGATATCGGCCTTCAAGGAATCAAAATGAAAAATAACAACAAAGAGCTCGTAGAAGCATTTGAAATCTACGTTGGCGGAAGGCTCTCAGAAAATGCTCAATTTAATCAAAAGCTCAAAGGGAAAATCGAAGCCTCTTATTTGAACGATGTGCTGCTTGAGTTTTTAACGCATTTTAAAGATGAAAAATTCGCCGGAGAAAATTTTCATGACTTTTTCGAACGAACAGGCAAAGATTCACTTCAAGAAAAGCTGACATCAATCATTAATGAAAAAGTATCTTGATTGCAAAACTGACGTCTCCCTTTTGGTTAAGGAGCTACTACAGAATTTTTCACAGTGAAATGGGGTATTCCCCGTTTCACTGAATGAAAATATGAAGTTCTTAATCTGAATTTCCCCCTTCCGAGAAAGGAAAATAAATGGATGATAGTAGGAGGAATTGCTGTGAAGCTCTATCGATTTGAAGCACTTATTAATAAAGAAGAAAATGTCCATATTGTCGTTGCGGCTGATGGAGAAGCCGCTGCTTTTCATGCGGCCGAAGTCGAATTAGAAAGAGACTATTTAAAAACCCCGTTAATCGAGGAGTTATCTTTAATTGAAACGAAAAAAATTGGCAGAAAAGCAGTTTTCGTTTTAAAGAGTCAAATATAGTGACGAGGAGGAATCCATTGTGCAAAAAAGCAAAGGGCAAGTTTATTTCGTTGGAGCAGGACCTGGTGACCCAAAACTATTAACGCTTCGAGGAACAGAATTATTACAGGAAGCGGATGTTATCGTATATGATCGATTAATTAACAAGGAAATTTTAAAGCATAGTAAAACGGATGCTGAATTAATCTATTGTGGAAAAACACCGCTAGCTTCTTGCATAAGCCAAGAGGAAATTAATCAAATTCTTGTATTTCATGGATTACGTGGAGAAAAGGTAGTAAGGCTTAAGGGTGGAGATTCGATGATTTTTGGAAGAGTTGGAGAAGAAGCTTTAGCCTGCCGTAAAAAGGGTCTCACATTCGAAATCGTACCGGGGATCACTTCCGGAAGTGCAGCTCCTGCTTATGCAGGAATTCCTTTAACCCATCGTGAATTAAGCTCTTCATTTGCCGTTGTTACAGGACATCGACGAAAGGATGGAAAGAACGAGAACATTGATTGGAAAAGCCTTGCTTCTGGAGTAGACACTCTTGTTTTTTACATGGGTGTTAAACAAATTAACGTTATTCAAGATAATCTGCTTCATCACGGACTTGCTCCAACTACTCCTGTAGCCCTTGTTCGTTGGGGTACATGTGAAACACAGGAAACATTAACTGGAGAACTATCAACGATTGCAGACGAAGTTGAAAGAAAGAACTTTCAATCACCAGCGATCATCGTTGTAGGTGAGGTAGTAAAGTTGAGAGAAAAGCTAGCTTGGTTTGAAGAAAAGTTAACACATTCCTCGTATTTAAATACAGCGATCAACGTATAAAGGAGGTGTCCACCGTATGAGGCGAGATAGACCTGGTGTGTTAGTTATCGTTCATGGCTCAAGCAACCCGAATTGGGTAAAAAAGGTTAAAGTGGCGATTCACCAAGTAGATTCACAGTTACCTATTACGCTCGGTTACCTTGAATTTACTGAAGATGAGACGATTGAGCAAGGGATACGAACGTTGGAGAACCAGGGGTGTGGTACGATTCTCGCCATTCCCCTGTTTGTCTCTTCTGGTAGCACGCACATTGAGGAAATTAAATATGTGCTTGGTCTACTAAACACTCCCCTTATTAAAACTGACTTGAGTCAAATCACAACTTCTGCACGTATTCGATGGCTAGACCCAATGGATGCGCACCCTCTCATTATTGCGATTATTATGGATAGGATAAAGGCATTGTCTGTTAACCCTGAAAAAGAAGTGTTACTCTTTGTCGCTCATGGCAGTGAAGAGCCTTTTTTTCATCAAAGGTGGGAAAAGTTGCTCGAAGATCTGAAAGAGAAAGTCGTTCAGAAAATTCCTCTTTATCAAATTTGTCACGGAACATTGCATCCGGACAATATTAAAGAAAGAGCAACAGAGGCTGCTACAAGTGACCGTACAATGATTGTTGTGCCATTATTTTTAAGTGAAGGCTATTTCACGAATAAGGTCATTCCAAATAGACTAAAAGGTTTATCCTATAAATGGAGCGGGGATACGTATCTCCCACATCCCCTCATCTCAAAATGGCTTGAGGAGAAGATAGCAACCGCACTCTCGTTGTAAACATATACAAAAAAGTAGACCAGGTTACAATTCGACAAAGACATTAGAAACCCAACGTTTATCTTCGCTAGGGATCAGAAAATCACGAGGAATTTGTTTTCTTTGTTACTATCTTTGGAAAGGAGAAGGTTTTCATGAGTAGCCCTTTTATTCTCCAGCTTTACCAAAAGCCAATACTCGTTGTGGGGGGAGGAAGTATTGCAGAAAGAAAAATTGCTTATTTATTAAAGGAAAAGGCAGATGTCACTCTCATTAGCCCTACACTTACAAATGGACTGCAATCTCAAGTTAATCAATTAAAAGTTAAAAGAACGACCTTGACTACAGGAGACATTTTAGAGGAATTTTGTACCCGGCTAAAATTAAACTGGCGTTCGTTCTTTTTAGTTGTCGTTGCAACAGATTCCTTTCCCATTAATGAAGAGCTATCAAGAGGTTTATTGTCTTATGTTTCTCTCATAAATGTTGTGGATAACCCACAATTAAGTAGCTTTTATTTTCCTGCTGTAGTTGACAGAGGAGCACTTAAATTGAGCGTGACAACTTCAGGTAAAAGTCCAATTTTAGCAAAAAAAATCCGTAATTACCTCTCCGAAATGTTCGGGTCAGAATATGACTCGTATTTAGAAGAATTACATTACATACGGTCTGAATTACAGAAGATAGAACCAGACCCCATAAAACGAAAAGAGCTGCTTGAGGAACGAACAAGGTTTCCAATACCCGATAGCAAGGATCATTGTTAAGAAGAATACGTTCGCATGTTTTTCCGAATTACCTTGATCAGTGGGTAAACTCCTTTTTACTGGGCGTTGTCTCTTCTAATTCATTTTTTTCGGCGATCAATTTTCGAAACTTTCGGATGAAAACGCCCTTCTCCACTTCTTCATCCCTTACCCACTGATTCCCGTTTTTTTCATAGAGGAGACATGCAGGATCATTCCCGCGCCCTGTAGCCACATAAATAGAGGTTACATTTGACTCCGCACAATCCATGTGAGCTAGTAATTGCTGAGCAATGCCTTTACGAAAATGCTCAGGAGATACAACAAGGCGACAAATCGTCAGGTCTTTACCTGATCGTTCATAAGAAAGGAAGCCAAGCACCGTTTGATTTTGAAAATAGCCGATGACCGCCTCCCCACAATTTTTAAACTTCCTAAGACTTTCTTTTAGTGGCGGAAGCCCATCATATTTTAAAATATCTGCTTCAACCGTGTAGGCTTTTCGTTGAAGATTATATAATATAGAGGCAAGACAATCATCTTGTAGGTTTATTTTTTTGATCACGATGTTCCTCTCCTATCTGCAGAAGATGTAATTTCCCCCCTCCTCTCAACCTCCACTTACAAATAAGTTTACTGTAGTTCCACCATATCATAAAGTTCATTATCGCGAAAAAACACTTCTTTAAAGTACAGAGTGTTTTTCAACCGTCCTTTTCATATTGTTCGAGAATTTTATCATGTACGTTAGAAACTTCTCTTCTTACTTGTCGTTCGGAAAGGTCTGGCTTCACATTAAAAATCGTCACATCATACCATAAACCTCGATATTCTGCTTGAAAAGCTAATAAAGATGTCTCTCCACTAGTGCTTTGAGTATAATAAAACTCTTGATCGTTTACCAAGATTGTTTGCTTATAGTTTGACTCGAATGGTTCCGGACTTTGAATAAGGACAATGCCGTAATGAGGTAGCTCTTCATACGGTCCGTAAACCGTTCTTAAGTTAAACTCCTCTTCGTATCCTTCTTCCACCTCCATTAGCTGCCGATTGTTACTTACATTTTCAACATGCGTATAATAAACGTCGATTCGTTTGGCATCACCTTCTTGAGGAGCCACATCAATCGCTGTTATGACATGTTCATCGATTTCTGGGATGCTATAAGGAAAATGAACGTCATCATCTAACTTTACCTTATTCATTTCAGGCTCCACGACTTCGTCAGTGCAAGCGGTTAATAATAGGAACTGGGTTATCCACCAGCATATTTTCGTCATATTTCCTTCTCCTTCGTTCCTCATGGTATCTGGATTTCAGCTCATCTAATCATAGTAAACCATATAGAATGTCAGCACCTGAACGTTTTCCAACCAACTTCCAAACGATGCTCGTTTCTCAACCTGCCACCTGTTCTATAGAATGTGGTGATAGTATGCCTAAATGAGCAAAAGTTCCGTTTTTTCATTTATACGATTTCTTCCTACTGAAAGGTCTGTAGTCTAGCGAACGTAAAAAGCTCGTCACTTAATCAATAAATTCAACTTCGTAGTAAGGAAATCCTTCTTCCTCCTCTGGCGTTGGCGTATAGCCAAGCTTTGTATAAAAACTAGATGAGTTTGGGTTTGCATTCCACGAAAACCAATTAGCGCCATTGTCTTTCGCCCACTGTTTTCCGTTTTCAAATAAAGCGCGCGCTACCCCTTTTTTACGATATGTTTCACAAACGAACAAATCATGAAACCGTATTGCTTTTTGGCCAGTTCTTAAATGTGGCCCATAGTCTTGAATCCAGCAGTATCCGACAACATAACCGTCGATTGTCGCTACGTTCAAACAATGATTCGAATCATCAATCATATATAAAAATCGCTTATAAGCAGCCTCGTCGTCATCCGTATTCCCTCTATCATGTAAAAGGCTCCATACGGATAACCAATCTTTCTGTTCTGCCGGCCGCACTTCTATTTGTCTCACTGCCAACCAGACCTTTCGTTAAAAGATTATGACAACAACCTTAACAATGCAAAATAGTGAGCTTAAAATCGCTACTGCTAATCCGAAACGCCTCACCCATAAATGAGGGATTTGTTGAATAAAGAGTGCAACAGTCCAAACAATACTCGGATAAAGCGGCCAATAATTCATATGAGGTGTTTCTCCTAAATTAACAAAACCCATGCCGATAATAGCAAATGTCACTACGATCAGAAACGTTACCACATTAACCGTTATTACGCCTTTTCCCACTCCATATCCACTCCCCTTTTTTACTTAAGATTATGGACAAAAGCCAGCAGTTCATAAGGAAATTAGATAGCTATAAAGAAAATGGCAATGACTAACCACTGTTCCAGATATCAAATCCAAGTGATTAAGAATGACCCCCTAAAAAGAAAAAACGAGGCTATTACTAACGTATGCAACAGCCTCCTTTAATAAAATTATTTTCTAAATAATTGAACCTCACGTTCCTCAAAATCCCATTTTTATTCCGATTTACCTTGTTCTCGACATTGAAAACCATTTAACTTTCTAATCTGAAACGACTTTATGTAAAGATCAACATATCTTCCCATAAGACATGAACATTCCTGCTCCAAAGAATGTAAGAAAGCTAACCTCAAAGGCTAGCTTTTCACAAAAATTTATTATCCTTCTAATAAATCAACCAAAAACCCTTCACGATCCGTATAAGTAAAAAGAAGGTCAATGCCAATGTAAGAAGCAACTGCAGTAACAACACACCAAAGTGTTAAACTACCTAGCATCCATTTGGTCATTTGCTTTTTTGTTCCGCCAAAACTCATCCCCATTAAAGCCGCTAAGTGACTCCCTATAAACAAAGGACCAATGACCGCAAGACCAGGTAATCCAAACCGTTTCCAAACTCGCTTGGCCCGGTTTTGTCGCTTCAAGGAAGGCTCTTTTCCTTTCGCTTCCCGTCTTCTAGTTAACCAGGCTTGAATCTGGTTGATCAAGAGTATAACGAGTAGAACAGTTACGACGTTTCCGAGTAGTGCTAAAATCGTAACTGGAACCACATTCAGACCAGCTGCAACACCTAACGGAATTACGGCGATCATTTCAAAAAATGGAGTGGCAGCGAGCAAAAACACGACAACATAAGCAATAAAACTAGTCATTCTTCAACTTCCTCCTGTTGGTTTAAATATTTCCTTTCTTCAAGCCAATAGATGGTGTACTGTATGACCCCCATCGCTAATAGAACAACGAGTGGCATATAAGCAACATGCTGGGTGAATGCAATAACTGCAGCTCCAATTGGTAGGGCAAAATAATAAAAAATGTACACTTTCCTACAGGCTCGAAAGGTTACCCATTGTTGACCTTCATCTTCTTCCTTCAACTCATAAGGTGTCCAGCTTTTCCAACTAATTCTGCGATCCGGGTTTCGTTTGTTATGAAACAGAATGAGTACAATAAAAACAAGAGCCAAAATAAGGAAACATAAAGTGATCACAGATTCCACATTGTTCGATACTGATTGATAGTGAACCATGTAAATCACACCAATAAGCGCAGCAAAGAAAAGCATCATACTGATCGGTGAACGTATAAATCGTTCTAACATTATTTTTCCTCTCCTTAGTCTAACCAAAATACTTCTTCAATGGGCGTTTCAAATGTTTTTGCCATTTTAATAGCCAACGTGACAGAGGGTGCATAATCCCCCTTTTCAATCAATCCAACCGTTTGCCTAGTGACGCCGATTTTTTTAGCTAAGTCGGTTTGCGTTAAGCTAAATCGGGCTCGAAGCTCCTTCACACGATTTCTTAACATTTCCGAATCCTTCCTTCCATCATCTTACTAATAGTGTATACCTTTCATTACATAATGTAAATGATAATTTGCATTATGTAATGAAAATATTACATAAATCCCTCTCTTTTAATTTACTTTTTTAAAGAAACCTTGACTTGGTGCGGTCAACGCTTCAGCCTTCTCGGGAACACCACCCTGCGGGGTCTTCAACTGTTCCTGCTGTTACTCGCCGCAAGAAGACCACTGTTACTTTTCCCTTGAAACGATAGGTGTGAAGGTAGCTGTCTGCTTGCCATTTCTCAACTCTCAAAAAAACGAAAAAAAATGAGTAACAACCCTTTATCAATGGAGTTATATGGTTTAAAATGTAGTTAATAAGAGATATAAACAGTTAATCACACTAAACCGGACTTTATACTACTCATTCATAAATAAATCCTGATTATCGCTTATTTTACTATCTCTTAACAAACTTTTTAATGTAGGAGGGTTTCTCATGCGTAAAACATTTTTTGCATTTGGATTCGTGTTTTTCTTTGCAGTTGTTGGCCACTTCGCTGCGTGAAAGGGTAATTTTATAGCATCAAAAGAGAGACACTCCGATCTTGGATCAGAATGTCTCTCTTTTTATCTATTTATTTGACGTTGTTTCTCCAAGGAGCTTTTTAAGTTCTTTCATACTCGTTCGAGAAACAAGAATATAGAGTATATCATTCGCTTCAATGACCGTTTCGCCATATGGAGTAACCAGCTCTCCGTCACGAATAATCGCATTAATCAAAACATCTCTTGGAAACTCAATTTCAGTTAAGTTTTGACCAACAATGCTTGCTTCTTCATTCACTTGATACTCGATGATTTCCGCATTTGCCTGACCAATGCTCACAAGCTCTAAAGAATGTAAAGGGGTGACTTTTTTAGGACCTGTTAACCCCAGTTTCTTTGCAAAGGGAGTAATTGTAGAACCTTGAATTAAAGCGGATGTTAATACGACGAAAAAGACGACATTGAAGAACATTTGTGCATGATCAAGCCCGACAATCATCGGAAATGTGGCAAGGACAATGGGAACAGCCCCACGAAGGCCAGCCCAAGATAGCAATGTTTTTTCCTTCCATGTAAAGTCAAACCCAATGGTCGATAAAAACACTGCTAATGGTCTTGCAACAACGATGAGTGTAAATGATAAAAGGAGGCCGTGAAGTACTACTTCTAGCGTAAATAGCTGACCTGGAAACACGAGTAACCCTAAAATGATAAACATTAATATTTGCATCATCCAGGCAAATCCTTCATTAAACCGGAAAATCGTATGACGGTAAGTCAAATCTGAATTACCGATTATAAGAGCTGCCACGTAAACCCCCAATAATCCGCTCCCCCCTAATAAGGAAGAAATACTGTATGTCAGCAACGCGAAGCTAATCGCAAAAATCGGATAAAGTCCACCCGAATCAAGGTTGATCCGGTTAATCGCCCACGACGCTAACATTCCCATAGCGATTCCCACTGCTAAACCGAAGCCCATTTGCCAAAAAAAGGCACCGATTGTGGATAAAATACCTTGCTGGTCCAGCATGATTAAATCAATAAAAGCGAGTGTTAAAAACATTGCCATCGGATCGTTCGTTCCAGACTCTGCTTCTAATGTAGCACCAAGACGAGATTTAATATTTTGTCCCTTGAGGACAGCAAATACAGCTGCAGCATCAGTTGAACCTACAATCGCTCCAAAAAGCATTCCTTCAAGCCAAGTGACATCAAGAATCAGCTTTGCTACTACTGCAACCACAACAGTCGTGATTAGCACCCCAACTGTTGCTAATAGTAGAGAAGGAGCCGCAACTGGTTTAATCGTTGTCCATTTGGTGGATAGACCACCTTCAAATAAAATAATGACAAGAGCGATGATACCAATAATTTGCGCGTGCGAAGCATTATCAAAATATATAATACCAAGCCCGTCACTTCCTGCAACCATGCCTAGCATAATAAACAAAACTAGAGCCGGAACACCTAGTCGAGTAGAAAATTTTGTTGTGAGTACACCAATAATAAGAAATAAAGCAACAAGTAAAACCACATAATCTGTATTTAATAACGCTTCAATCATATCTGCTCCTCTCTTATATTTTATAAATTAACATCAATTCTTATCGACGAAACATCATTCGGATTTATTCCAAGATAGTCATAAGTTTCATTCTTCGTTGTATGCTTAAGGATTTTTTGAAGTAAGGATATCGCTACACCTTTTCGATAGGCGTGATAACCGAACGTTTTTCTTAACGTGTGCGTACCTACCTTATGGTCAATTCCAGCTTCCCGCGTCGCAGTATGTATAACCCGATACGCCTGCTGGCGAGTAATCGGAACGGTTCCTCTTATTGATTTAAAAAGAAAATCATCTTCTGAAAACGAATATTCCGACAAATAAAGGCTAAGAGCTTCCTTCACTTGTTCATTTAAATAAAATTGACTATATGCACAATTGGTTCGTGAATGAGGATATAGGAAGTCACCAATTTCACCACTTGAGTCCATAACTTCAAACACTTTTGTTTCCAACAATTCCGTAATCCTCAAGCCCGTATTAATGCCAAGTACGAATAAGGCATAGTCACGCGTGGACTTTGCTTTGAGAATTTCTTTCACTTCTTGAATTTTTTTGACGTCTTTAATCGGCTCAACATATTTCATAGTTATCCTCCGTATGTTACATAATATAATCATAACATAGAGTTATGTAACTTTCGTAATGATATGCCTGTCATCTTCCCTCGTCTCTCTTCATATTTATTATCAACCATACATTCCTCTCAACCTCAATTGATCTGTCGTCAAAACTTCAAGAGAGGAGAAAAAAATGACAAATCTATTTGATCAGGTAAAAGAAGTCTCTTTTGCGATATTACCTATGGCACTCCTCGTTATTGTTCTCCAATATACAATCATCGGCTTACCAACAGAAGTTTTTGTCCACTTTTTGATTGGTGTTTTGTTCGTTGGTTTCGGTCTGTTTTTATTCCTCGTTGGTGTCCATATTGGACTATTACCAATCGGTGAGTTAATCGGATCCACCCTGCCTAAAATAAAAAAAACATGGTTTATTATTGGCGTTGGTTTTTTTCTAGGTCTTGTCGTCACCATTGCTGAGCCCGACGTACGGGTGCTCGCCTTTCAAGTAGACGAAGTTTCAAAAGGAGCAATTTCCAATCAACTCCTCGTTTATACAGTAGCGTTAGGAGTCGCAATTTTTGTCGCTTTAGCTATGATTAAAATGATCTATAACATTTCCTTTGTACACCTTTTAGTTGGGGGATATGGACTCATTTTTTTACTAGTGCCTTTTGTGCCACCCCATTATTTGCCGATCTCCTTTGATGCAGGGGGAGTAACAACGGGTCCAATGACGGTTCCGTTTATTCTTGCCCTAGGAGTCGGAGTTGCTTCTGTCCTAAGGGGGAAAGACTCGTCTACAAGTGACGGGTTTGGATTCGTCGGCCTCTCCTCTATCGGACCAGTATTAGCTGTGATGATTTTGGGGGTGGTTTTCGGTTGATCCATTCAGTGTTTACTGGATTTGATCACATTTTACTCGAGGTAGCTTTGGCCGTTCTGCCGTTAATTTTATTCTTTACTGTATTTCAAATTTTTTTTCTCAAACTCAGCTTAAAAAAAGTATGGAAGACGATGTTTGGTATTTTGTTAACATTCCTTGGATTATCATTTTTTTTACAAGGTGTAAGTGTAGGTTTTTTCCCTGCAGGTCAAGCTATTGGCGAAATTTTAGGTCAAAACTCGCAGTCCTGGCTCTACCTTCCACTCATCGGATTTCTTTTTGGCTTTGTAGCAACGTTTGCAGAGCCTGCTATCCGTATTATGAATCATAAAGTAGAGAAGGTGACTGCAGGCTCGATTTCCGGTAATGTCTTACTGTTAACATTGTCCATCGGCGTTGCTATTTCGATCGCGCTCTCCATGGTGAGGATTCTCCTCGGTATTCCATTGTGGATTATTGTAATCCCTGGTTATATGGCCGCCCTTTTACTCATTCGGTTTTCAAAAAAACGCTTCGTTACCATCGCCTTTGATGCAGGAGGGGTTGCCACGGGACCTATGACAGTCACGTTTATTATGGCAATTGCGGTCGGCGTAGCGAATGTAACAGAAGGACGCGACCCACTCCTTGATGGGTTCGGGATGATCTCACTCGTTGCATTAACCCCTATTCTTTCTGTTCTTGTCCTTGGACTACTTTATAGTAAAAAGGAGGAACAATTGTATGACCGCTCCGAAACAACATTACAAACTGATCATCACGATCGTCAAAAAGAAACAAGCAAATAAAGTCATCACAGCCTCAAAACGTGGAGGGGCAGAAGGTGGAACCGTCCTATTAGGATCAGGGCTTGGCATACATGAAAAAGAATCGTTTTTCGGCATTGATATGATTTACGAAAAAGAAATTATCCTTACTCTTATTCCTGAGGAACGAGTCACCAATGTATTAGAAGAGATTATTAAGTCAGCAAAACTCAATCAACGTGGAAAAGGGATTGGCTTTGTAGTCGATGCTTTAGCAGTGAAAGGCATCGTCCATAACAACATGGATATGGCCTTGGATGAGGAGGCATTAGATAAAATGACAGATAATGTGGAATTTGAATTAATCGTAACCATCGTAAATAAAGGAGACGCAGGCATTGTTGTAGATGCTTCCAAAAAAGCTGGCGCTGAAGGGGGAACAATTCTGTCTGGGCGTGGATCAGGAATTCACGAAAAAGCCAAGCTTTTTTCCATGGTCATTGAACCTGAAAAAGAAATCATCCTCACCCTCGTGACTCGTAAAAATGTAAAAGAGGTTTTAAGTAAAATTCAAGAAGAAGCCTCACTCAATCGACCGGGGAAAGGAATTGCTTTTATTCTACCTGTCGAAGAAACGATCGGGATTAATCATGAACTAAAAAAGCATTGACGCTACACCGACCTTCCTTGGAGCAGACATTGAATCGTAGATTGTTACACAATCTTATCTCATAAGGGCGCATAGCAGTCTGTTATTAAAACAGGCGGTGTGAAGGTAGCTATCCGCTCATACTTCTAGCTTATAATAAAAACCTAGCTTGGGAAACCGCCAAGCTAGGTTTTTATTATGCAAATACGCCGTTCAATGGTGGTACGATTTGTTTTTTCCGTGAAACAACACCGCTGAGGACGGCTGTTTTGTTACTCAAGGTAACGTTAAACGCTTTTTCGACTGCTTCACTTGCTTGTCCTTCAACAAGCACCGTAGAGTCATTTGTAAGAATATCTGTCACAACAAAAACAAAGACATCAAGCCCTTTTTCAGACACAACGTTTGCGATTGTAAGTTCAAACTCATCTTTACGTGCAAAGACTTCCTCTGTGTCTACTGTGTTCACCTGGGCGATTTCAACTTTAGCGTTCCCCATTGTAAATTCTTTTGCATCAAGAGAAATAAGTTGGCCCACGCTTTTATCACTCAAGTTAGCTCCAGCTTTTAACATTTCAAGGCCATAGCTTTCTGCATCAACACCTGCAATTTCCGCTAGCTCCTTTGCCGCTTCGACGTCTTCGTCTGTGCAAGTTGGTGATTTGAATAAAAGCGAATCGGAGATGATAGCCGAAAGCATAAGTCCGGCGATCTCTTTTTTAATTTCAACACCATTTTCTTTGTACAACTTGTTTAAAATCGTTGCTGTACAACCGACCGGTTCTGCACGATAGTAGAGCGGGTCCTTCGTTTCAAAATTCGCGATACGGTGATGGTCAATCACTTCCAATACACGAACGTGCTCGATATCTTCTACACTTTGCTGACGCTCATTATGGTCAACTAGAATTACTTGCTCTGCTTCAGGTGCTGCTTTTTCAATAAAGCGAGGAGCGTCAACATTAAACTGTTTAAGAGCGTAATTGGTTTCTTCACTCACTTCCCCCAGACGAACAGGTTCGACATTCATCCCTAATTGTGTTTTAAGATCTGCATATGCAAGTGCAGAACAAATCGTATCCGTATCAGGATTTTTATGACCAAAAATCAATACTTTATCATTTGCCATCGTTGTTCAAACTCCTTTACCTTAGTCTCTGCTATTTTTATCTATCCTCTGTCATTTTAACAAGTGATGAGAAAATAATCATCACTAATCTGACCGAGGACGAGAATTTCTTTGTCGATGAAAGAAGATTCAAAGTCTCTATTATTTTTTCTAAGTGCACCGTCAACGCTTCTTCCTCTGTCATCTGGAAGTTCTCGATCTCTTCTAGAAATCTTGGACTTAAACAAACTATACCAACATATCTTTTTTATTGGAGTTATAAACAAAGGAGGGATACAAATGTTTTACCATATGAAGGAGTTGCAATATGAAGCAAAACCGAGTAGGCCTGACCCTTTTTTTGCTAAACAGCTCCAGGAAATTTTAGGTGGACAATTTGGTGAAATTTCGGTTGCTTTGCAATATTTATTTCAAGGGTGGAATAGTCGTGCGAATGCAAAATACCGTGATTTATTAATGGATGTCGGGGCTGAGGAACTTGCTCACATTGAAATGTTAGCAACGATGATAGCAAGGTTATTAGATGATGCACCCGTTGGTGACAAAGAAGTAGCAGCACAAGATCCGGTAGTTGGTGCTATTTTGGGCGGAATGAACCCCCAACATGCGATTGTTTCTGGATTAGGAGCTATGCCAGCTGATAGCGTTGGTAACCGATGGACAGCGGATTACATTATTGCAAGTGGCAATCTCCTGGCCGATTTTCGAGCAAACCTAAACGCTGAATCCCAAGGACGTCTGCAAGCAGTCAGACTTTATGAATCTACTACAGACCCTGGTGTAAAAGATATGCTCTCGTTTTTAATAGCCCGAGACACGATGCACCAAAACATGTGGCTAGCAGCGATCGCAGAGATTGAAGCTCAAGAAAACATTGTAGTTCCTAGCACATTTCCAAGGAAACTTGAAAAACAGCAGGTTTCTTATGACTTTTACAACCTATCTCAAGGAGAAGAGAGCAGCACAGGAAGATGGGCACAAGGGAGAAGCATGGACGGCTTAGGAGAATTCAAATACGTTTCCCGAGCCCCCGCCTATGGTAATTCACCGGTACTAAACCCTGCACCCGAATATGTTCATGATACATTGCCTTCTATTCGCGGCCCTCACATCGAAATGAATAAACATTAGCTGACTTAAGGCTGACAAAAGTGAAAGCGTGTCAGCCTTTATTAGCTCTGTTAGCGTGCTCCCTGCTCGTTTTAAAAGCAAAAACAATTCTACATAACACTTCGTCATTCTACACAAAAGCTAGTTTATTTCTACAAAAAATCAAATCTATTCTACAAATAACCTGATTCTAAAGTTGAGATTAGTTCACAGACCTCTTAAATACAAAACTCACTTTGTCATAGTCCATTTTATTTTCATAAAAACGGTGGGCAGCTTCTCTTTGTAATCCTGAAGATAACGCTACACTTGAATAATCGTTATCTTTAGCCCACTCATGCACATAGTTGAGTAGATTTTCACCATAACCTTTAGAGCGGTCTTTCGAATCGGTAACCAAATCACACACCCAGACGAATCGTCCATAATAAAGAGTAATCATCGGTTTAAAACCAATAAGTGCGACTATTTTATCTTCATTAAATAAAGCCATCATTCGATAGTGATCCTTCGCCATAGCTTCTGTTACAAGCTCGAGATATGTAGATAAATCAAGGTGTGTACGCAGTTGTCTCATTAGCTGAAAGGCTTCCGTTATCTCCTTTTGTTCCGTCAATTCAATAACCTTTTTAGTCATATTTCTCACTCTCCTCCCTTAACGATTCGTCCCATTCTTCTTCCGGCATACTCGTCATCAGTTCAAGAAGATTCCCTTCAGGATCGCGCACGTGAGCCGTTTTAATCCCCCAACTTGATTGATCGTGGATTTCAGAAACAATGGCACCTTTCGATTTCAACACGTCTACGGTTTCTGCTAAGTCTTCAATGCGAAAAATGATTGCAAAACGATCTTGTACATTCGCATCTTTCGGGAGACTACTCTTCCCTACCGCAGCTGCCATTGCTTCACGGTTAAAAATCGCAATTGTATCCCCGTATGCAGTTTCAAAACTAGCGTAAGCTCCGCCCGGTTCACCCCAGGTAACTTCAAAGCTCAGTATTTCTTTGTAAAAATGAAAACACTCGTCAAAATTAGTTACGAGCAATCGAATATTATCGAGTTTCATGACATCACCCTCCCCAAATACATCATAACACTTACATACTATTCCGAAAATTTTTATTACATAATAAAACTCCTATCGAATAAATGACCGACAGGAGTTTGCGTTTCGAACGGTTACTTAATTTTCAAATTCAACATCTAATTCTTGTCCACCTTCAAAATCTACCTCTAATTCAAAGTCATCAATATCTGCTTGATTTAACCCTAATTGTTCAAGTACTCTGTCGATTGCTTCTTGTCTGCCAGTTTCAGGGCTGAGGTCTAGTTTAGAAATGAATTCCTCAACTTTTTGAACTGCGTCCTGTCCATAAAGTACTGGCTCTCCAGGAACCTGGTATTTAGCTTCGATCTGAGTCCCATTCACCTCGTACTCTATGTCATATTTGTTGTTATCCTTCATCTCAATTTCAAGCTCAAAATCAATAACATTTGGCGCCGCATGTCCTAGGTCTGCCCCCAATCCCACCATAGACAACGTCATTAATAAGGTTAAAACCAGCCATCTTAATTTCATATTTCATCCTCCTCAATTAGCTTATACCTAAGTTTTCCAGTTACTTCGGTAATTATTCAAGTGAGTGGTTGTTTTAGGTGGAAAAGCAGAAAGTTAGAAGGTTCTTTCGACTGCTATGAATTCCAGACTGAACATCCTTAAAAAGAAAAGTGGTTATTCCGATAGTGGTATTCCCCGATTGAGAGCAGATGTTGTTTCCACATTCGATTCACCCTCTTATTCTTTTAGCTGTTCTTCGATTACTTCTACTACTTCATATGCTCCGGTGCTTTTGTTAGATGCTACGACTAAAGTGTGCTTGGAGTTAGGATAATAGGAAGAATGAAAGCTGACACCAGGATCGTAACCCATCACATGATATTTATAGATTTGGTCGTTTTTTCTCGTGATCCAAACTCCATATCCGTAAGAATTCTCCTCATCCACTGAACGGTGGGGGCTTAGTAAAGTTTCAGTCATCTCCTTACATAATAGTTGGTTGTAAAAAAGAGCGTCCCAGCACTTGATCATATCTAAGACTGTTGTAAATGCACCCCCATCAGCTCCCCCTTTTACAGGAAGCGAGTACACATTTGTTTTCCAAGTTCCATCCTCTTTTTCAATGTAACCTAATGCCGTATTCGTGGGTAATTGATCAAATGAAAAATAGCCCGATTCTTCCATTGCCGCTTTCTTAAAGATGTGTTGTTCCACATAATCGGAGAAAACTTGTCCGCTTATCTTTTCTACAATGAGTCCGAGAAGGACAAAACCCGCGTTATTGTAATGAAAGCGAGAACCAGGTGTGAATTTCATTTTTTCGTTTTGAAATAAGGTCAGAAAACCTTCAAGGTTTCTCAATGCATACATTGGTGTTTGTTGCCATAACTCTTCAAAATCATCCATCACTTCTTCGTCAAAATAATCAGGAACCCCTGATGTATGAGTAAGAAGGTGATGAACTGTAATTGCATCATCAAAGTGTGGAAAATCGAAGTCAAGACACGAGTTTAATCTCGTTTGCAAGGTCAGATCTCCTTTTTCAACAAGCTGGCAGATCGCAATAGCAGTAAAAAGTTTGCAACCAGAAGCAATGCCAAAACGGGTCTCCAAATTGATTCTTAGACGATCGCTTCGGTTTGCATATCCACTTGCTCCTGAATACACGGTATCTGATTCAGCCCTCAATAATACCGTGCCGGAAAAATCAGTTTTTTTCAAAGTCTCGTTCACTTTTTCATTCAACATGGGACAGACCTCCTTCTTTATTTAAAATTCACCAGGATCATCAATTATTAATTCCGATTACCAATGCCGAGTTCCCCAGCTAAGGCCTTGCTCCATAAATTAACAGGTATAAGAAAAACAGAATTAACAGCAACCCCTGCGTTAAAACCGACAGAAAAAATATCATTATTTTTTTACTGGTGGTATGGGCTTGTATGAATAGTCTTATGAAGATATAAGCTAGCAGAATACTTAACGGGACAAAGTAGAAATAACTTGTTAGATGCGCCCGATTTGCTTTAATTCCCCACCCCTCTTGAATGACAGGGCATCGATCATATTATAGTTTTCTCGAATATCATGGTAACGAACGTAAAAGATTATTGTGAGGAGAACAAAGTAAAGAGAGAGTAACGCTTTGATTACTGTTGGGAAAATCGTGAGTAAAACTTAAAAACGAGAAATAGTATGGTAACCAAAATTAAAAAATATACATCATGGCCTCCTCCATGGAAACTTAAAAAACTTCCAAAAAACATTGGTGAAAAAACATTGGTGAAAAAACAAAGCAATACTAATAAGGTAGCTATCCACTTATAGATATAGATTCTTTTAAGAAGGCTTGGCTTGCCGCGAAGCCTTATTAGCACTTTATTCATTTAGCGCAGTTAGACTTTCTGGTGTAGTGAAAAAGAGGTTGCCACCCTTTATTGCCTTCGATTAATCGATGTCATCTTTCATCAACCACTCAACCGCATCCTCTAATGTTTCTGCCACATAATCAGGCTCAATCGCTTGCCAATTGGAACGTTGATCAGTTAGAGACGATTCACCTGCTCCCGTTTTGACAAGAATTCTAATCGCACACACCTTTGAAGCAGCGACCATATCACTCCAGCGATCCCCGATAACCACACAGTTTTCAAGATTTAAACAATGTTCCTTTGCTGCTTTTTCAAGCATTCCGGGTTCAGGCTTTCGGCAAACGCAACCCTCGTCGTGCCCATGAGGACATAAATATACACCATCAAACCCAAAACTCATTAATTCTGTATAAAAATCGTCTATGTTTGATAACTCTTGTGAAATGCCAGGTTGGTTAGTAAATGAGAAAATGTGAATCTGATGATCTTTCAATCTTTTCATCACCTTATGAGTATAATGGAACAACTGAAACTCCCCTGGATAGTGGATGAATTGATCACCCCCGATTGTACCGTCACGGTCTTAAAATACTGCTTCAATCAATTTGAATCACTCCTTCATATCATTCAGATTAGCGTGACATTCCCCTAAATTCTCATTTTCCATCACTATCTCATCCCTTTTCTTTAGAATAAAATGAATATTCAAATAAATACAAGGAATTAGTGAAATCTCACTGAATTCTTCTGAAAATAATAAACATCCATAAAAAGTAAACCAATAGTCCGCCGATAAAAAGCACTTCCCCCTGTTGGATCAGCCCATACCCATTACCTATCAAGGAAAAATAATAAAGCTCAACGCTCCAAGTAATCGGGACAATATAGGCAAAAACAACCCACCACTCACTAAAAAGATACGTACAAACTGGCGCAACCATTAGAATAGAAAATACTTTAGCAATAGCCATACCTTCTACTTTATTCTTTGCAAAAGAAGCCAGGTAGAGTGTCATTAACGGACCTGTAAGAGATGTCTGGATAAATGAAAGAAGTAATAATGTCGTATTCTGAGCAACCTTAACTAACATAACGCTTAGAGTTACTGTGAATACAAATGCGAGCAGGACGGGAATGCTCATTCGATACGCAAGAAACCCCTCTTTTTGAATCGGAGTGATTGCGAAATAATCAAAAACACCTTCATCTTTTTCATCAAGTAGTAAAAAGCCGGTAACCATACCAACCATGAGTGGCGTCATCGTCAACGCTAAACCGTGAATAAAAGGCATGTGGTCTGAGAGTTGCAAGGTTGTGAGTTGTGTGATTTGCGAATCAATAAATGGAATTCCCCAGACGATCATCGCATAAAGGAGAAACGGGACGAAAAGAACGAGCATCATGAGAGGATCTCGAAGAATATTTTTTCCATCTCCTTTTACGAATGTGCTCAAATTTTTTAATGATAGAGCCAAAGGTCGCCTCATATTGAAACCCTCCTCGTCTCACCAGTGTTCGAGATGATGTACGTGTTAAATCGTGAATAAGCCCACAAATAAACGAGCACCGTCCAAAGAATCAATATGAAAATATGAAGTAGAAATTCCAATACTGGCAAGGCAGTTACACTATCGTGCGCTGCCTGATTGATTAAAAAAAGAGCGGAATAGCTTGGTAGAATCTCAAATACACGAATGCTTACTAAATCTAAATAAGAAATGATTGGTACATACAATATGGTCATAGTAATAATTGATCGAAACATAAAGTGATTAATAGATTTCGCATCGACGGAAAGGACTAAACCAACCGCAGTAAAGAAGAAGCTGCAAAGGATGACTGACACGGTTAATAAAATGTAGTTCACTTCAATTCCGAGAGTAAAGACAGTAATAAGTACCGACGTAGCCCAAGCGATCAATGTCAAAGAAAGCAATTTCGAAATTAGATAATTCCTAAGTAGAACCGGAGTAGCAAATAGATAGGTTAATAGCTGTTGATTTCTTTCAAGCATTACAATTGTGCCTATAAAGAAAAAACCTAATGTTCCTGGGTCAGTGAAAATAACAAGGACACCCCAATCCCCTCGAACATCAGGTGGAATGAGAAAAAGAATGATAATATAAACGAACGTTACAAGTGCGTATACGTAATAAAAACCGTGACGAAATTGAAATTGAACATCTTGTTTAAAGAGCTTCCAGATCATTGAAGCTTCCTCCCCGTAACTTCAATAAAAATGTCTTCCAACGTTTTTTCATAAGTTTGAATCGACTCGCACTTCCCTTGCTTTAACAAACTCTGAAAATCTTCATTTTTATAAAGCCCACTGAGTGAAAAACTACTTTCTCTCCATTCACCGTTTTCAAAGAACGTAACTACCACCTTTTTATCGCTGTGTAAATTGATTAATCGAGCCGGTGAATCGATAAGTTTGATTTCCCCGTCAACAATAAAAGCAACTCTATCACACATGGATTCCGCCACGTGCATATTGTGAGTATTTAACAAAATCGTTTTGCCTTCTGCTCTTTTATCCATGATTAGTTCTTTGACTTTATTCACGTTTACTGGATCCAACCCAGCAGTAGGCTCATCAAGTAAAATCAAATCGGGATCGTGGAGGAAAGAACGGACGAGGTTTAGCCTCATCAGCATCCCTTTTGAAAAGTCAGCTACCTTCGTATGTTTGTCGTTTTCAAGTCCTACCTTCCTGAGAAAATCATCTTTCGCTATTTTTGTATAAAATGAACTGAAAAATTGAAGGTTTTCTTCCGCTGTAAATCTTTGATAAAAATTAGGTGTTTCAAAAGCCACACCTAATTTTTCATAAAAAGATCCAGTTGCTTGTTCTGCTTCCTGACCCAAAACCCGCACTTTTCCTTGATAGTTTTTTAAAACACCAATCAAAACCTTCTGCAACGTACTCTTCCCAGTTCCTGATGGACCTAGAAAACCAAAGATTTCTCCTTTTTTCACACTGAGGTTAACCCCTTTAATTGTGGGGCGGTGATTACCCGGGTACGTATAAAAGAGCTCGGAAATTTGGATCATCTCTCCACTTCCCCCTCCCGAAAGATTTCATTTGCTATTGCATAGGCCATAAACGTCATTGTTTCATCGTAAACATCGCCACCAATTTCCCGTTTATGAGTAATAAGAAGAAAGAAACCACGCAACACACCACTTATGACATTTTCATAAAGGTCTGGCTTGAGAATTCCTTGTTTTTTCCAAGCTGATAATAAAGGCGTAAATGACATCGTATCTTGCTCCGCATGCTCAGATAACCTCTCTGTAGGTAATTTTCGCATTAAGTAGTCATAGTCATCACTCGTATAAAGACGGTAAGTTAACGGATGTTTTTCAATCATAGTAAGTGCTTTCAAAAGAACAGATGCAAATAAAGAAGCAGTAACGTTAGACGTACTTATTAGCTGCTTGAGAACGGCTTCTCTAATCACTTCTTCTTCCATTTCTAAAATATAAAAATAAAGCAATTCTTTGGATTGAAAAAAACGATAGAAGGATCCTTGAGCGATTCCTGCTTTGTCAGTCAACTCCTTTACTCCGGTTTTTTTTAATCCTTGTGAGCTAAAATAATACTTTCCGGCATCAACCAACTTTTGGCGGATTTTTTCCTGCTCACGTTCTGTAAACCCTCTTGGCATAGCAATTAAACAACTCCTTTATACATATGAATGTATTTAATTTTCATTCATATGTATATAGTATGCTACTATTATCTGTATTTCTACCTTTTGTGTGAAACTCTTCCTCCACAAATTCGTGTTTACTATGCTAATTATCGTATCACTTGGATCTCAGGGTCCGGACCTAGCTTACGAAAAAGCCGCATATCATCTGGATACCTCTCGTTGGTAACAGAAGAAAGCTTAATCTCATAATTTTGAGATTAAGCTATGATATCTTCACAAATTATTTCTTTTTAAATGTCAGACTCAACTCACTCCAGACATTTTAACATTACTCATGTTAGTTCCCCTTCATTCTTTTGCTAAAATTGAACACTAAAACTCCCAAACTGGTGAATTCCGGTTCCATGTTTCACAAGATCTTTTTCTTTAAGTTGGCTCATCCCTTTTTTCACATCTTCCAAAATGTCTGGACTAAGACCTATTTGATTATGGGAACCAATAATTTTAGAGACTTTAGGAATACGGGCAATTTTTTCAAGTGAAGCGACTAATTGTGCAGGGTCTGTCGTAGGAAAAAATGCATAAATAGGTGTTTCATTGTAAAGCAAGTCTCCTGTAAATAAAAACTGATGCCTATGATCAAGTATAGCGATGTGTCCCGGAGAATGACCAGGTGTGTGGTAAATGGTGAGCTCCCGATTTCCTAATTGAATGGAGTCGCCATCACGCAGAAGGCCAGTGGGTTTGCCTTGAAAAGGTCGGTACGTTTCTGAGTTAAAAGCTTCCGGAACCGGCTTTGTGATGTCACGAGCAACATCTTTTCTGATCTGTTCAATAGGCAACTTTTTAATACCGTTCACAAGCCAATCCTCTTCTGCCTCATGGACATAAATCTTGTCAAACTCACCATGACTGCCGATATGATCCCAATGAACGTGAGTTGTCAAGACCACGATAGGAAGTGACGTTAATTGATCGGTCATTCGCTTCATATTTTCAATCCCTAATCCTGTATCAATTAGAGCCGCCCTCTCCTCCCCCAGTAGTAAAAACGAATGAACCTTCTCCCAGTGACCATACTCACTAATCGCAAATGTATCCTTCGTTATTTGCTGAACTGTAAACCAGGCATCCTTTATTTGGGGCATCGTAAGTCTCCTTTTCTCATACTTCTCTCTATAACAGTTCATCAAAAAGACGACCCAACCCTCTTTATATTGAAAAATTACACAAAATTGTGCGGGGACTGTCCCCGTTCGGCGGTATAAGAAAACGACCTCCTTCCCGGAGATCGTTTGTTTATGTTAGCCTCGACTTTGTTGTTTAGTGAACTTTTCTGTTATTGCATACGCTAGTATGGCAGCGGCAAGGACAAAGATAAAGAAAAATGGATTACTCTGTCCAAAGCTTACTTGATTTACACTAACTGCACCGTCTGCGATGTTAATTTCCTGTGTAGCATTCATCGTTAAGAAAATTCCTGAGATTAATTGAACGACTACCCATAGCCCAGTAAAGCTAGCTGCGAATATAATGTAGTTTTTCATGAAAGAATTCCTCCTGCGATCAAATTAATAATCTTAATAATCTATTTCTTCAAGTCTAGTTGAGTCTTTAAGCCAATTTTCTCATCGCTTTTCTCTGCCCAGAAAGTATACCCGTAGTTTGTCCACAGTCACTATGTAAAAAAACCACCTAAAGTGGCTCTCTGAATTCCGGGAAATCAAAAATATACCTCATCCAAAAGCTTTGGATTAAGCGTTGAGATTTGTAGTACAAATCATAGGTCCTTCTATACTCATTTCTCTCTTGAAATGATAATACTTCTCCTGTTTCTTCTGCTTCAGTAATCTCTTGTTCCATCACTGATAGTTTTTCAGCGCTGGAATTGATCATTCCATAAGTGAAGTAAGCCAATGTAACATAAATTAGCAGAAACGGAACAACCATTGCCCAAAATAATGTATTTTTCCACACCTTTTTCACATACTTTTCTCCTCTCACATATTGTCGAATATTTGATGCTTGTATATTCTATGTGCGAGTGCGGAAAAGGGTGTGTCCCATTTAGTACACAAAAATACTATGATAATGTCGTTATCCTAACATTTTTATACTGTTAGTTTAAAAATGGATTTTAATTACTATTCCTGAATAAAAAAATGGTTAACGAGAAGTAAAACGAAAAATGCCATTCTATTCCAAAAACAAAACCATTAGCTCTTCATCATAATATGTATCCGCCGATTTCAACGCATGACGTTCCGTTCCAAAACTAGTAAAACCAATTGAAGAATAAAGTTTAACCGCTGATTCGTTCGTTGTAACGACATGTAAATAAATTTGTTCAATTCCACCGTGGGCTTTAGCTTTATCGATAGCCTCTGTTATCAATCGTTTTCCAATCCCTTCCCCTCTTTTATCCGGAGTAACATACATCCCCAAAATCGTAGCACGGTGCTTTAATTTCTCTTTATTTGCACGAACGAGTGTAACCATTCCCACAAGGTTGTCCTCTTCAGCAAACGCAGCAAAGTTAAAAGAGTGTTCGGATTCAAATCTGTCAGCATACGTTTCTATTGAATATGCTTTCTCTTCTTCAAAGGTAGATGCAAAAGCTTCAGGGGACGTTTGTAATGCCTCAAGCCTTAACTCTCGATACTTCTGAGCGTCTGATGGTTTTAATATTCGAATTTCCATTTCGTCCTCCTTCATTACTTCCTGCTTCCATATTTTCCAACCTTCAATAACCATTCTCATAATTGAGAGTTAGGAAATTAGACCTTTCCGGTTATCAAAATGTGTGGAATATCTGTGTACTCATCGGAGTTCCATTTCCTTGCCCTCTTTCAATGTTTTAATTTATATTATTTGTCCCATTCAAAGGACCCCAAACTCTATATTCGAAGCTAATTGCTAATTTTCACCAAACCTTTTTGAAGTTCCTCTATAACTATATTTACGTTTTATAATATTGGCAAGTTTCACAGAAATGAAAAGCTTGACTCTAGTAAGGTTTTTACTAAGCTAGTTAAAAGCCAATAATATCCTCTCTTTGACAAACCTTCCTCCATCCATTACAGTGAAATTGTACGATCTTTTAATTTCAAATGAGAAGTCCACTGGGGGCGCTTTTTAGCTGAGATAAGGATTTACCTTGGTCCCTTTGAACCTGATTTGGTTAGTACCAACGTAGGGAAGTGGAGTCGACGCTTGTTATCTATAGATAGCAAATGTGTGATTACGTGTCTTCTAGTAATCTACCCTTACACAACTAGTCGCTCCATTTCGGAGGGACTTTTTTCATGTTAAATAGTCGTACTTAAGGCTTCAAAAAATCCAAGGAGGCATTTTGAATGACATTTTCCCAAGAGTTACGTAAAGAGGCAGATTACATCTTTGAGGCAACTTACAACCACCCATTTGTAAAAGGTATAGCAGAAGGTACACTATTAAAAGATCAATTGATTCACTATGTAAAGCAAGATTTCGAGTATTTAAATGCGATGATCCAGGCACGAGCTTTAGCAATTGGAAAATGTACGAAGCGTGAAGACATGGAAATGTTCAATACGAGCATTGGGTTTATTTTAAACAGCGAAATTCACCCGCATAACAACTTCTGCCAAGTCGCCGGTGTTGATTATGCTGACTTGCAAGGGTATCCGTTAGCTCCAACTGCCCAGCACTATTCGAAGCATATGTTAAATGTTGCTCACGAAGGATCTCTCGGCGAAATAATTGCTGCAACGCTTCCTTGCCCATGGATTTACTTAGACATCGGCGAGCGAATTATGAAAGAATACCAACCTGATGAAAACCATCCATTTTATGAGTGGATCTCCTTTTATGGTGTCCAAACCGAACCGAGAATGCAAGCGTATTTAGATAAACTAGATGCATTAGCAGAAAAAGCATCAGATGAAGAAAAAGAACGCATGAAAGACCACTTCATGGTTAGCTGCCAGCTTGAGTATATGTTCTTTGATATGGCATATAAAATTGAAGAATGGCCGGTTCAGAAAGAGAAGTCTGTTCGGTAGATTACTAATAATTCACGGCATTCAACTTCTAGATGTTGAATGCCGTGATAATAACGTTTCTAGAACGAAATATAATGATGCTTGGAGGGGCCTTTAATGAAAGAAGTGGTTGGGAACTGTTCACAATGCGGGAGAGAAATTTATTGTATGGATGGCTTTTTAAATGGGGTTTATCAAGATAATCATCTGTACTGCTTTGAATGCGAAGAAGACCTTTCCTTCTACACAAAATGACAAAGAAACAAATGGAGAAGGCTGAACTTAGATTAGCATCGCTACGATGTCTTGCTCGTAGCTTTGGTGCTCGAAAACTTCGCCGCCTCGACCTACTCGGCTCTTTATGGTCCATTTTGAACACGCACTTATAAGATTCTCTCTTTTGTTTCATATCAGTAAATTCTCCACCATATGCAATACTTCCCTAATAAGTATGCTTCCTCAATACCTTTTTAATTGCATTTATGAGGAGTTCAGGTTCATCGTTTTGAATATAATGCGAACTATTGTGAGCGATGATTAGCTCGCTTTGATTCGATAGATTAACTGTTTCCCTTTGCATATTATGCCAAAGTTCTTGTGAATGCTTTGAGTAATGTGATTTTTTTCCTGCAGATAAAACGATAAGTGATCGGTTGCCGAGATGTCTTCTGTTCTTTGTCAATTGATCTAAACTTTCCATAAATTCATCGTATGTTGCTTCATGAACAAATTGTTTATTATAGGCTCTTTGAAAATTCTTGTCCATAGTTGGAAGGAACCTTTCTTTATAGTCCTCCGGTGTAGAATCGATTAATACAATCGCTGCTACTTCTTCAGGAAACATTGTCGTATACAATCGTATATTTACCCCACCAAATGAATGACCAACGAGGATATACGGTGGATTTGCATTGGAATTCCTTAGTAACTGATGAAGTTCCTTTACGATATATTCGCTTGTTCTTGGGTTTGGACTGCTATCGCTTTTTCCAACACCAGCTCGGTCATACACAATCACATTCGTCATCGACGCAACTTCAGGAGCAATAGAGTTCCAAGACTTTGAGCAATCCCCATATCCGGCATCAAAAACGACAGTTGGCCCATCTGTACTCTTCTCGTAGCGTTTTGTGTATAAGCAAAAACCATTTAGTTCGATAAACTCTTCTGTTATTTTTTTCACTGACATGTCATCTACCTCTTCCTACTGATAACGCTATTATGCACTTTTCTCTAATGTGCAATAACTTTTAATAAAGCAAGCTTTTATCCTCAACAACTCTCCGAATCATTCAAGTTTACCTCCACTCTGTCTTTAAAATTGAATATACTAACGCATCATGAGAGCGCTGGTTTTGGAAAAGGTAGCCTCTTAATCTTCCCTCCTCTTTGAAACCTAAGCTTTTTAATAAGTTTCCAGATGCATCATTCTCAGGGAAAGTAATGGCTCGTACTCGAAACAAGTCTAGATATTCAAAAGAATATCGTAGCACTTCCTTCAATGCTTCTGAAGTAATCCCTCTCCTCCAGTAGGATGGGTGCAATTCAAATCCTACCTCCGCTTTCTTTCCGAGAAGGTTTAACTGATTTAAACCAATGGTGCCAACAAACATGTTCGTTTCTTTAAGAATCATCCCCCACCGTGTACCTCTACTATTCTCATAATTCTGTTTGAAAGATTCGATAATTTTGGTCGCTTGATCTTCGGTTTCCAAAGGATCCATTCCGTAATATTTCATCACATCTTCTATTGACATAATGTCAAACAAGCTCTTTACGTACTGCTGGTCCACTTCTACTAATTCGAGTCGTCTTGTTTCGAGTACTGGAAAAGTCATGATATCACCTCAATTTTCTTAGTCCAAACTGCTTTTCAGAACAATGAAAAGCTTGGCCATCCCTATTTTTATCCATAACATACTTCATTCGTTAAAAAAGAAGAGAATCCTTTTTTGGAACCCCGCTTTATAAAACAGTGAGGGGATTCTGCAATAGCGGTCTTTTATCAAAGCTGCTTTCATTTAGTGTAATGCGCGTTATTTGTCGAATCGCTGATATTCGAACTATTTCCGCTGATATCATGCTGATTTCCGCTGATAGATTACTCAAATAAATACTCCTATACGAAAAGAACCTTTATTCCTTTCTTAAAAAAAACCAATCCCGCCTCAGGATTGGTCCTCTCTCATTTCATTTATCTCACTTGCCCGTTCCCACTCATCACATATTTCACTGTCGTCAATGCAGGAAGACCCATGGGTCCGCGCGCGTGAAGCTTTTGTGTGGAAATTCCGATCTCAGCGCCGAAGCCTAACGCACTTCCATCTGTAAAACGAGTAGATGCGTTATGATAAATAGCTGCCGCGTCCACGAGTCCCATAAAACGCTTTGCTGTTTCAGCATTTTCAGTGACAATCGCTTCTGAATGCTTCGTGCCATAGGTGTCGATGTGTTCGATCGCTTCAGATGCATCGTCTACGATTTTAACTGCAACGTCTAAGCTTAAAAATTCCTTCGCCCAATTGTCTTCGGTAGCTGATTTTGCACCAGGGATTGCTGCAACGGCACTTTCATCACCGTATACACCAATGCTGTGCTTCTCCAATGCCTTAACTAGGGCGTCTTTATTTGCCTTCAACCATTCGCGGTGGATAATTAACGTTTCCGCTGCGTTACACACAGCTGGGCGATCTGTTTTTGCATTTACAAAAATCGAAATCGCTTTATCTACATCCGCGTCTTTATCAACATAAATGTGACAGTTTCCAACCCCTGTTTCTAATACGGGCACTGTTGCGTTGTTGACCACAGCCTGAATCAGTTTTCCGCCGCCACGAGGAATGAGCACGTCAATGTGCTCTTTCATTGTGAAAAGTTGTTCTGTTGCTTCACGGTCTGTGCTATCAATAAATTGGACAGCATCAGCTGAAACAGCTGTATTCCCAAGTGCTTCTTTCATTAATTTGACAATTGCTCGGTTTGAGTGTATCGCTGTGGATCCACCTTTTAACACGATCGCATTACCGGATTTCAAAGCCAAACCGGTAGCGTCCACGGTTACGTTCGGACGTGCTTCATAGATCATACCAATAACGCCAAGCGGTACACGAATCGTTTGGACATCCAAACCGTTTTCAAGCGTCCATTCCGTTACAACTTCACCGGCAGGATCTTCTAGCTTTGCTACATCTCGAAGTCCTTGAGCAAATTCCTGAATACGCCCTTCACTTAATGCAAGACGGTCCATATAAGCATCCTCGAAATTCGCTTCACGACCGTTTTGTAGATCTTGTTCGTTCGCAGTCATAATTGCGGCTGTATTTTGGTCTAAATGGTCAGCCACTACACGAAGTGCTTCATTTTTTTCTTCAGTCGAGAGCATGCCTAAAGATTTTGATGCTTTTTGTGCTAGTTTTGCTTGTGCTTTTACGTTTACTGGTTCGACGACTGTCGTCACCCAATCACTCCTTCTAATTTATACACCGACAGGTATTGCAATTTCAAGCTCACAAACGAACGCTTCACTATTCATTACAGCTTCCTGCGATGGGTCTTGCGTTTTTCTCATTTGAAATTTCGCTAAGTCTTCTGAGGAATAATTCATTTTACCTAGCCCTAGCTTTGTACCATTTACATCTTTAATGTGAACAACCGAGCCTTTATCAAAGTGTCCGTTGATTTGATACACCTGACTCGGGAGTAAATGCGTTTTATCATCGACAATCGCGTGTCTTGCCTCTTCTTCTATCGTAATCTCGCCTTCCGGACCTGAGTTAAATGCGATCCATTGACGTTTATGATCTAAATTTGGATCAGATTCTTTGCACGTAAAATACGTGCCAGTTGCTGTTTCATTCACTGCTTCAACTAAGATGTTATCCACACCAGAACGTCCCAAGAAAGATGGAATGCCGGATGCCATTGAAATTTTAAAGGCATCGATTTTAGAACGCATCCCGCCTGTTCCAACATCCGACCCTGGTTCACCTGCCATGTCTTCAATGTCTTCGGTAATTTCTGATACTTTCTCTAATAATTCAGCTGATGAGTCTTTTCGCGGGTCCGCGTTATACAGACCATCAATATCGGATAAAATAATCAGTTGATCCGCTGCGGCAAGACCTGCGACCTTGGCAGAAAGGGTGTCATTATCCCCGAAGCAAAGTCGGTCAGTAGTAACGGTATCATTTTCATTCACAATGGGTACTATCCCTCGCTCTAAGAGAACGTTAATGGTGTTGCGAACATTGTTATAACGCTTTTCTTCTGAAAAATCGCTACGTGTAATTAAAATTTGAGATGCAGCATAGCCATGTGAAGAAAAAAGTTCAGAATACGTTTCGATCAAACGCCCTTGGCCAACGGAAGCAGCAGCTTGCTTTTCCGGCAGGGAATCTGGTCGATTTACAAACCCAAGGGTACGATAACCAGCGGCTACTGCACCAGATGAAACAAGCAAGACTTCGTGTCCTTGGTCTTTCAGCTCCGCAACTTGGTCTGTTAAATTTTCAAGTTTTCTACGACTAATGTCTCCTGATTGGCTCGTTAATGAGCTGCTTCCAATTTTAATTACGACTCGTTTTGTTAGCGACATGTTTGTTGATTCACTCCTACGTTCCTATTATTGGTGGACCGGTGTTTTTTCTAGCTGTTCACTGATTTCTTTTGAACGGTTCATTGCGCCTAGAACGGCAGCTTTGATCGCACTTCCTCCGCCACTATCAGCCAGTGCTTCAAGACCAGATGCGGTTGTGCCATTCGGAGAAGTAATATTTTTGCGAAGTTCCGCTGGTGTTTCGTCACGCTCAAGCATCATTTTTGCTGCACCTAAGATCGTTTGAGCGCCAATCTCTCTTGCTTTAGCAACACTCATGCCGTTCTCAATCGCCGTTTTTTCGATGTTTTCCATGAGATAATAAAAGTAAGCAGGACCGCTTCCAGCAATTCCAGTAAATAAGTCCATTTGCTCTTCTTCTATCACATACACTTCACCGATGCATCTTAGTAAGCTTTTAGCAACCTTCACGTTTTTCATTGTCACATGTTCACCGGGTGAGATGGCTGTAGCTGATTCTTGAATCATGCTTGAAGTGTTTGGCATTACGCGAATCACCTGCTGCCCGTCTTGTAAATGCTCTTCCATAAATGAAGTGGATATGCCAGCTAATACGCTCATCACCACTTGATTCGGACGGATTTGATCTTTAATCGAAATAAGTGACTCCTCGGCGTCTTTTGGCTTCATCGCCAATATAATTACGTCCGCCGATGATATCGGTAAGCGATCCCGAACGATTCCTTGAATTCCATATTGGTTATGAAGTTCCAGTAAGCGATCTTCGTTACTTCGGTTCGTAACGATCACTTGCTCTGGTTCTAATGTTCCCGTTTTGACAATCCCAGAAATCATCGCTTCTGCCATATTTCCTGCCCCGATAAAGGCTACGCGTAAATTTGTTGACATAAAAGTATCCATCTCCTTAAGTTGAGTTGCTTTTCTGTTAAAATTTCGTCTGTTTTTTTAAAGTTATTATTCTTGGCTGTTACATTCTTGATCTGCTCTTTTGAATCACGCTAATAATCGTAACATTCTCATTTTTGACTTCAAGGGGTAAACATGAGGTAGTGAGAAATAGGGGGATATACCGTATGAAAGCGTCACCATTTATCCAACAAGTTCATTTAATCATCGTATTCGCCCTTAGAGAGCACGAGAGACGATGATATCGTCATTGAAAACCATGATTCAAACGATAATTGTTAATTTTTGGTAACAAATAACAACGTTAGCTTCCACTGCCTGTTTTTAAGTCTCAAGGATGTTTTTCACTTGATACAAGAGACGTGAAGGTTGCTTTTGGCTTTAAATAAAATAACAGCGGAAACGGCCCCCGCTGTTATTTCTCACCTTATTTGTTTAATCGTTTTCTCATTTTTAACAATTCCTGATATTTTTCCTCTAACTCCTCCTTCTCCTTATCCCCAACCGACATTGATAATTTACTAATCGTCTCAGTTAACTCCATCTCAATGGCGAGTGCATTAGACTCATCATTTTGTTTTCCAACCGATTTATCGATTTGATTAAGATTATCAATTTCTTTTAAAACCGCTTTCTCGTTTTCAATAACAATGACACGCTTTGCTAATTCTTTAACAAAATATCGATCATGAGTAACAAAAAGAATTGTCCCCGGGTACGATTTTAGAACAGTTTGCAGCGCTTCTTTTGTATGAAGGTCGAGAAAATTCGTCGGCTCGTCGAGTAACAAAACGTTATAATCACCTAAAAACACTTTGGCTAACGCCGTTTTTACACGCTCTCCTCCACTTAACATATGAACTTGCTTTTGAACCTCTTCTCGTTTAAAAAGCAGCCTTGATAAAACCGTACGGATAAACTGTTCTGAGTATTGACTCGTTTCTTTCACGTTTTCTAAAATCGACTTATTTTCTTCAAGATTTTCTAACTGCTGGTGAAAATATCCGATCACTGCTGGTTGTGCAACAGAAATCCCATCATAACCTCTGACAAGCATTTTCAGCAGGGTAGATTTACCTGTGCCATTATCCCCGGTTATTGCTACTTTTTCTCCTGGTTTAATGAATCCTTGTAAATCCGTAAACAGTGTCCTAGCACCCACCCGTGCACTCACTCGATCAAACGACACGACCGCACGACTGTGGATTGGTTTAAAATGACTCATATCAAAAATAAGCTCATCTTCGGTTTTTGGCCTTTCCTTTTTCTCTAACTGATCAATTCTTGATTGAATCGATTTACCACTTTTATCGAGCTTAGCTTTCTTTAGGCCCACACTTCTTTTATGGAGCCTCGCCTCGGAATTGCCCATCCTTTTTGGGGCTTTTTTTAGTGACTTAGAATGCTTACTTTTCTCTAATTTTGCTTGAACTAACCGTTCTTTTTCCTTCTGATACTGTTCATACTCAAACCACTCTCGCTTTTTCGCGTGCCCTTTTTGATCCAAGTAGTCACTGTAATTTCCTTCATAAGTGGTGACCTCACCACCTTCCACTTCCCAAATTGACGTACAAACTTGATTCAACAGTTGTCGGTCATGGGAAATAATCACAAAAGCACCTCGAAAGCTTTGCATTTCTTGCTCAAATTTTTCAACGCCTTTCACATCGAGATGACTGGTTGGTTCATCGGCGACAATAACATTTGCATCTGATGAAAGAGCGGCAGCAATTTTCTTCCGCGTTTCTTCACCCCCGCTAAGAGAATCGCCCAAGGGTACGTTCCACTGGTTGTTTTCTTTGTCAGCCCCCGTAAAACCCGCGTCCTCAAGTTGGGGAATATAAGCAACTGAGCAAAATTTCTGCACCTTACCTTGATCAGGCTCAAGTTCACCAACTATCATTTTTAGAAGTGTTGATTTCCCTTCACCATTTTTACCAACGATACCGATACGATCACCTTCGTATACTTGAAGCTGCTCCACCTTTATAATAAGACGGTCACCATAACTTTTTTCAATTTGATTCGCTTCTAATAAAAGCATAAAAAAACCTCCCTATAGTGCTAGAGAGGATTAGATGTATATTAGGTAAACAGAAATAGACTATCTCCTATGGAAGTTCAAAAAGTTCGAAAAAATAGCTGTCGCAACGTTGAGGAAGTGCTAGCACAGGCGTTCCCACAGGACGTGGCGTTTATAACCACATACGTCCCGATGCTCAAAGTCGCGTTTCCCTGAATTTCTCGGCTCTTTTTTTAACATGCATTTAAGAGGATAAATCACTATTTCTATTGTTAAAGTAAGCTACCTAAAAATGGACAGACTAATCCTATCTAGACAAAATTAAATAAAGTAAAATTAATGTCTAATAAATTAGGATTACTGCTTCATTGTATAAGGTACCTTCCTTTCATTAAGTTACAATTATCGTATGACGGTTTCTTCCAATTGTCAACTGTGAGTTAAACTTTAAAAGTTAGATAGTTTCGTTCGTTGCCGGAATCATAGCTCAGCATGCCGAAAAGCTCACTCCACACCCAAAAAAGACTAGCCTCACTGACTAGTCTTCCTACACTATCTGTTCCTTTAAAACGTCGACAGTCCGCTCCATTCTTGGAAACGATATAACCACCGATTAAATCGCGAATCATCCTTATATTCCTCATAATCTAATGTGTATTTTGCACCATCATTAGTCCAAAGCATCGTAAAATAATCTCTGGCATTCACAATCGTTTCGTCTTGCGGGTCACCGACAACCTTTACGTTTGTTTCTAAGTTTAAATCTCCGAGGTTTCGTTTCGTAAAGTTAGCTGACCCTCCTATTAATACTGCTTCTTCGGGCTTATCGATCATCATTAACTTGGTGTGGTACTGCTCACCGCTCGTGTTATACCACCTCACTTGAACTTTACCATCTGATTTCTCCATTAGTTCATAGGCTACCGGTCGGTTTGGAACACCATTTTTCTCACGTCCGAACGCATCCTTATTTGCATCTAAAATTAATCTGACATCAACCTCTCGATCCGCAGCTTTAAGCAATTCCTTAATTATCTTGCGATCGGATAAATAAAATGCGCCTAAATAAATCGTATCATCTTCATTTGCAGCACCGATCTCCTCAATTAAATGCTCTTTTATTTTTCCCTCTGTAATGATCTGAACCTTGTTTAAGTCAACGTCCTCCTCGACCGTAGACTCAACAACAAACGAATCGAACCATTCTTCACTTGCACCGGACATTTCGGCAACAGCTCGCTCTGATTCTACGAGATCCTCTAAAATATTTCCTCTTAAAACAAATCCAATATTAGAATGATAGCCACTCGCGTCATGAGGATTAGCAGAGGTGACAAAACCTTCTTTTTCATTGATTACTACTTTCCGATGATTCGCTTTAAAGTTCAACAATTTCAAATAAGAGCGGATTGTTCCTTCAGGGGCATCCGGGCTAAACGGATTTGGTAGCCAGCCATTTTCGGAATTTCCAAACCATTGGGGAATCGCCCGCCAAAAGCCAGAATAAGCAGGATTCGAGTCTCTAAGAGCTGTTAAATCAGTCACAAGTAAGTGAATACCATATTCCTCCAACTGATTAAATGGTTCTGGTTGATATGACCCATAAAAGCTGTTAATAGGATCCGTCATAACGACGATTTCTATCGAGGGATATTCTTTCTTTTTTTCAACTAGAGCATCCACTAAATCTTGTGCGAGTGGAGGATAATCTTCACCACGATCATAATCATCATTAAATAAAAACATATCCACCAAAATAAATTCCTCTGACCCATTGATCATGTCATGAATGTGATCAAAAATAACTTGATCCTTATTCGTGCCGTCCTCACTCGAATAGGTTAAATCAATTAATAAATCCACATCGCCTTGATGGACCTCTCCTTCATAAGAAATCCCTTCAGGTAACGGTTTAAAGTAACCAAATAATGAGGAAAGCAGGAAAATCCCAACCAGCCCTCCGGCAACATACCGGCCGACCCTCTTCATTGTCCATTTCTTTTTATATTGAACCTTCACCACTTCACTGTTCATAAGCGCATTCCTTTCTAACTAATTTGCTTTCAAAACAATGCTTCTTAAATTTTATTAATCATATCGATTTTCATGCTTAAGGTAGTTTATTTCCAAAATATCTTTTGTCTACTGTCGAATTTACACTTATTTTAACACAAATTGTCAGCTACTCCTTGAAAATTATCGAATAGTGTGAAAAAAAGCAAAGGACCTCTTCCGTGGAAGTGGTCCTCATTAGATGTTGTCGAAATTATAGTTCTAATAGATCTTCTAAAAAAGATTGTTGCTAATTGTTGCATACCTAAAAAGGAACAAACTTTACGAAACAGACTTTTAAAAATACAGATATGACCTCCTCTTCTTGTCCAATCAATGACAATTTTCAACAATAAAATATAGTTATCAACTACTAGATGGAGGTTAAGAGATGGGCACCAATAACATTATTTCTACAGGGTTGCACCATTTGGGGGTGCCTTACTTATATAATGCTCCTCCCTTTCAAACAAACACTTTTGACTGCAGCTCATTTATTCAATACATTTTTCACAAAAACGGCATTACTCTTCCAAGAAACTCGCGGCAACAATTTCAAATAGGATCAGAAATCTCGCTAAAAAAAATAGAAAGAGGTGATCTATTATTCTTTACGACTTCTAAGCGCAGAAAAAGAGCTGGGATTGAAAAGATTGGACATGTCGCCCTTTATTTAGGAAATGGAAAGATCCTTCATACCTTTCGCCAAGGAAAGAAAGTGAAAATCACAAAACTTAAGTCTCACTGGAAAAAGGGATTAATCGGAGCGAGAAGAATACACATGAACCAAACAGAAAAAGATGACAATTGATTAATTTAAGTCACTTTTTCTTAACTGACAATTGGAAGATACGCAAACAATGGGATTAACAAAAAAACAGCCGCAAGCATAATTTGTTCTCCATCCAGCTTGTTTACCATTCTCAAATAAAGCAATGTTGAAATGTAATAGATTGGATAAATAATACCGACAATGAACAGAACACCCCGGACAATATCAGCAGGAGTATGAGCAAAATGAGCTAAAACAGGTATTGCAAGCCATTGCAATGCAACAAAAATAATGATCGAAAACCAAAAGCTTTTAGGTAATTTCAATTCCAAAATCGACCATACCCTTTCTTAATACAATAAACTTTGTGGAGCTCTGTTTTTAACTTAACAGTTCTCCATTAACTTCCACTCAAGACCACTATTTTAACATACCCCCAAAACAGAGGAGAGCTCGGTATCTACCAAGCTCTCCTCTGTTTTTATTACGCCGTCTGTTCTTTCTCTTCGGAATCACCGCCGAATTGGGACTCCACTGCTTTTGTTTCACCATGACGTCCTATTAAAATAAAATACAAACCAATTCCAATTCCGATTCCCCATACTGGCCCTAAAGTTGCCGTCAGCATCCCGATGGCTAGTACCATTCCTCGTGAAATATTATTATGAACCATAGACATTGCTACATACGCACAAGCAAATCCGGTTAATAATAATGTAACAGAAAGAGCGACTGGAAACAGTGGCATGATGATCCCGATAACCGGAAGGAGTAGCCCCAAAGGTATCGCCATAAGGTAAAAATTCATAGGTCCTCCATAAATCGAGTCCATCACGTGACGGCCTTTTTTATAGCGTTCAATTAAAAACACTTGCACCCCCGTCCAAATCGGTCCGTGTATCCACAATAAAGGCCCTGCAGTTAGAAGCTGAGCGATGTTTCGAGTGGCTAATACGAAATGGCTTCGCGTTGGGTTAATATCAATTTTTTCATCCTCTCTTGCTTTATCGGCCCCTTTAAGTAACGTATGAGCAACTACTAGGTCTCCGAATGCGAGTACATAAATAATTAGCGCTATTGGTAAAACAGTGAGAAACACTTCCCACGAAGGGAACCCTACAGACCAAAGTGACAATGTAGAAATTGTCTCCCCTATAGGAGGAACGAAAATTCCCCAGCTAATCGAATAACTTAGTTCGCCAGTGAAAAAACCTACCAGACCAGCAAATGCAAAAGAAACAAGCAAGGCATTCGATCCAAAAAACAGTTTCACCTTTGTGTTCGGCAATTTTGAAAAAGGGATCGAAAACATCAACACAAGAACGACAATCCAAGCGGTAATAAGTGAAAAGGGCATCTCGGGTAAACGGTTGATTTCAGACTGAAAAGCCGCGATAGCCGCCCCCATAATAATTCCTGCTTTTAAAGCAACCGGAATCATCGCATTAAACTTTTCACCTAACTTCGTCACACCAAAGAATAAAAAGAGTGCAATAACCACAAGCGTTAATGCAATCATCCCATGTATGGCTTCAATCCCTGGGGTGAGTGTATTCATGAACACGATCGTTAATGGTAGTCCCGCTGTGATCGCGCCAGCAGCGTAAACGTCTCCGAATAAAACGGTTTGTGCCAAAACCCAAAACAGCATGACTAAACTAATCGTCCACGCCACCTCGAATGACACTTCAAAATATTGCATGACTAAAGGGGTGATTGAACCACATGTGGCCAATAATATCAGCCCACCTTGGATGTGCTGACTCGGTGTAAGTTTTAAATGAACACCGGGAAGCCTTATCGTAAACGGCCCCCACTTGACCCCAGGGTGAATCTCACCATACTTTCGTTCTCTTCCCATTTCAGTTTCCCTCCCTTTTTAACCAACAGTTGATTTAATCTTCAGAAAAATATCGATAAAAAATTTTCTTCTCGTTATTTTGAGACTGATAATGTTGGAGAACGGTGATCAACGATTCGCTTTGCCTTACCTTCTGAGCGTGGAATCGAATTAGGTTTTTTCAGAAAAACATCCATAGAGACGAGAGCTTGCATTTTTAACGTTCGTTGAATACGTTTTACTAAATCCTCTGCAATAGGATGAGTCAAATCCTTATCAGGTAAAGCATCAAAGAACGATTCACACACTTCCACATGTAGTTCTGCTAGATCCATCACGCCTTTTTTATGCAAATGAATCTGATAATGGCAAACAAGCTCGTCCATCTGTAATATGTACCGTTCAATTTCAGATGGGAAGACATTAACGCCTCTAATAATTAACATGTCATCAATCCGACCTTTAACACGGCTCATTTTTGTTGTTGTCCGTCCGCACCTACACGGCTCTCGTGTGATCGAGGCAATATCACCTGTACGATACCGAATAATTGGCAACGCTTCTTTTGTGAGACTCGTAAACACCAGTTCCCCGTCATCCCCATCCGGAACCGGTAAAAGCGTTTCGGGGTCAATTACTTCAACAATAAAGTGATCTTCTGCGATATGGAGACCGTCTTGACAATCAACACATTCCATCGCAATTCCAGGTCCCATCACTTCACTTAATCCATAGATGTCCATCGCTTTTAAGTCAAATAACGCTTCAATCGCTGCTCTCATTTCTTCAGACCAAGGTTCAGCACCAAGAATCGCATACTTTAAGCTTGATTCAGTTGGATCCATTCCCATTTCTTTCATCGTTTCGCCAATGTTCATTAAATATGAAGGTGTCGCACTTATAACTCTTGGTTTGAAATCTTGAATGAGAGTGATTTGTCTGGCTGTGTTTCCCCCTGACATCGGTATCGTCGCACAACCTAAACGTTCCGAACCATGATGCAATCCCAACCCTCCAGTAAATAAGCCATAGCCATACGCATTGTGAAGGAGGTCTCCTCTTCGACCTCCTGCCATATAAATGGCTCTTGCAACAATATCTGACCAATGCTCAATATCCTTTTTTGTGTATGCAACAACTGTAGGCTTTCCACTCGTACCTGATGACCCGTGTATTCGAACCACTTCATCCATAGGTGTAGCAATTAAATCAAACGGATAATTATCTCGTAAATGGTGCTTCTTTGTAAATGGTAAACGTTGCAGGTCGGCTAAGGATCTCACATCATCTGATGTGATTCCTTCACTTTCAAATGCATGACGATAGAAAGGTACATTTTGATAGACCCGATTGACCGTTTCTTTTAATCGCATAAACTGAAGTTCAGCCATTTCGGACTGTCCCCACGTTTCTTCTTGAACAAAAGTTGACATAGATACTACCCCTTCCATTATAAAAAAATCACGACACGACAAAAAAACGTTATATTAAAAGTAACGGTTTGTGAAAGCGCTGTCAATACATTACGATGAATAAATTCTTTGTTTTCTGAATTTACAGATCTTTCATATTGCAAATATGACTAACATCGTGTTTATAACGTAATAAAAAATATTGATATACATCTATAAGAAAAGCGCATTTCGCCGACTATCGGCGAAATGCAAATGTTCTGTCCAATAAAAAGTGCTTTTGGGCTTCTTCTGACAGGCTAAAGTGACCTCGTAGCTGTCTCTTCCTCTGCTAGCAATGCTTCGATGTGTATCTGTCGAGACAACTAGCAGCTTATTCACGAAGTAACGCTCGTCGCTGGAGCTAGACATCGAAACGTAGATTTCTATATTTTCTCTTAACTCTTAAGAAAAAGTGCAAAGCGGTCTTTTATTAAAAACAGCGTTAGCTTCCGCCGCAGATGAGGCGTAAAGATAGCTATCCACCTATACCTTCAGATCTTATAAAAAGACCTCAATGATTATGGTCATTGAGGTCTTTTACAAGGTTCGTATCTCTAAAGTTTTTGCTTTTAACTTCTTGGGCGTTTGCAGTATTCGCTTGTCCCGTCACGCTAGAGTGAAAGTTTCCAATTAAGTAATGAATAATCGTCCCGTAATTCATCATTTGAGCGAAGAGAACGCCTAAAAAGAGAAGGCCAACTAATTTTGTCAGCCTTCTCTTACAACTTTATGAGGTTGTTCAAAAGGTCCGCTTAAAATAGCTATCGTATTATAGGAACTTCTACTAAGTACCGCCACGTCCTGTGGCGAACGCAGAAGTCACCCCATCTTGGGGAAGCTCGCTGGCTTGTTTCTATGCTCCTCACATATTAACACCATACGTTCTGGTGCTCGAAGACGTCACCACCTCGATATACTCGGCTCTTTTATGCTCCTTTTTGAACACGTACTTCTTTATGTTTTAAATACACGGATCATCTCTTGTAGCTTGGTGCTGGATTCATTTAATTGTTCTGCTGATTCCGAGATCGATGCAATTGCTTTAATTTGATCTTCAGTGGAAGCGGTGATCTCTTCCGTTGATGCTGCAGACTGCTCCGCTACTGCAGCAATGCTTTGGAATGATCCAACTACTTCATCTTTTGATTGATTCATTTCCGTAATATTGCGGCTAATGTCCTCAATCGAATTAGCAAATTTGATCAATGTGTCATCGATAGAATGGAAGACACCTTCTGTATCCAACGCAACTTGCAATTGTTCTTGCGAGATTTTATTTGTACGATCCATTTCTTCTGATGCATTATTCGTTTCATCTTGGATGCCGACAATGGTATGACGAACTTGTTCTGTTGCTTGCGAAGACTGCTCAGCTAATTTACGAACCTCTTCAGCTACTACCGCAAAACCTTTCCCGTGTTCACCTGCTCTCGCGGCTTCAATCGACGCATTTAAAGCAAGTAAATTCGTTTGATCTGAAATTGAATTAATCGTATCAATCACATCTTCAATTTCTTTCACTTTACCAATTAAACTCGAGATTACGTCATTAACCGATCGTATGACAGTATTGGATTCATTTGTTTTGGTTTTTAAAGCTTCAACTTGTGACAAGCCATCTTTACTTAATTGGTTTGCTTCTTTTGAAAAAGTACCCATTTCTTGGTTTTTGTCATTCACTTTATCGATCTGCGTTGATAATGCCATCGATTTTTGATTTGCTTCATCAATTTCCGAGGCTTGTTGATTAGAACCTGTAGCAATCTCAGAAATCGCTCTACCTACTTCTTCACTTGAAGCCGTCGTTTCTTCTGCCATAGCACTTAAGCTTTCAGAAGACAAAGAAACATCGCTAGCAGAGGTTTCTACGGAAGAAATTAACTCCTTCATACTACCAACCATACTATTAAAATCAGTTGATAATTCTCCAATCTCATCTGCTGACTTCGATTGAACTCTAACCGTCAAGTCTCCATTTGAAACTTTACTTACTTGCTCTTTCAAGTTTGATAGTGGTTTCGTAATACTTCGAGACAGAAGATACGTTACTAGTAGAGCGATAATAAAGCCAATCAATGAGATAATTAAAATGACAATTAAAATTTGAGTTGATTCTGCAAGAAGGCGTTCCTGTTGGTAGACAGTCCCTACTTTCCAGCCTGTTTGATCGATTGTACTATAAGCTAAAAACCGCTCATCACCATCATGTGTGTAATCATAATAGCCTTGGTCATCAGACTCATACATCCTTTGAATGTAACCTAGTTCTGATAAATCACTTTCTCTTTCGGTAGGGTGGACCATCGCGACTCCGTTTTCATCGAATAAAAACGCATAACCATCATAACCAACGATGCTTTCACTAATAATTGCATCTAAAGCATCTAGACTTATATCGTTAGAGACAACGCCAAGAAGATTATCCGTTTGTGGATCGATAATCGCTTTTGCAACAGTTAACACATATTCACCATTACTTGCATCAATATAAGGTTCTGTATAGATGATTTCTCCAGGTGCAGCAACTGCGTCCTCATACCAAGGTCTGGACGTAGGGTCAAAGTCATCCGGCAAATCAATTTCCGGCACGGTATACATGTCTCTACCATCCGTAGCGGCTATGTAAGACAAGCTAATATTCGGATAATTCTCCAAATAACTCTCAAAATCTCGCTGTAAATTCTCTTCAGTCTGACTTACCACTTCATTTTCATCGCTTCTGAGGTATTCTATTACATCATATTGACGACTAAAACGGTCAACACTTTTACTATATTGATCCAGATAAAGCTCTGTAATGGTTTTCATTTCTTGGATGCTTCCAGTAGCTTGCTCTCTGGCATTGTCTTCAATTGATTGTTTACTAACTAAGTATGTACCTGTGGATACAGTTAGTAAAATCAACACAATTAAAATAGTAAAACTAACAATTAACTTTGTGCTAATTTTACGAAACATGTCTATTCCCCCTTATTTTTTGTCGAAACATGACATTAGTCACAAAAAATAGTTTATCATATTCGTTTTGCATTTAGTTTCATTTCAACTAGTGCTTTTCTGCCTAATTTTATAGGTTCCAAACCAATCACAAATGGACAGATAGTTCCCACAATATAAAAGAAGGTCTCTCCTTAATAAGGAAACACCTAATGTTTACTATTCAAATAACTCACTTTTCAAGATCCAGCACTCTTCATTATTCGCCCATTTAAATCTCAGACCAAGACCTTTCTTATCAGCAGCTCTCCTCCGATGTCCTAATTAAAATATTTCTAGTTTATCAAAAGGGTAAAATCTCAGAATAACTTTCCCGACAACGTTCTCAACCGGAACAGGCCCAATATCTCGGCTATCGCTACTATTATTTCTGTTATCCCCCAACACAAATACATGATTTTCTGGGATGACAAGTGATTCAAATGGTACATCCATTTCTTCTTTTATGTATGATTCTTCCAACTTCTCCCCATTACGGTATACGTTCCCGTTTTTGAACTCTACCTTGTCTCCTGATATTGCAATTACTCTTTTAATCCAATTTTTCTTTTCTTCATTTGAATTAGTGAATATTCCAACAAGTGGGTTATCAAGTAAATCATCCTTTAAGGTTCTTGTCTTTTCTACTTGGCTATCAACAATGACAACATCGCCAATTTTTGGTTCACTTCCAAACTTAGAAGAACTTTTAAAGACCATAACACGGTCGGCTGTCTTAGCTTCATTTAAAGGGTCTGATCCCTCAAGTGTAGGTTCCATTGAACTACCGCTCACTGTATATGGCTGAACGATAAAGATGCTGATTAATAAAGAAATCGTGAATGCCAATAGTAAAGCGTTCCCCCAACTAATGATGGTTGTGATTATTTTAGTCTGCAAAATCTCACCCCAAATTTATTTTTTTGTATTTACTTTACAACGTGTCTTCCTATCACATACAATTTAACAATTACTTCAAAAGTTGGATTCTAGAAAAAAGAAGCCCCCAGTATTAATGGAGGTCTATCCCATAGCATTCATATTTCATTATAAGTTATTTCGGGAAGTTTAGCTCCCATGTAATACCGTGTTTATCCGTGACGATTGCAAATTTAGAATTCCAAAAGGTGTCTTGTAACTCCATTTTAACTTGTCCTTCCTTAGATAAGGAATCGTATAATTTGTTAATCTCCACTTCATTGTCAAGCTCTAAAGCAAATTGGATGTTGTTGCCTTGATTTAGCTTTTGATTAAATACGTCAACAAAATAAATAATACAACCACCGTTTATATATAGTTCACTGTGAATATATTTTCCTTCATGTCCCTTAAACATTTCGATACCATCTGCCAATTGAACATTTTTTATTTCACCGCCGAAAATCTCCTGATAATACTCAATTGCCTCTTTACAATTTTCAATAATGATGTGTGGAATGACTCTTTTCATTATTACATCTCCTTTATTATATAACATTTTCCATTATCTCACTTTTTCATCTTAGCATATTTACTTGAATCACTTTCATAATTCATTTATTTAATAATGCATACAACTTCATAATGATATTCTTCTTTCATTTTTTCTTATTAATTTGCAATAACCGGACGAACCGCCAAGCCTCCTCGGGAAAACCACCCTGCGGGGTCTTCAGCTGCTCCTGTGGTTCCTCGTCGCAAGAAAACCATTGTTGCTTTTCCCGCAGGGAGTCGCCGCCTTTCGCTCCTTCGATTTATCAATAAAAAACAACAATCTATGCGAAAAGAACCTTTATAAAAACAGCGTTTAGCTCGCATATTTTAAAGTCTCAAGGATGCTTTTCCCTTGAGACGAGCGGTATGAAGGTAGCGGTCGCTCTATAAATTCTTTTAAAAAAACCGTCCCTTTAGGACGGTTTGACACAAGTCACACACTGCGACGTTCCATTAAATTTATTCCTACACCCATACAGATCACACCGAAGAGCAACATAATTGATAGAGGTTCACCAAGTTCGAGCAAGCCACGATCATATATTGCCGCCCCTTTCAAGGCATCAATCGCATACAACATGGGTACCCCTTTTGATAAGGCGAGCATGATCTCGTTTGTAACCACTTCAATCGGCCAAAACGCTCCACCAAGCATCGCAATGGCAGTTGAAACAATCGGAATCACAGCTTGAAGCTGTTGAGTTGAGTTTACTAGCCCCATGAGGAGCATACCTAATGCAACAATTGCAAACGTATAGCATGCCGTAATAATTAAAATAGTACCGAAACGATCTCCAATATCAAAGCCGAACACATAATGAAAAAACACGATTATGAGTATTATTTGTGCATAACCAACTATAAAGCAGTACAACAGGTGCCCTAAATAAATTTGCCATTTGTGAAGTGGGGAGATAATGAGACGATTCCAGGTTCCCCCTCGCTTTTCTTCAACGATCGTTAATAAACTAAACATAATCGTGTAAATAGAGAAGAACAACGTCATTCCAAACAACATTTGCAATTGTTCATTATACTGGAAAGTACCTTCTTCCCCTTCCACAGAAGTTGTTACAACCGCAATAGCTGGCTCCTCCATGTAGCTTCCTACTTCCTCACGAAAGCTACTTTCAACAGCGTATTGTTCTGCTTCCTTTAAGCGAAGCTCTTCAGAATATATTTGATTGACGTACCCTTCGACTAAATATCGATTCTGATCGTCTGCCGCCACAAGCATTCGATAATCGTCTTCCATTATCTGGACAGCAACACTCGTACTCCCTTCAACAACTGACTGCTTTGCCTCCGCCCCCTCAGTCCACCGAAACTCAAAACTATCCGATTCATTTAGTCGATCAAGCCAAAATTCTCTCTCTTCTTCCGACAATGAGGTATCTGAATATGTCGGCACAGTCAGTGTATTCACTGAACCAAACCCGCCAAGTACAGCCACAAATGCAATCGTTAAAATCATCATAGATAAAACTAAAACAGGTGCTCTGCGGAAGCGTTGCCATTGTAATAAAAAAACAGATTTCATAATCAGACAGACCTCCTTTTTGGAAAAATGAAGACACTAAGCACCAATAATAAGATGGCCATTCCGGCTATTCGACTCAATGGTGTAATTAACACATCGATCCCAAATCCTTGTAGCCATTGAATGTATGCAGATAAAGCGGCACCATTTGGCGTCCAATTTCCAATTGTTTCAATGATCTCAGGTAACCCAGAAGTCGGAAAGAAACTTCCTCCGGCAAATGCGAAGATCGATACAATCCCAGTAGAAAAAACAGATGAGATAGCTACACTATTGAACCGTAGAGAGAGAGCTGTAAGCATTGCTGCAAGTCCACCGACACAGAGTGATAACACTATCGATATAAGGGCCATCCCTAGCCAAAATTCCAGTGTTTCTCCAGAAAATGTTCGAAATATGAGTGTTGATAAGCTAAATAAAATAACAAATTGAGCAAAAGAAATGAATGCTGCCGAAACGACTTTTCCCCCTAAATAAATGAAAGGATGTTTTCCAGATAGTAAAATGCGATTAAACACGTGCTGCTGTTTTTCTACAAAAGCTTTTCCAGAAATCGTCCCTGCTACAAAGAGGACAAACATCACCGCCATCCCTATTGTATAGTACTGAATAGAACTGATAGGATCGCTTTTAGAGACCGTTTCTATACCACCAAGTCCTTGTACTTCCCCATTCATTTGATAAGCACCGTCTCCTAATGACATTGAAATGGCTGTTTCAAAATTAAATGTCCGAACAAACCCGTCGACAATATCGTGAAACACGCTCGCCTGAAGTGATGCATGCTCATCGAAGGTCATTTGAAGTTCACTGCCTTCTCCTTCATCTAAAAGAAGCCGTTGCAAGGAGTCGTACGTAAAGTTTTCCGGTATTGTCAAAATAGCATCAACTTCTTGTTTTTCCAATGCCTGTTCTGCTGCAGTAGCATCCATATCGACAGTTTCAACCATACTGCTAATTTCTTTACTGCTTAACGTGTCTTTCAACATTGAATAAGGGCTGATTGCCTCTGCCGTAATTTGCATTTCAGCAGCTGCTTCTTCCGGAAAATTACGTTCTTCTAACTCGTTTGTGAATTGACTTATCCCTTGCTGCTCATGATCTTCCTGTACAATAGCAACCTGCATATCTAGCGCTTCGGTTTCTCCTTCCATTACCCCCCTTAATGCAAATCCTAAGATTGCGATTAAAATAAATGGCATTAACAGGAGAACGATTAATTCTGCTCGATCTCGAACTAGAACGAGGATATCCTTCTTGATAAATGTACCCACCGGCTTTCACCTCCCTAATCCCTTAATGTACGACCGGTTAAGTGTAAGAACACATCTTCCAAGGTTGGCGATTGGACATTGACATTTACTATTTGTGCATCATGACGCTCAGCTGCCTGAAACACCTTCCCAAGTAGCCTGCTTCCTTTAGGAACAATTAACTTTAACCCTTTTTCTGTTTCTGTTGCTTTCTGGATACCTTCAAGTGATTGTAATTCCGTGACAAGGGCTGGATGAGGACGGTCTAACTCGATCCAAACCGTTTCTTCACCAGATAAAATGTTCTTGAGCTCATCTTTAGTTCCTGAAGCAATAATCCGGCCATGATCCATGATGTACACTCTGTCGCAAAGACGTTCAACTTCCTCCATATAATGACTCGTGTACAAAACTGTCAAACCATTCTCCCGGTTTAATTCGCGTACCGTCTCGAGAATATGCGTACGTGACTGTGGATCAACACCTACTGTCGGTTCATCCATGATGAGAACTTCTGGTTCATGCAGCATCGCAGCTGCCATATTAATTCTGCGCTGCATTCCTCCAGAATACGTTTTGACGACTTCCTTTTGACGACTCTCTAATCCGACCATTTTCAATACTGATTGCATTTCTTCTTCAAGCTTCTTTCCCTTAAGGCCGTAAATTCTTCCAAAAAACTTCAGGTTTTCATAGGCCGTCAACTCTTGATAAAGTGCAATTTCCTGCGGGACGATTCCGAGTACGTGACGAATCCTTCTCGGGTCCTTCACCACACTTTTTCCATGCAACATGACATCACCTGATGTTGGTTTAATAAGCGAAGAGATCATTGATATCGTCGATGACTTCCCAGCACCATTTGGTCCAAGCAAACCAACTGACTCACCTTTATCGATGTATAAATTAATACCATCAACAGCTGTTTTTCCTTTAAACACCTTTTGCAAATCTTTCGTTTCCAGCATGTAGCATGCCTCCTCTTTAAATTTTACCTCTGTCCCAAAACGAACACGGCTAATAAGTCAAATATGCTTTGCAGATTGCATTGTTTTATGTTCCATTCCTTCGTGTGTACTTCAAAGTATATATACAAAAAGACAGTGCTCCCACTGTCTTCCGTCACTAAATATGATTTTCACCATGACTTGAGTCACTTTTTTATACAATGTTGTGTCTAATCGCATAAATAGCCAATTGTGTTCGGTCACGTAGTGCTAATTTATCTAAGATTAAGCTAATATGATTTTTTACCGTACCTACCGACAATCCAAGTTCATCAGAAATTTCCTTATTACTGCGACCTTCACCAATTCGACGGATAATGTCCAGTTCACGAGGTGTAATTGACGGATCAATTTCTTCATTTTTTGTGTGTTTGATCAGCTTCGGCATCACCTTCGCTGCAACATGATCCTGTAAAGTGATTCCTCCAGACAAACAGCTTCTAATCGCCCGGATTAATTCCTGTGGTTCTGCATCTTTGAGCATATATCCTCTCGCTCCGCTCTTCAATGCTTCAAGTGCATATTGATCATCGTTAAACGTTGTTAACATGAGAATTTTCCTGCTTGGCCAACGTGAGTGAATAATACGCGCAGCTTCTAAGCCATCCATGACAGGCATTCGAATATCTAGCACAACAATGTCAAAGTGGTGAGATTCACACAGTGACACTGCTTCTTTTCCATTGCTTGCCTCTCCTGTGACGCGCATTTCCTCATCTGTTTCGATCATCATTTTTAAACCTTGGCGAACCATCCCCTGATCTTCTGCTAACAATATTCGAATCATTCTTGCACCCTCTCCTCATTAAGTAATGGCAGCGTTCCTCGAACGGTAAATCTACCGTCAAATTGAGTCACTTCGTAATGACCACCTGCCTGTTCAATCCGTTCTCGCATGGAAGCCACCCCGAACCCTTCTCGAAATGAAATTTCTTCTGTCAATGGGTTTGAAACCTCAAAACGGAACACTCCTCCTGCCGGGGCTTCAAAAACAATCTCTGCTTCTCTCACTTGGCTGTGTCGCATTAAATTAGTTAACGCCTCTTGTACAACCCGGTATACAGCGATCGCCTGCTCATTGCCAAGGTGAGCAGAAAAAGCACCATGCTTCACAGAAAACTGAATTCGGATAAAGCTCTCTGCTTCAAGTTTACGAATGAGGGCAATAATTGCAGATACACCGGTTACTTCATCTTGTTTCAACGTTTTCACTGCACTTCTCGTTTCCTCAAGACTATCCTTGGCAAGTTTTTTCAATTCTTGCAGTCTTTCATCTTTTTCATCCCCCGCTTGCATCCGGTAAACTTCCAACTGCATTAAAAGGGCGGTTAATTTATGACCGACTGAATCATGAATATCTCTGGCAATTTGGGTGCGTTCCTCCTGCCTTGCCTGTTTTTCCCCCGATGCAATGCGCCGCTTCATTTTACGATATTCACTAAGCAACGCTTCATTCCTCTCCAATCCTTCTTCCAGATCCTCTGACACCTTTCGAAAAACGACTAGCGCAATGGCTAGCATGACTGAATATAAAATGATAAAAACTGGTGGAAAAATTGGATAACCGGCAAATGTCGGGCCAAGCGCACCAAATAAAAGAATGGCACCAACGAACATTACCTGCCGCCAATCTAATCGATAAGCAGCTTTTCCAGCAAAAAAAGAAAAAACAAGTAAGGTATATGGATTTGGATCGATCCCTCGTTCTGGCCATAGAACAATGACAACTAAAACTGCAGCAGCACTCATAAGATATTTTAGGTCAAGCGAAGTTCTGGCGAAGTCGCCCTTCGTATAAAACTGAACTGATATCCTCTTTACCTGTTGACTTAGGCGCCTATCCAGTATCAGCAGGCTACTTCACTTATTACCTGCAAAGAAATAAAAGACCGAGTTTACTCATCGTTCTTTTTAGTTTGCTTATGACACTTTTTGAACTGTCATTTGTAGGAGCAGGCAGAGTTAAATATAGAAACGGGTGGAATATTTATTGGACGTTCGCTTCATATGTACTCGCTTATTTCCTCGGTTTTTGCTATTACAAAAAGCTTAAAAAGTTGAACGTTCTTTAGTCTATTTTGCCCAAGCATGACGTCCTTTTTATCCAGATTAGAAAACCTCCAGTAAAAACTGGAGGTTAAATCATTCTTCTATTGAGTTTTCTGCATTGATATACCCTGCTCCATAAACATTCGGATCTCTGTCTCTCCATAAATCGGCTCCGTCACGTAACGCATCTTTGATTTGTTGAGGTGTAGCTTCGGAATTGTGCTGAAGATATAATGCAACAATTCCAGCGCAAATTGGGGTAGCCATTGAGGTGCCGGACAAGGAGATATAATCATCACTTACTCTGCTTTGTTTTTGCATCTTATCAAGATAAGAGTTTGGTGAGCGTAATGAAACAATATCGACACCTGGAGCTAAGATGTCCGGCTTTGTCTTTCCATAAATGGTCGGGCCACGGCTGGAAAAGCTTGCAACGTCATCACCATCTCTAGGTACTGTATTTTGATCATCAAGAGCACCAACCGTGATAATTTTTTCACTAACACCGGGACTCGCGATCGTTTGAGATTCGGGTCCTTCATTTCCAGCAGCCACACAAACAACAATCCCATGATCCCAAGCTTCGTTTACGATTTTCACCATCGGGTCATCTTCTTCATTTTCATACCTTTGAGCAGTACTTCCTAGAGACATATTAATAATATCAATAGGATGCTCAGGGTTTTGTTCGTTGTGTTCTATACACCATTCTACGCCTTCCATCACAGTTTCCAACGAGCCGGCTCCCATTTTATCTAATACCTTTACCCCGATTACATTCCCCTCAGGGGCCGGACCCTTGTATTGTCCATCAGATGCAGAACCATTTCCAGCAACGTCCCCTGCACAATGGGTTCCATGACCGTTATCATCATATGGTTCCGTCCTATCATTAATAAAATCTGCAAACCCTACAATTCTTCCAGATAAATCTTCATGAGGATAAATCCCCGTGTCAATAACAGCTGTAGTAACACCACTCCCTGTTAGCACGGTATCATTTCTCGTAATGTTTTGTGCATTGGAAGCAGGAACCGCTGTGTCGAGCAATGCTTTGACCTCTCGGTTCAGATGCACTTTCTTAATGTGTGAACACTTTGATAGCATATCTTCTAATGCCACCGGAGTCACCTCTGCACTGCAGCAAGATACTCTTAAAAATCTTTTTCTCATTTTGCATCTCATATGCCCGTTTAAGATTGTCCCTGTTTCGTGAATACCTTTTTCACACTGTCCTTGGTCATACTCTATAATGACAGACAGCTTTTTCGTCTTATTGATAAATCTTTCATACATGCTGTGAAAAAAGCAAGGCATCCACTTAAAAGGTTTATGAAGTTGCAATGCCCTTTGTCGTAAAGGGTAGTCTAACTTTTTATCTCTTGAACGCAGCAGCTTGATCATTTTGTAGTTAAACATCAAGATTCTTCCTTTCCTCTAGTTTCTTTAATAAACTATGAAAATGGAAGAATACTAGTAACGGCGTATCGCCAAGAAGTAGTACCTACTTTAAAAAGAAAAAATCCAATTTATTTTTAAAAGGATATAAGCAAAAACATTTTTCTATATTTTTCATACTGTTTTAGTAGGGGGTGAAAACATGACAATGATCGTCATTGATCCAGGCCATGGTGGTACTGATTCAGGTGCAACATACCAAGGATTTAAAGAAAAAGATATCGCACTAACTATCGGGATTCTGGTACGAGATTATTTAAAAGCAAACTATTTAACAGACGTTATCATGACAAGAACGACAGATACAACAGTAAGCTTAAGTGAAAGAACAAGAATAGCAAATAGCAATCAAGCTGATTATTTTTGTTCTATTCATAATAATATCGGTGGTGGTACTGGCTTTGAAAGTTATATTTATAACGGTACCGTTCCTGAACAAACGATACAGATTCGTTCTAAACTTCACGATCATATAATGGATGGTATTAGTAAAAAAACAGTTGTTAACGATCAGGGAAAGAAAAATGCTAACTTTCACGTTTTGCGAGAAACAGAAATGTCAGCCTCTCTTCTAGAGGGACTATTTGTTGATAACGATCAGGATTTACAGCTGCTTCAGAATCACCATTTTATTACTGATGTGGCAAAGACCATTGCTGATGGTATGGCTAATGCATTGTCGCTTACAGTTAAAAAGCAAAATGATCAAATCCACAAAATCATTGCAGGCGCCTTTAGTAATAGAGAAAATGCGAATAAGAGAGTTGATTTTTTACAAAATAATGGTATTCTATCCTTTGTTTTCTCTGTAGAAATAAATGAAGAAACGATGTATCGCGTTCAATCAGGTGCCTTTAAAAATCAAGAGAATGCAGAAAAACACTTACAGGTCGTAAAAGATGTAGGAATCACAGATGCCTATATTTTAACTGAGCAAATCGAGGATAACGAGGAAGGGGAACCAATATTAGGAGACATTCACCTATCCGCCGCGTATTTAAATCAATTTGTAAGAACGATTAATCCAGAAGCACCATCATTAGGTCAATTCTACATTCAATATGGAACAGCATATGGCATAAGCAGCGATATCGCGTTTGCTCAAGCATTACACGAGACAGATTATTTCAGATTTACCGGAATCGTAAAAGAAAAACAAAATAACTTCGCTGGAATTGGTGCCACAGATCCTGAAAACCCAGGGGCTAGCTTTGAAACACCAGAAGAGGGGGTTCATGCCCATATACAGCATTTATATGCTTATGCTTCCACACATCCAATACCAGAAGGATACCCATTAGTCGATCCCCGTTTTGGCTTGGTTGAAAGGGGTAGTGCAACAACTTGGGTCGGATTAAACGGAAAATGGGCTGTACCTGGAACAACCTACGGACAATCGATTTTAAGTCTGTATCAGTCCATGGTAGAGTTTGCAATTGAACAGTTAACGAATAGAATCGAGCATTAATGTCAGCAAACATGATGTACAAAATTCCATTTATACTCCATGCATGTTTTCACTCCTTTGTCACATTCTAAATAGTAAAGGAGTGGAAAAATACATGGATCAATCTATTCGAAGTTTAATGAGTCAAAATGTCGTATCTGTAACACCAACACAAAGTATTCAAGAAGTTGCTGCTTTAATGGAACAGAATGATTGTGGTGCTATTCCAGTTGTTGAAAACGGACAAGTTAGAGGAATCATAACAGACAGAGACCTTGCTCTTAGAGCAACAGCACACAACTTACAATCCAACACCCCATGCTCACAGTGTATGAGTGGTACTCTTACTGTCGCCAACGCCGATATGGATATTCACCAAGCAGCCCAGCTCATGGCACAAAATCAAATCAGACGCTTGCCTGTTGTCGATAACAACCAGATCGTAGGCATGCTTTCAATTGGCGATTTAGCAACACAAGATATCTACAAAAACGAAGCAGGTCAGGCACTTAGTAATATCTCTATTCACACACACCTTGACCAACAAAACCCACAATAACCATTTAAACAACCGTTCAACCCCGAACGGTTGTTTTTATTATGGTACCGATTTGGTGCCCATTTTGGTGCCTGACCCCCACCACGTTAATGGGTTAAAGCAAAAATCCACCACATGATGTTTGGATCGCTAATCCCGATGAGACCTCAGTGCAGAATTGAATCGAAAATATTGATTCTCTCAAGGTGAGATTAGTTAGTACAGAATATATTTTAGTGACTGTTTCATAATAAGGGGAAAAGGTGTGATTAGTATGTTCCGATATAACACAAACCGTCTCCTCACCGGGAGTACGATTCTGTCGACTGTGTTAAATTTAATTATCATCATAATGACCATTGTTCACCATTTTAGAATTAAGCAACTTCTTTTCAACCTACGTGAAAAATAACTCAGTGATGATAGCCAAATGATTCAAGATTACCATATTAAATAGTTGGTATACTGATGAAGTTTGAGGTAAACACTATAAATGTTTACTAATCAAAAGGAGGTCCTTCTAATGAACAAACAACGAGCACATGAAATTGCTTCTTCACCCGTTATGGCTAATGTAACTTATAATGAAGTGCCGATTTATATTCAAAATGTGAATGATAATAATGAAACAGCAAGAATCTACCCTCTTGACCAACCACAAAATGAACAAGACGTTCCTTTATCTAACTTGAAGGAACAATAATTAAAGCCACTCTTTCTTCTTTTTAATATTGAAAGAAATTTTATGTAAAGCTGAACGATGATATAGTTCAGCTTTATGTTTTGCTCCTAAATGCCCAAACTGTTAACCCTTAATAATAATTTATGCCATTATTGTTTATATCTTCAATATCATAGTCCATTTGTCCTATAAGCTGTAGAGCAGAAGATAAACTTTGTTCTGTTTGTTGTTGCCAATTAATAATGTTTTGTATAAAAGATTCAAATCCATCCGGTGCATTGTCTAGCATAATTTGTAGCCATTTCATTACTTCCTGGTCTTCTCTAAGTCCACTATTTACACACGAAATCAACGTATTAATTATTGAGTCATGGTATTCACCATTTTGTAAACGTTGAGCAGAACCGACTGCTGTTACGCGATGATAAGAAGCCGGAACAAGATGTTCATGCATTTCGGGATTGCCTTCTAGATCTTCTGTTGCTGAAATGTGAAATAATTGTGTGCTTAGTGAACAAACCATTTTTTCACCTTGTAGACTCTGATTTAATAATTCTAAAACTGAAGACCACTGCTGTCGATAAGGATAATAATTCATTACATTCACCCACTTAAAATGAAATTATTATACCTTATGTGTGTTATTGATATTTGCCTCTAAAAATTCAATCGTTTCACTAAAACCTTCCCTTTATCATAAAACGAACTCTCACATACTAAATAACAAAACATTAGCGGAGGTGAACTATTTAATATAAAAAACAAAATGGTCTGGAAGCAATCGAAAAAGAGGAAACAAACGTAAAACATTTAGAAGGTCATAAAAACAGGGACCTATCGTAACAGGTCCCTGTTTTTATCAATCACTTTTTAGAAGGTATATCTCGCCCTTCTGCTCCTACCGATATTGAACTATCTCGATCATTCGTATCATTTGATCTTCCCATTGGTGATTTTCCAGCGTTTTCCCCACCAGGATAATCGGCTTTGTGTTTTTGTTGTATTTTATTAAATTTCTCAAAATTTTGATTAACCATTTGAAAACCTCCTTGTTTAATCTAGGTGAAGGGTAACCCACCTAAATAAATAGAGTGTATCTTTTGCTCTGATTTATACATAATTGTACACTTTTTACGCAGAATTCTGATGATATTTGTAGATAAATTTTGGTGACAGTTTGCAGGAAAATAACATCTCTTTCAAAAATTAATAAAGAGGACAAGACAAAAGTCCAAAAAAGGGAAGGAGGTCGTTATTCATGAAGCGAGATTTAACTTTACAACAAATCGCTGAAGATATTCCTAAGTCGGTATTAAATGCATCTGATAAAGACTTGCAAGGTTTTCAAAAAATCCTTGATCAAACCCTTGAAATAAGAGAAGCTCACAAAGATTTACACAAAATGGTTCAAAGCTATTCTAGCTCCAATACTAACCCTAATTCTGGGGTCCAGCGTTCTTCATAAACGGGTAAAATAAACTGCACATATGTTCCTTTTACACTTTGTGATAAATGATAAAACATTTCTCTTTTTTATACATTCTTTCCTAAATCACACTTCCGCTCAAAATAAACCGCTTATTAATTTCTTTACATCATACTGAAAAATTTCCGAGATTTTCAGATAAAGAAACATTTTCCTCAATCGTTATTCGTTCTTCACTTTTAACTTTGGTCATTTTATAATGATTATCGAAAAGTTTGTTAATACTCCAAAAGCAGGTTATTAAAGCTGTTACCTGTATCAAGAAAAGAGGTCAGCCTCAATGGCCGGCCTCAAGCTGTTGAGAAACCCTTCTCAACAGCCTTTTCATTTCAAGCTAGATTATCGACAGACAGGTGATTAACCGTACTTAGGCTTTTTCTAATTCGAACAAACCTTAAGGTTGAAGTGTGCCAACACCACTGCATAGGCAGAAGTTTTCGCCGCTTCTACTTCTACCTTTTAATGTTCTACGACATCTATGCTTATTTCCTCTTCGGATATGGCCTCCAATTTAGCAGTCCCACCAACGGGAAACGTGATGTGCGGCGTCGTGTGTCCGAAGTCAACATTGGATACAACTGGAAAAGATGCGAGCTCCGGCTTCGATCCGATAATTGCCATCATGTCTACGAGAGTGATCTCAGAAGCTTTTTGAAACCTGCCAATGACTAGCCCTCTCACGCCTTTAAATGCAGGCAAGTGTATGAGTGACTGCAAATCCCGGTCAAATGTCTGTGCCGAAACGTCATTGTCATCTTCAAGAAAAAGGATACTTCCTTCCAAATCCGGCATGTACTCTGTTCCTTGAAGTAGATTCAACGTACAAAGATTACCGCCTATGATTTTCCCTTCTGCTTTACCTTTCGTAATGACTTGAAAGCCATCATTTCCAATAAACGTTCTGTTATTCTGATCAAGGTACCAATCGTCATCACTCCAGCTTTCTGAGGGTTTGACCTTGAACGGAACTGACTCAAACATGCACCGTATAAAATATTCCAATGTATAGTCGATTCCTTTTTTCATCCCGAACGTAGAAAAATGAGGCCCAGAATATGTCATTAACCCTGTTTTCGTATAAATCGCATTACTTAACGCTGTAATATCAGAGTATCCGCACAAAATTTTTGGATTCCGTCTGATCACGTCGTAATCCAAATCACGGAGAAGCTGATTGCTATTTAGCCCCCCGAGCGTTGTCAAAATGCCTTTCACATTCGGATCTTCAAATGCTTCATGCAAATCCGTTAAACGTGACTCCACGGAAGAAGAATGAAACCTATCTGACTCGTCTGCGTACCGGCCAAATGTTACATTTAAACCTAGCGCCTGCAAACGTTTTACTGCTAAATTACGATCATGGTCACTAATAACAGCTAAGCTAGTGGCTGGAGAAACAACCCGTACTTCATCTCCTGCTTGTAACTTTGAGGGAATCGTCACTACTCTTCACTCCTTTAGTGTGATTATTTCAAACCTAAACTGCTAATATATCTAAGTCCAAGTATACCTATCGACACTTTACACATCTAAGTTTATCCCGCGTTAATTTTATTGTGAGAAACTTACTTATGCATGCTCTTTTGTTTTATAAAAGCCATTGTTAGTATAATAGCTTTGTTCTTTGATAGATATAAACGAAACATATCTGGATGGTCGTACACTTGTATGATATCCTGCCATCCAATATTAGTCCGTTGATAGAGCCCTTCGTTACTAACTATATCCCTTATTTCGTTCTTAAGAAGCTGCTCACTTTTAAACTCATTTCGCAAACGGAATCTGAGTGTAAGAATAAGCAAAAGTGTCATGCTCTTTTATAGATTGGTAACATCGTTTATAGTCGGATCTCCCCATCCTTCTTCATGAATAGCATTTTGTGTAAAATATTTGGATGTCCATTATTCTTACAATAAGCTTTTCTGAATTCTTTGGCAATAAAAACAAACCGACTATTACATAACAGATGGAATAGAGTTGATAATTTATTTATCCGAGTTACAAAATAAAAGAAAACGCAAGAACTTTTGAGAAGCTCATGCGTTTCATATTATTTATGACTTACAAATACCTCTTATGAATCTTCTTCCCGTCATACGTAAAGACAATTTCACGTTCACTCAGCACCGTTTCCAAATGCACCGATCTTCCCCATAGCTGATGTAAGTAAGGGAGAGTTTTCTCCAGATATTTTGTATCCAGTTCAATATCCTCATACCAATGAGTCAGATAAAGCTCTCCGTTCTTAAGATAATCTCCGTCAGTCACTGTAATGTAAGGAAATCCGCCATTTACACGACTGGAGATAAGCTGATCACGGACCGCTTCCCACTCTTTATCGACAATTTTATAGTCGCGTCCCTTCTTTTGGAACAAGTACATGTCCTCGCGACTTGCCAGCTCTTTTGTGAGATAGTTTCGTATAAAGGAAATATCGGATTCAATCTCCCGCACCTCGAACATCTTTTCCCGACCGCTGTTTGGCTTAACTCCTTGTAATTCACGCATGTCTTCTGTTGGATTGTTGTATCGCTCTTCGATATCTTCAAAAATTTTTATCCCTAAATAGTAGGGATTGATCTGCGTTTTTGATGGCTGAACGACGCCTGCGTTCAGTTTGGCAAATTCGATTGCTTCCTCCTCTGTGAGATCCATTTCGCGAATAATCCTTTGATGCCAATAGCTCGCCCAGCCTTCGTTCATGATCTTCGTTTCCAATTGTGGCCAGAAATATAGCATTTCTTCACGCATCATCGTGAAAATATCACGCTGCCAATCCTCAAGTTCACGACTGTATTCTTCAATGAATAGAAGTATATCTTTTTCGGGATGTGGAGGTAGCTTCTTCTTTTTCTTAGCTAACTCTCGTCGGCTTGGCTTCACTTTTTCAGCTTCGTCAAGTGTCCAAAGGTCGTCATACGGACTTTCTTTCGGATCATCGTCATCTTCATCTAACCAGATGTCCTCTTTAGACCATGAGAGCTTGGGTCTTACAAGACTTGGATCGATATGTTCTTGAATCGCCATAACAGCATCCAGAAACTGTTCTACTTCTTCTCGCCCGTGAACCATTTCATAGTGAGCTACACGCTCTGCTGTGGCTGTCATACTTTCGACCATATCTCGTCGTGTGTTAGAAAACCGGACGTTATTTTTAAAGAAATCACAGTGTGCTAAAACGTGGGCAATGATCAGTTTGTTTTGAATTAACGTATTTGTATCGAGTAAAAACGCGTAACAAGGATCGGAGTTTATCACAAGCTCATATATTTTACTCAAACCCAAGTCATATTGAAGCTTCATTTTATGGAACTGCTTTCCGAAGCTCCAATGAGAAAAGCGCGTCGGCATACCATAGGCTCCAAAAGTATAGATAATATCAGCTGGGCAAATTTCATAGCGCATCGGGTAATAATCTAAACCGAAACCATCCGCTATTTCCGTTATTTCATCAATCGTCCTCATTAGCACTCTATCGCGATCATGATCACTCATGTAGTTCCCCTCCTATATCCTCGTTACTTCAGTTTATGTGCGAATAGGCTTAAGGATGATGAAATGATGGCAAGTGTTCAGTTGTTGTTTATTCAGCACCTATTTTGAAGACATTTATGTTGAATTGGCATGCAATTCGATATATACTTACTTAGGTAAGTAAAAAAATTAGTGATGATGCGAAGGTTGGGATCGTTGTGACATTGTTATATGGTCATCTAGTGAATCAAACGGCTCGTAAGTTTAAGAAAAGATTAAATGAACACCTTTCTCCTCTTGAACTTTTTAGCTCTCAGTGGGGAATTATTTTTTATTTAGCACAGAAGGAAAAAGTAACACAGATAGAAATCAGCGAGTATCTAAACGTGGAAGCACCAACGATTACACGGACTTTGACTCGACTTGAGGAGGAAGGCTGGATTCAGAGAGAGGCTGGAAAAGACCGGCGTGAACGTTTTGTTATGCTATCACCAAAAGCAAAATTACGTTATCAAGACTGGCTTCATGCTTCACATAACATGGAAAGAGAAGCTATTTCTGGTATTAATGAAAATGATTTAACGGTTTTCAGACGTGTGCTCAAGCAAATTAATGAAAACTTAGACCGCGACTAAGATTAACTAGAGAAAGAAGGATTAGAGTGGGGAAATTAAGGTTTAGTGACATGAAAGCTCGAAACAGAGTGTATTTTAGTTTACTTAAATGGTTGGTATTTTTGTCTGGAATCTTTATTCTCGCTCTTGGCGCCTCATTGATGATTATATCAGCTCTAGGCGCAGCGACTTGGGATGTCCTTCACATCGGAATGTCCTATAATACCCCATGGTCAATAGGTTTATGTGTTCAAATTCTCGGGCTGTTTATGGTTCTTTTTACGTACTTGATTGAAAAGAAAAGGCCTCGGTTAGGTACCTTTGTTAATGTAATCCTTGTTGGTTTTTTTATCAACCTTATTTTAGCCATCCCCTTCTTCAATGGGGTATTTCCGTTGTGGGAACGGACGACTTTTCTTTTCCTCGGCGTTTGTTTAATGGGCTTTGGAGCTGGAATGTATGTTGCGTCTACTTTAGGTGCAGGACCTCGGGATGGTCTTACACTTGCTTTGGCTGAGAAAACCGGGCTTTCCATTCGCCTTGTACGATCAGTACTTGAGTTACTTGCTTTAACAATAGGCTGGCTTTTAGGGGGGCCAGTGGCAGCTGGTTCATTTTTGTCTATCATCTTAATTGGTCCAGTTTTGCAAGCTTCTTTAAGATTTTGGAGAAGGCGCCTATCAATAGTGGAACAAAGCTTGGTTCCCTTGCACCCACAAGCTACAGAGAGGCAAGAAGCGAGTGGGTCATAGTTTTTTATGGGAGACTTTTTATTTTTTTCTCACATTGCTACGTTACTCACGCTCACCTCATTTAAACAAACCAGAAGATACCAAGTAAAAACATCACAAATGATCCAACAATACTTAGCCCAATATATATAAAAGCTTTTTTGTATTTTTGCTCATGAATAAGTGTAGTCGCTTCGACGCTAAATGTAGAAAACGTCGTGAAAGCACCGAAATAACCGATGCCTAATAGTAAAAACCATGGATTGTCATATTCGAACATCGGGATACCACCGAAAAGGGCACCAAAAAAAACACCAAGCCCAAGAGATCCGAGTAAGTTAACGATAAGCATGGCTATAGGAATCGGTGATTTAGGATATTGCTGCTGTATTTTCAAGCCAAGCAAGTAGCGGCTAACGGCTCCTAGTCCACCCCCAATAGAAACGAGAAAGAGATTAATCATTTTCAACCGCCCCCATTCGTTTCGCATAGGCATCACTTAAGGCAAAACCAATCATGGCAACGAGTAAACCGCCAAATAAAGATAGCGATGTATAAAGTGCAGCGCTAAGCATCGAGTTGTCACCTGCTAAAGCATAAGCATCAGCAGCGAGTGTTGACATTGTCGTTAAACTGCCACAGAAGCCAACGCCCAGTCCGGCTTTCCATACTTCATGTGATTTGCGGTGAATCAAGTAGCGCGTGAGGACGCCTAATAAAAAGCTTCCAATGATGTTTTCGGTCAACGTACCGATTGGATAAAGTGTGAACATCGTCTGGACGTTAATGAAGTAGCGGACCGTTGTTCCGAGGGCACCGCCTATAAATATTGCGATGATTAAATACCAATTAATCTTCATTTCATTCTCCTCGCCAAGCATCTTTCTGTTTCAACTTTATAAAATTAGGCAGAGGTTTTCAAGAGGAAGGCAATTAGCCGACTCTCACAGAGAGCCGGCTATCAAAATCTACTCCTCTTCGGCTGGCACAAAACGCATTACATTTACTCCGGCATCCTCTTCTTCTTTTTCATAAATCACCGGGTATAAGTCACCTTCAAGCCACGTTTCAATTTGATCATCGTAGTGAGGGGAGAGAACTTGACCGGACTGACCAGGCATGACGATATCCTGGGCTGGCTCTTCAAAGCTTAAGTCAGCGACAAAGCGCCATCCAGCTCCGTGGCGAACACGCCCTGTTTCTTCATCATAGGAATGCGCTCCTGGTGTAGCTCCACTTCCGCCCACCTCCCATGCGCCTAAATTAAATAAATGATTGAGAGGCCAGACCCCGCTTAATGGATGGGTGATCGTCATTTTATGCCAGTCACCCCACGCCCATTGCTCTACCCTACTTCCTTGTATCTCTTTTACGGTAGCAACAGCATCCGAAAAGGTTTCCTCGACAAACACCGTGAAGTCTCGATGCCATTCATCATCTAAAAAAGCAAACATCCTCCCTTCTTCATCGTGCGCCGCTTTGTGAATCGTGTCGTGAATAACGAGTGCGCTTGAGTACGGAAAATCGACAATGTTTTCAAACATTCTCTCACCAAATTGGTTATACCATTGATGCCAGACGAGAGCAGCTCCAGAGTCAGCACTCTCAACATAATCCCATTCCATTAGAAGTTCGAGGGCAGCTAATTCTAACTCAGTCAACTCTGAATCACCAATCTCATCAACCAGTAAGGGTAAAAGAGAGCGAGCCTGAGTGTTTAAAAAGTCGTGCTGCATTTCCTTTGCATGCTCCAACGTAAACGGTTCTCCGGAAACAATTTGTTCTTGGATCATTTCATCCAAACGCTCTGCTCGGTATGGGTAAAAGCTGCGCCCAATTTCGTAAGGATATTCATCATCTACCGGCTTGTTGTTTGCAGTCATAATGTATCCGGATTCAGGATTAACAATTTGCGGCAATTCATCGATTGGAATAAAACCGTCCCATTGATAATTAGGATCCCATCCTGGGATAGGAAGGAGCCCATCTGAATTTTGCCGGTTAGGTAACCGGGCCTGACCGCGGTAGCCAATATTCCCTTTTCGATCTGCAAACACCCAGCTTAGCGCTGGTGTTACAAACTCATCTAGACCATTCATAAATTCATCTACATTCGTTGCACGATTCAACTTTAAGACACCGTTCAGTTCTTCACCGGCTTCACGGCCAGTCCACCGCAAGCTCATTGCATGGTAAAGAGCTTCTGAATTGATAACGGGCTCCTCGCCCTCCTCCTTATCATGAAACAGATGGCTCATGATTGGTCCATTTCGGGTAATTTCAACTTGTTCAACATGAGATTCACCACCATCGATTGCAATCACTTCTTCGATAACTTCGGCTTCCTCCCATTCCCCGTCATATAAATAGTGATGAGCTTGATCGGGGTGGGCCTCTTCTAAATACAAGTCTTCCTGGTCCACCGACATCGAAGTCACACCCCACGCAAGCTCGTCATTATGCCCTAACACGACACCTGGAACGCCGGGTACAGTGACGCCAACTGAATGAAAGTCACCTTCTAAGTTTAGGTGAGTTTGATACCATACACTCGGAATTTCCAATCCTAAATGAGGATCATCAGCTACTAATGGGAAACCGGATTCGGTATGTTCTCCACTAATTGCCCAGTTATTGCTTCCATTAAACTCGGATGGTGCAAAAGCTTTCAGTGAATTTAGCGCGCCACTTTCAAAAGGCATATCTTCAATATCCACCTGCTCGTAAATTGTTGGAAAATGGTCGTCAACATGATATTCCGGAAACAAAAACTGCGCATCATCACCTAGAGCTTGAACAAACTGATAGTTCTCGATTTCGTTTCGATGATTTCCCGTTAAGGTATATCCCATATACTTGACGACAATCGCTGAGTCCTCTGGTGTCCAGGGGTCAGGCTCATAACCGAGAATACGGAACTCAAGAGGCTGGTTTCCCTCAGGGAATACTTCATCAATATAAGCCGTCACACCTTTTGAAAAAGCATCAACCGCTCTGGAAGTTTCATCGTCGAACTTTTCGATTGTAGCCTCAATATAACGGTGCATGCCATATGTTCGGAAAAAACGATCGCTATCTAGAGCCGCTTCTCCAACCACTTCAGCTAAACGCCCACCAGCAAGGCGACGGGTCATATCCATTTGAAAAAGACGATCTTGAGCAGTCACGTAACCTTGCACGTAAAACAAATCTTCTAAATCAGTCGCATTAATTTGTGCTACACCTCGTTCATCTCGTAGAACCGTTACTTCTTGTGTTAGCCCATTCATCTGTTTTTCTCCTTCTAAAACGGGGTGACTTTTAGTAATAAACCAGTACCCTGTTCCAAGTGCAACTATGGATAAAAAAAGAAGCACTCCTACAAGTACAACGACGATTTTTACCCAACGTCTTTGAAACAACGGCATTCTCTTTCTTTCGAGTACTATTCCACGTTCCATTTTCTCCCCCTGTATAAACATTTTGATCTTGTTATCATTCGATTTGGAGAACCGTTTCTCCTTTTCACTCGGAGAAAAAATCATTTTCATGTTGACAGGCAGGGAACATATCCTTTATCATAGCAAACAGCTTAAAAAATTCATTCCTCGTTAGGTGAGGCTCCTGTACGGAGATACGCTACTGCCCAAAAATGTCCAAAGACGCCAATGGGTCAACTGGAATCATCGACATAAGGTGTTTCCTAATGTAGCTGGCATGCCTATGCCGTACAGTGCTAAAGCTCTACGAATGGAGGTTAGTGACCCAAAACACAACGTTATTTGCTATGCATGTAACACCTTCGTTCGTAATGAATGAAGGTGTTTTTTATTTGAAGTTATAAAGTATATAAAAATTCCAGGAGGTGGTGTGGAATGGACCCCGTGCCCATATCATATAGGCGTTTTGTCACTATCCAATTAAGAAATAATAAAATAAGAGCAAGGACCGTTCCCACCGGTAACGGCTGACCTTGCTAAAAGGGGGCTGACCTTATGGTTAAATTAACCGAGCAAAATCGCGAACAATACGCTCAGTTTGTCTTGCAAGCATTAAATACAGCGGATATTCAAAAGTTTCGCGATTTATTTTTAGAGCTTCATCCACAGGATCAACTGGATTTTTTCTTAGACTTAAATAATACACAGCGTCAAAATTTATACGAATACCTTTCAGCAGAAGAATTTGCTGAGATTTTCCAGGAACTTGATTTAGAAGATCAGAAGCAAATCATTGAAGAACTCAATCAGCACTACGCTCAAGATATGGTTGGTGAAATGTCTGCCGATGATGTAGCCGACTTTTTAGGCGAGATCCCAACTAAACGATCCAATGCCATCCTCGAAGGACTTGAGGCTAAAGACGCTAAAGACATTCGCGAACTTCTCAGCTATGAAGAGGAAACCGCGGGTGCAATCATGACTAAAGAGTTTATCAACATTTCAGCGGACTCATCGATACGAGATGTGATTAAATTATTGCGTAAGAAAGGGCCCAATGCGGAGACCATTTATTATTTGTATGTGGTGAACATGAAGCACGAGTTAGCAGGCGTTGTCTCCTTGCGTGACTTGATCATCGCAGAACCTGATGCGAAAGTGGAAGACGTGATGAGTTCTCGTGTCGTTTCTGTAAAAACAGGAGATGATCAAGAAGACGTGGCGAACTTGATTAAAAAATATGATTTCCTAGCAGTTCCAGTCGTCACTTCCCATAACACACTCGTAGGCATTATTACGGTCGATGACATTATTGATGTTATTGAAGAAGAGGCTACCGAAGACCTTGGTGAGTTTGCTGCATCACGAGGTGCTACAGACATAACGCTCTCTCCCTTTACGGCAGCTAAAAAACGAGCACCATGGATCATTTTGCTTATGTTCTTTGGCATGATTACCGCCAATGTTATCGGACAATTTGAAGAAACATTAGAAGCCGTCGTGCTTTTAGCCGGATTTATCCCATTAATAATGGACTCCTCAGGGAACACAGGGACACAGTCGTTAGCTGTTGCAGTACGTTCCCTAGCTTTAGGCACACTCGAGCGTAAAGGTATCGGTAAAATGATTCTTCGTGAGTTTAGCACAGGAATCATGCTCGGATTAATGTGTGCTGCTGTCTTAATGATTATTGTGCCAATCCTTCACGGTAGCGTTTGGCTAGCCTTTATTGTAGGTGTTTCAATCTTTATTTCGCTTAGTATTGCTACTGTAATTGGTACGATTGTACCGCTTATCATTAATAAAATGAAGCTCGATCCTGCGATTGCTTCAGGCCCGTTTATTACAACAGTTAACGATATTATCGGTTTGCTTATTTATTTTTCCATTGCCACGACATTACTCCATTTACTTTAAAATATGACAAGAAAAGCGCAAGGCTCCTTTACCCGACGACATGCAAATGTTCTGTCCGATCAAAAGTGCTTTTTACTTTTGATCGGGCAGGTTATTTGACACGATGGCTCCTGGAGCTAGACACAAACGTAAATTTTTATATTTCTGAACTATAAAAAATCGAGTAGACTATGTGCTACTCGATTTTTTTATTAACCTTCTAACCCTTTAATCTTTTGCACCGTTTGTTCATCTAATGCACTGATCACTTGAACAAGCAGATCAACGGCGTTATTCAAGTCATCGAGGTGAACCATAGACACATGACTGTGAATATAACGGGAAGGAACACTTACGACGAGTGTCGGGACACCACTTCCTGCAAGGTGGAATTTACCTCCGTCTGTTGCTCCACCTGTCATAAGCTCACGTTGAAAGGGAATGTTATATTCTTTTGCGATATTAACGACAAAATCGCGCAGTTTTCGATGTGGAACCATTGAACGGTCAAGAAAACCGAGAATGGGTCCATTTCCAAGCTCCAGATTTGCCGCATCCTGGTCCATTCCTGGTGTATCCCCTGCCACACCGACATCTGTCGCAAAAGAAATATCCGGTAGGATTGTTTGAGCGAGCGTTTGGGCACCTCGTAGACCTACTTCTTCTTGAACGGTTGCACCTGAGAAAAGCTGGTTCGGAAGCGAACTTGATTGTAGTTTTTCTAAAACTTTCAGCGCCACATAACAACCAGCACGGTTATCCCATGTACGGGCTAAAAGTGTTTTTTTGTTAGGTAAGACCTCAAACGGGCAAATCGTTGCCACTGGATCCCCGACTTCAACGCCGAATGATCGCGCCTCTTCGTCACTTGAAGCCCCAATATCGATAAACATTTTATCAATTTTAAGTACTTTTTTTCGCTCTTCTACACTGAGGACGTGGGGCGCCTTAGAACCAATAACCCCTGTGAGGTCACCTTTACTTGTGAGGACCTTCACCCGTTGAGCGAGCATGACGTGTCCCCACCATCCGCCTAGGGCTTTGATCTTCAAGAATCCTTTTTTCGTAATATTGCTTACAATAAAGCCAACTTCATCTAAGTGTCCGGCGAGCATGATTTTCGGTCCGCTGTCGCCAACTTTCCCTACGATGCTTCCTAAATTGTCGGTGGTCGTCTCGTTAGTAATGGTTTTAATTTCCCGCTTCATCAAATTATAAACACGGTCTTCAAAGCCAGGAAGACCTTCTGTTTCGGTTAGTTCTTTCATGAGTTGATAGGTTTTATCATCCATAATCGTGTCGTCACCTCTTTCACGTTTAGTATGTACAAAAATTTAGCGGACATGAGGTGACCTTTGAATAATACTTTTTTTATAGATTGTGCTACAACAAACCTTTACGATATTACTTTTATCAGCGGAAATGTTCAAGATATCGATCATTCGATAAATAACGACAGAACCTTCACAAATATTAAAAGCTGCCTCTAAAAAGAGACAGCTCAATTGTTTTATTTCACCATCATAATCGGTGCTTTTACATGCTTCATCACTTTATGACTTACGCCACCTAATATGAAGGTTTGTAATTCGTTGCGGCCGCGACTTCCCATAACGAGACAGTCGTAATCGCCATCGTTCACATATTCAATAATCGTTTCAGCTGGCGTTCCGTGCAGAATTGTGACTTCGTAGTCAATTCCTTTGTTAAAAACCTTCGCTTCAAATGCTTGCAACATTTCTTTGCGTTTATACGCAGCTGTGTCAGAATCTCCATATTTTAGTACATCTGATTTGGACGTATTTGCATCCACCACATACAATATTTCAATCGTAGAGCCTTTTGAGAGTTTGGCTAGCTCCATTGCTTTTATTGTAGCACGATGAGAGTGTTCGGAACCGTCTACAGCTAATAGAATATTTTCAAACATAGAATGTCACCGACCTTTTAGTGCCCTGAAGCTTTACTCAAGCCGCCAATGCGGTCCATGAGTATAGAGCTTTCTTTGTTCAATCCTTCAATTTTCACTTTGATTCCGCGTGACTCGTATTTCGCCTCGATTTTATCTATAGCACCGACTGCAGAGTCATCCCAAAGATGAGCCCGACTCAAATCAATGATTACTTCATCGACAATCACATCATAGTCAAATTTTGCGAGAAATTCTGTCACAGAAGCAAAGAATATCTGACCATCAATATGGTAAGTCAGACTTGAGGAACTTTCATCGAGCTGCTTCTCTACCTTTACCTTAGAAATTTTAGCAGCAAAGAAAATGGCGCTCAGTATGACCCCGGCAAATACCCCTTTTGATAAATCATGCGTATAGACAACCGTTCCCACTGTAACGATCATAACAAGAGCATCGGTACGAGGAACTTTGTGGATATTCATGAGAGAACTCCAGTCAAATGTACTGATTGAGACCATGATCATAACTCCAGCTAATGCAGCCATTGGAATTTGAACAACAAGATTGCCCAGCACAAGAATTAAGAACATCAAAAACACACCGGCAACTAAAGAGGATAGTCGTCCTCTACCACCTGACTTTACGTTAATAACGGCTTGTCCAATCATTGCACAACCAGCCATACCACCAAAGCAGCCTGTAACCATATTCGCAATTCCTTGACCACGGCTTTCTTTGTTTTTATCACTATCCGTGTCGGTCATATCGTCAACAATTGAAGCTGTGAGTAGCGACTCTAGTAAACCAACCATAGCTAGAGCAAGTGAATATGGCAAAATAATCATGAGTGTTTCAAGGTTTAACGGAATACTTGGCAATGCAAAAATTGGAAGTGTCGAAGGTAGTGCCCCCATATCTCCAACTGTCCGTACGCCCGCATTCATCATAATGGCAACAGCACTGACAATTATAATCGCCACTAGCGGTGACGGTACTGCTTTTGTAAAACGTGGGAGAATGTAAATAATCGCCAATGTTAAAGCCACTAAACTATACATAATCCAGGTTTCTCCAACAAAGTGTTGTAACTGTGAGGTAAAAATCAAGATCGCCAAGGCGTTTACGAAGCCGATCATAACGGAACGTGGCACGAACTTCATTACACTTGCCAGCTTGAAAACACCAAAAAGAACTTGAATAATACCGGTTAAAATCGTCGCTGCGAGTAAATATTCCAACCCGTGATCCGCCACGAGTGTAATCATTAGTAACGCCATCGCACCTGTAGCACCGGAAATCATCCCCGGTCTTCCGCCTACAAAAGCAATGACAACCGCAATACAAAAAGCAGCATAAAGCCCTACCATAGGATCAACGCCTGCAATAATCGAGAACGCAATCGCCTCTGGAATGAGAGCTAAAGCAACAACAACACCTGCAAGAATATCTCCTCTCACATTGCCAAACCATTCATTTTTCAATTTTTCTGTGTAACTCAATGTTGCACCTCTTCCTATTAGCTTTATAATATGACTTTCGACTCTCACGAAAGTCGGGGCCGTTGCAAACATATTGAATTGTAACAGAATTAATAGAGAAAGAAAATCGTCATGAAAGCGTATAATATATATGTTTTTCTACATTTATCGATGTTTTTCTCTAATTTACTAGCTTATTCATAAATTCGACACAATTTTGTGGAGCGTTTTCCAATCTTAGTGTTTCATTAAAAGGCCGCCCCTTCAACCAGGACGGCCTTCTTTTTATATTTCGGTTAACGAATCTTGTTGTTTTAAAAAAACGGAAAAAACCTTTAAGCGTAATTACGTTATGAGGCATTCCCCTTTCTGTAAATGTTGAACTTTCTGATAAACATTAATGGTATTAAAAACGCAACCAGAGCGATAATAAAAAAAGCACTAAGCACTTCGAATAAGCTACTTGTATAAAGAAACCGGAAAAAATTTTGCCAATATTGATGAGTTACCGGGAAAACCCCTGTTAGGACAAGAAACGCACCGCTTAAATACAAAGGGAGAGAACCATATCTATAATAGAGTGTTGAAAAGAAACATCCAATCGACAACACCATCAGGCTAAACAAGCTATCTACGAGAAAATTAGGAAAGACTCCATCACCCATAGTAAGTAAAAACGGAAAAAAGTGTTTAATTTCGAAAGCTGGAACGAATGTAAAAGCTAACGTATTTAGTCCAAGATAAACAAGGGCATGGATGGCACTTCCTAATAGTACAAGAAATGCACCTCCAGTAATCGCTCCTATATAAAACTGAGTTCTTGTGCTTCCAAACGATGTTCCATAAGTAAGAGCCAGTCGAAAAAGCTGAGCACCGATAATAGTAAAATAAATATACAAAGGTACATTAGTCACGAAGATGATCTCTTCAAGTTGAAAAATGACTGTCCCCAGTAATCCCAATAGAGTCGTACCGATCAATATCGACCAAAAAATAACAAACGATTGTTTCATTTCTAACCAAATAATACGCCAAATCCCGATTACTTCATTCACAATTTCTCACCCTCTTCTTGTTCAAAATCTGTTTTTCTTAACAAATAGTCTTGTAAACTCGGTGTCTCCATGTCTATGTCGAGGCTACGAACACCATCCCATACTTCACTATTTTTTTCGATAAGAATAGAAACTGTCGTACCTAGTGTCTTCACTTCTAACACATCATCATGGTTTTGATACTGTCCAAGGATCTCCTTTGATCCTGTAACATAGACCGCTTGCTCACGAATCTCCTCGATCGAACGTTGCACAACTAGTGACCCTTCATGCAGCACGATCATTTCTTCAATATAAGCTTGAAGCTCTTGTATAAAATGAGTAGATAAAATGATTGTTCTTTCCCCGTCATCAAGCTCATTCATGAGAAGCTCATAAAACTTTTCCCGTACTCCAGCGTCCAATCCGTTCGTCGGCTCATCAAAGATTGTCAGTTCTGCACGGCTTGCAAGACCGACAGTTAATGCTACCGCTGTTTTCATCCCCTTTGAAAGTGTTTTGATTCGTTTTTCCGGATCTAAGGAAAATGTTTTTAAACTTTGCTCAGCAAACGCTTCATCCCAATTCGGGTAAAAGTCGGCGGCAATTTTCATCACGTCTTTAATTCGCCACAAACGATTTAGCGGATGATTTTCCTGGATAAAGCAAATGCGTTTTATAACGTTTCGATTTTCAAAGGGAACGTCTGAGAAAACTCGGACCTCTCCGTTATCAGGCCATAAAAACCCAGCCAACACGCGCATTAATGTTGTTTTTCCTGCTCCGTTCCTTCCCCACAACCCATAAACCTTTCCTCTTTCAATTGTGAGGTCCACATCATGTAATCCTTTTTTGTCCTTGCTGTGAAAAAAAGTCAGGTTCTGAATTTGTACAATTCTTTCACTCATTTTCCTTCACTCCTTTTGACAATAGCTCGGTGAGCTCTTCAGGCTCCATCCCAATTCTGTGTGCTTCTTTTACTAGCGGTTTAACAAAGTCATCAAAAAACTCTTGTTTCCGCCTTTCCATTAGCAGCTTTTTTGCCCCTTCTGCCACAAACATGCCAATTCCCCTTTGCTTATAAATAAGTTTTTCATCTACAAGTGCTTGAACTCCCTTACCAGCTGTTGCTGGGTTGATCCTGTAAAATTTCGCAAGTTCATTAGTAGAAGGAATTCTCTCCCCCTCTTTCAACTCCTCATCAAGAATGTCTTCTTCAATCCATTCTTTAATTTGGTGGAAGATCGGACGATTTTCGTCTAATGCTTTTTTCATATTGATCACCAACTTTACTTTCATTCTATGCTTCCCTTAATCGGTTAGTTACTCAACTAATTAACCAATATACTACACTCATTGAGATTGGAAGTCAATTATTTTTTCTAGGAAAATGCATTATAAGGTAATTAGCGAAGCGCTTGTTAAAATATAAAAATATGGCATGGAGAACAATTTCTCCATGCCATATTTACTGCGAAGACTCCGCCTTTCATAAAGTAATGCTTTACCTCAAAATTCAATCCGCAAGTTTCCTCAGCTTCTCACTAAAATACAAGGGTTGTAAAGCAAAACACTGATAGTGAAAATACCGCTAACCCGATAAAAACATAAGCCAGCTTCCTTTTCTCTCGCTTCCACTCAAAAACACCCCAGACGGCAAACATCGCAGCTATAATTAGTAAGTGATATGGCAATGAGTAGAGTAGTGTAGGTGATTCAACGGTATTCCACAAAAGAACACCGCCGATCAGCACTAATAGTATGCTAACAAGCCAAATCCATCCTCGTTTTTTCATGTTGTGAACTCCTGTTGTCATTTATTACATAGCCATCATCGTAAAGACGACCAACAGTAACGAATACCCTGAAAATAAGCTTAAAACAAACGCAAAAGGATACGATTTTCGTCTCCAAAGAAAAATACTCCAAATACCCAAGCCAATACCGATAAGCAATAAATGGTTGGGGAAATTTAACTCCCGTTGAGCTGCTAAATCGAACACATAAATGACACTGGCAATGGTTACAATCCCAAAGATACTCGACATCAAGAGATACCATAAGCTCTCTTTTTTCATCTTGATTCTCCTCTCCTTCTGCGCCTTTACGAATTATTTTCCCGTTCGTAAGGAAAACCATGCATTTTGAGAGTGATTCTTCCGGCTAAGTTGTATATAATGAGGGAATGGAGTTTTAATTTTTTGCTCGAGAAAGGGTTATGTACATGACAACCGAATTACCAAGACGAACGTTTGCAATCATCTCTCACCCGGATGCTGGTAAAACAACGCTCACTGAAAAAGTGTTGTTCCTAGGTGGAAGTATCCGTGATGCAGGGACGGTTAAAGGAAAGAAGAGCGGAAAATTCGCTACTTCTGACTGGATGGAAATTGAAAAGCAACGGGGAATCTCCGTTACATCCAGTGTGATGCAGCTAATTTATAACGACGTACAAATCAATATATTGGACACCCCAGGTCACCAAGACTTTAGTGAAGATACGTACCGTACGTTGACTGCTGTAGATACTGCAGTCATGGTGATCGATAGCGTAAAAGGAATCGAAGCACAAACTCTTAAACTGTTTAAGGTCTGTAAAATGCGGGGAATTCCAATCCTAACATTTATTAATAAACTGGACCGAGAAGGAAAAGAACCTTTAGATTTACTTTCTGAAATCGAGGAAGTTCTCGAAATGGAAACGTATCCAGTGAACTGGCCGATCGGTATGGGTAAAACACTCAAAGGTATCTACAGTCGAGAGAAAAATAAAATCGAAGTTCACAATGCCAGTCATGAGCGTGTCACTGTCGATTACGAAGAACAAACGATACTCGAAAACTTCGAGAAAGAAAAACTCGAAGAAGACATCATGCTTTTAGATGAAGCCGGCAATGAGTTTACAACGGAGAAAGTCCGTAACGGAGAGCTAACGCCAGTCTTTTTTGGGAGTGCCTTATCCAGTTTTGGTGTACAGTCATTTCTAGATGAATTCGTTCATCTTGCTGCTCCGCCTCAACCACGAAAAGCGTCTGGTGACTTGATTGATCCTGACAGTGAGACGTTTACTGGGTTTATTTTCAAGATTCAAGCGAACATGAACCCAAATCACCGAGACCGAATCGCCTTTTTACGTGTATGCTCAGGGAAATTTAACCGGGGAATGGAAGTCATGCTTTCCCGTACCGGTAAAAAAATTAAGCTTTCTCAATCTCACTCGTTTTTCGCATCTGATCGCGAAACTGTAAATGATGCGATGCCAGGTGATATTATCGGCCTTTATGATTCCGGAAACTTCGAAGTTGGAGATACTCTTGTTAGTGGCAGTGAAGCTTATCGCTATGAAGAAATGCCACAATTCCCGCCGGAAAAATTCGCTAAAGTCACTGCAAAAAATGCCTTAAAGCATAAGCAATACCATAAAGGGATGAAACAGCTCGTTCAAGAAGGAACAATTCAGCTTTACCGTACACCATATTTTGACGACTACATTATCGGTGCTGTCGGTGAACTTCAGTTCCAAGTGTTTGAGTACCGTATGAAAAACGAGTACAAAGTCGATATCGAGTTTCAGCATATGACGCACGAACTTGCGCGCTGGGTTACTGGCGGGGAAGTGACAGACAATATGACAGATAGTCGTAAAATGCTCGTAAAAGATCAACAGGAACGCTCTGTATTGCTCTTTGAAAATGAATTTGCTCTCCGGTTCTTCCAAGATAAATTCCCTGATTTAAAGCTCTCTACTGGTTGGGAAATTTTAGAATAAACCGATAAGGAAAGGCCGTGGCCTTTCCTTTTTTGCGAGATAAATATTACTTTTGAAGGCGTATCTCCACACTTTGATTTAACGCAAACAAAAAGCCCGCACCTTATGAATGGCGCAGACACCTTATCATACTTCTTCTTTTGTAACTTTTTGCTTCCCTTTCCCTTCACAATAGCGGCAGGGAACCCTTCTCATCAAAAACCAAATTTTCCTTTCAACCTGACCAGAACCATTACATTGTTTACAAATGTAAATGATGGCCACTATGTTATCACCGCTTTCTTCTTCTTTTTACTATTATACACAGTTTTTCAAGAAAAGGAACTATTATTTTTAGATAATTCTGATAATTATCACGATGTTTATTCCACGGGTTAACCCCTCACCAGCGCTATGCTTCGACTTTGGCTCCGTAACTTTCAGCAACAAGAACTGCTTGATGCCAATCGAGATGGACACCTTTAAGTGAGAGCTCTGAAAAGTTAATTGCTTCAACGAGAGCACCTCTTAAATTCGCATTTTCCAGCTGGGCTTTCATAAGCTTTGCGCCTTTCATATCAGCTCCTGAAAAGTTTGCACCCTTTAGGTTAGCTCCGTAGAAATCCGTTTCTTTTAGTTGTGTATGTTGAAAGGTCTGTTTAGATAGGTCTTGCATTCTAAAGTTAACATAGGACCAATCCCCTTCCTCAATGGTCACTCCAACTAAAGTTGCTTCTTCAAAAGTGGACCCCGTAAGTTTACAATGATGGAAAGAAGTTGTCCATAAGTTGGCTACTCTAAATGTGCAGTTTATAAAAGCAGAAGCCCTGTGCTTGGAATCATTTAATTTCGCACCTGAAAAGTCACAACGATCGAATATACATCGTTCAGTTTCAATTGCTTGTAAGTCAGCTCCTTTAAAGCTACATTCAACAAACGAACACTTTTCAAACGTCCGGCTGTTCCACTGTTCCCCGCCAAAATCAACACGCTTAACATGTTCATCTCTAGTCACCGAAGCACCTCTTCCTGTGAGTTTCTCGACAACACATCACATCTCAATTTTACTGCACATCTTACCTTAGTTAAACACCGTATCACGTTTCAATACTTTTGAGTCATATCGATAAAAGCGCCGAGGTTTCAAGGTAGCGAGTTCATGAACTCATGCCTGTTCCTCAACGCTTTTGTTTATGTTTTGCCGGTTGGTTAATTGTTGATAGGAATTTAACAGCTCATCCAGCTCTTGACTGTACCTCACTGTTTCCTCTGACGTGAATCCATTTAAACTAGCAGAGCGGATCATAAGTTGACGTTTTTCTTCCACATATTGTTTTAAGTCGTGTAAAAGTACCATGGTTTTCACTTCTCCAACTTTAGAATCATTAAAAAACTTACTATCTAAATGAGAATAAGCTTTACGTGCAGCATTTTCACTATCATTGTATTACTCGAGTTTCTCTTTATTTGTCCCATATTTTAAATACGAAAGGTTAGAACTTGTCTGACAAATATCACAGAATTTGTTAATTCAATTATAGATAAAGTCACACAAAAAAGAAAGAAAAAAGCACATCGTCCGAGAACAACGTGCTTTTTTCCTAGTACTTTTTAGGACATTTCATTCACCTTTTGTAGTACAGAATCTTTGAGCTTTTCCAATTGTGTTTTGCTCTCTTCTAGAGAGTCCTTTCGAACACCAAAATAACATTTGATTTTCGGTTCTGTTCCTGACGGACGTAGACAATACCAAGAACCATCTTCTAAAACAACTTTAATTACATTAGAAGATGGGAACTCAATCGCTTCGGAGCTACCGTCCAGCACATTCACGCGTGTACCTTCTAAATAATCTTCCATCCATTTTACTTTTTGGCCAGCCTGCTCTTTCAAAGGTTGTTTTCGGAAAGCTTCCATCATTTGTGACATCGTTTCAGCTCCGCTTTTCCCTTTAAATACAAACGATTCTAAGTCTTCTAGGTAGTAGCCGTATCGAGAATATAACTCCAGAAGGCCGTCATAAAGCGTCATGCCACGCTTTTTGTAGTAACCTGCCACCTCTGCAGCAAGTAATGCCGATTGGATCGCATCTTTATCACGAGCAAAGGGTTCAATCAGATAACCATAGCTTTCTTCATAACCAAATAAATAAGTACGCTCCTTACTTGCTTCAAACTGACGAATTTTTTCACCTATAAATTTAAAGCCTGTAAGTACATCTAACGTTTCAATGCCAAATTCTCCTGCAATTCGCCGTCCCATTTCCGAGGTAACAATCGTTTTAAGAACGATACCATTTTCAGGAAGATTATTCGTCTCTTTTTTCTTACCTAGTAAATAATCGAGCATAAGAGCACCCGTTTGATTACCAGTTAACACCGTGAATTGACCTTCGCTATTTTTAGCCGCTACCCCGACACGATCTCCGTCTGGATCAGTAGCAATTAACAAGTCAGCATCCCGTTTATCTCCTAGTAAAATCGCCCTGTCAAAGGCTCGATGTTCTTCGGGGTTCGGTGAAGTTACAGCTGAAAACTCCGTATCTGGAACGGCTTGTTCCAAAACAGAATGAACATTTTTAAATCCTACGCGTTTAAAACCGTCCATCATCGGTTTTTGTGCCGCACCGTGTAATGGTGTAAATACAATGGACAAATCATCCGCTACAGAAGCTACAAGCTCTTTGTCAGCAGTTACAGAAGTGAGGGCGTTACCGTATGACTCATCTATTTCATCAAGCACATATTCGAGTAAGCCCTGGTTGATAAGCTCCTCTTTTTTAGCAGTTTGAATGGTCAATTCGTTTTCAACGGCATTCACCATTTCGATCAACCGGTCAGCGTCCTCCGGAACCATTTGTGCTCCGTCTTCCCCATAAACCTTAAAACCATTGTATTCAGGAGGGTTATGACTGGCTGTAATCATTATTCCGGTATGAGTATGTAAGTGTCTTACTGCAAATGAAAGCTGAGGAGTTGGGCGAAGCTCTTTAAACAAATATGTCTTAATACCATTCGCCCCTAAAGTACAAGCCGCTTCCAATGCGAATTCATCAGATGATCTTCGGTTATCGTGAGCAATAACCACACCCCGAGACAGTGCTTTTTCGCCCGCTGCTTTCATATACTCAGCCAACCCTTGAGCAGCTTTGCGAATCGTATATATGTTCATTCGATTCGTACCTGCACCGATCTCACCACGCATTCCACCAGTACCAAATTCAAGATTCTTATAAAAGCTGTCCTCTAAGTACATTTCATCGTTTTCATGTTTAATTAGCTCTTCACGTAAATCCTGTCGCAGGGAGTCAAATGACTTCCAACGTTCAAATTGCCCTCTCCAATTCATAGGCTCCTCCTCTTAATCGTTGTTCTTATAATTTTCTTTTTGAAAGAGAAAACCCTATCATCCTGCCGTGATAGGATTACACGTTCCTTTTATTATACGAGTCAGCAAAAAAAAAACCAAGCTACTCTATGGATTATTGTTGAACTTTTTCTTCCCGCGGTGCTATTCTTGAGTCTAGTAACGATCGGTACTTGAAACCTAAAGTCGCAAGCCCTCCACTAATCGATAGATACCTATGAACTCTAGTGTTAACCTGATAATAGATTATGTTTCCATATGTCTTTATTGGATGTCGTTACAGCAGATGCCCCTGCTTGAAGAGCTGTTTTGAAGTCGTCAACGGTTCGAATGAGTCCTCCTGCAATAATGGGTACTTGTGTTCGATCGGCAATTTCCCTAATCATGTGAGGGACAACACCGGGCAACACTTCAATATAATCAGGTCCAGTCTGTTCAATTTTGTGGAAGCTCGTCTCAAGTGCCAGTGAATCGAGCAAAAACATTCGTTGTATAGCTGAAATCCCTTGTTTTTTTGCCTTTAACACCATGTTCTTTCGTGTCGAAATCAGCCCATCTATTTTTATGTCCTGACATAAAAAATCAGCTCCATAATCATCACTCTTCAAGCCATGAACTAAATCCGCATGAATAAAAAGCTTCTTGTTTGCTTGTTTTGCCGTTCTAACGAGGCTTCGTAATTGACCGACGTGGCTCTCCAGCAAAATGATTGTCTCATAAGGACTATCCAATACCCAATCAAAATCCTTTAACTGGCGAATTGCTGGGAAAAGTGTTTGCTTATTCGTTTTCATTGCAGCACCCCCATTTCTATAATCTTACCTCATTTTATTATGATGTGTAAAAGCTTTCCTTTTGTAAAAGAAATTATTACAATTGGCCACTTTGATGGTTCAAAACAGGTGTTGATTACAGAACTTATTTAAGGTACGTGAAATATTAACGAGAGTGCCAGACTAGAAAATTGAGGAAAAACAAAGCGGCTTCTCTTGTTTTGGAAGCCGCATTACGGTTTATAAAGTATGGTGATTAAAGGCATACTGAAGACCCCTAATTTTAGTTACGATGAGGAATGGACTAAAGAAGTCCATTGATCACCAAAGGGTTCAACCGGATACTCAAATGATCTCGTCGCTTCTTGATTATCGTAACTTACTCTCACCTCTCCTGAGATGAGAGGCTGATTCATTACACGGGTTTCACCTTCATAGAGACCCGCTTCCAAATGATGAAGAGTCATTACTTCTTCATTCGAAAAAGTGGACGTCACACTTGCTTCCCGGATCGGTTCGCCTGAGGGTTTATCATATACAAAAACTTGCAGCGTCATTCTGCCCCCTTCTCTTAATGGGTTTTCCCGGGTGTACACCTGGACAGTCCAATCAGGCTCGGTTGCTTCATCAACTTCAATCTGGCCTGGCAACCAAAGAAAAAATGCGGTTGTAATCCACAAAAAAACCATCGCAATGACTGTAGGTAGTCTCCAAGCTGGCAGTCTTTGCTTTTGAGGCGTTGTTTCACTCATGGTAGTCTCCCCTTTCAACTTCAGCATCGACAAAATCCATTCCAGTTAAACTTCACCGAAGACAAACCGTTTTAAAGGAGGCTGTTTTCGTAAAGTAACAATAAAACCCCTCTTCAAAAAGAGGGGAGGGCGTATTAACAATCATATTTAATGTCGTACAAGTCTTTGCGACGGTCTTTCCATTGCGTTACGTTTCCAGACTTTCGTGAGCGGCGGATAAGCTCTGTATCAACATCGCCAACAACAACGGTTTCAATATTCGGATGACACTCGCCAACGATCCCGTCCCGGGGGAATGCAAAGTCCGATGGTGTGAAGATACCTGACTGGGCATATTGGATGTCCATGTTTTCTACGTGTGTCAAATTACCCACTGTACCACTGATGACTGTGTAAATTTGGTTTTCCACGGCTCTTGCCTGAGCACAGTAGCGAATGCGGAGGTAGCCTTGACGTTCATCCGTACAGAAAGGAGTGAAAATAATATTCGCACCTTTTTCAGTAGCGATGCGCCCAAGCTCAGGAAATTCAATATCATAACAAATTTGAATTGCAATTTTACCACAGTCGGTATCAAACACTTCGACTTTATCTCCGCCACGTATCCCCCAAAACTTGCGCTCATTTGGGGTAATATGAATTTTATATTGCTTTTCGATTGTCCCGTCTCTTCGGAACAAATAGGCAATATTATAAATATCACCTTCTTCTTCGACAAAATGGGAGCCGCCGATAATGTTAACATTGTATTTAACAGCAAGATCAGTAAACACCTGGATGTAATCTTCGGTGAACTCGGCTAAACGGCGAATCGCACGGCTCGGACTTTTTTCTTCAATAAACGATAAGAGCTGTGTAGTAAAAATTTCTGGAAAGACAACAAAGTCTGAGCTGTAGCTCGCCCCAACATCTGCATAGTATTCGCACTGTTGAGCAAATTCCTCAAATGAATTGATTTTTTTCATCATGTACTGAATCACACAAATGCGAACCGGAAATGACGTTTTAAAATGCCGCTTCGTTGTCGGCTGGTAGTCAACGTTATTCCACTCCATGAGTGTTGCATACTTCATCGATGCTTTATCGTCTTTTAAATAGTTACGATTAATACGTTTTAAAGTAAAGCCGTTCATAACTTGAAAAGTCAGCACCGGGTCATAGACATTGTGGCGCATAACCTCTTCTACGAACTCCCTCGGTGTCATGTCGCTAGCATGCTCACTGTAATTTGGAATTCGTCCACCGATTATGATACTCTTCAAGTTCAACTTCCGAGCCAAATCTTTTCGTGCCTCGTACAGTCTTCGTCCGATCTTCATCCGGCGGTAGGAAGGGTCTACCATGATTTCGATACCATAAAGATTGTAACCCTCCGAATCGTGGTTTGTTATAAAACCTTCATCTGTAATTTCATCCCACGTATGCTGATCGTCGTATTCATCAAAATTAATGACCAAGCTCGAGCAAGATCCGATAATTTCACCGTCATACTCGACACAAAACTGTCCTTCCTGGAATACGTCTAAGTGACTTTTTAACTGTTCACGCTTCCATGCTTCCATATTTGGAAAACACAGTTTTGATAACTGAATAATTTTATCTATATCGCGCTCTTCAATATTTCGAATGATGAGTTTTTTTTCAAATTTCGAGATATCTAAAGGTGCCATACACGTCGCCCTTTCCGGAATCCCTTTTCTTTTTTAAATTACAACAAGCTTGTCCCACCTGTACTCAATTTATTACGAAAATTGTAGAAAAGCAATGAGCGGTTTAGTGTGTTCTGTTTGACTAGATTCCTATCCTCTTTGACTAGATCCCATTCCCTTTTAACTAGATCCAAAATTAAAAACGACAGCCTTTTTGACTATCGTTTCTCCAGTAACGATTTAACTTGCCTTTTCTTTTAATGAGATATGAACGTCAATCATCCCTAGTGAACTATCTAATGGAACGGTCAGGAACATATCATTCGTTCGATAATGGGATTTTCCATCATTGACCATTGGAGGAGTCACGTCTATGATACAGTTCTCTTTAGAAAGCTCAGTAGCAGTTGAACCTGCAACCCAGTTTCCGAATTCTTGAATCGCACTCCATCCCATCTCATCTAGCGTTTGAATTGTCATTCCGCCCATCATAACTCCAACGATGTTCTTTGCTGTTTTTTGATCTATCGAACAGATGATTTGCCCATTCACTTCGCCGTTAACGCCTAATACAACAGAAACGTCATTAGACGGAATGGTGGCCTGCCCTGCTTTCGGGCTTTGGTGATTGACCTCAATTCCAAAGTGAGTGGCTAAAATTCCTTTTGTTGCACGACATACCGCATTCACATGTTTTACATTCATGCCTTCTCTTCCCTTCGGCTTTTTACTCTCTATTTATAAGGCTGTTTTCAAAAAGTTTATTGCTTCTTGCGCGTTTTTTTCAACTGAATCACTTTCATAATTCATTTGTTTAAAGAAGCACACAACTTCAAAATAATATCTCTTCTCTTTTTTGGATTATTACTTTTTGAAAAAATCGTACCTTTTGCAGCTCCGTTGGCCTGCATCTGCTCGCTTTCCGCGGACGAACCGCCAAGCCTCCTCGGGAAATGCGCCCTGCGGGGTCTCGGCTGGTACGTTTTTCCGCAGGAGTCTCGCAGATTCCGGACAACTGCGCAGAAGATCTTTCTTTATTAAGAGACCTTTTAAACACATTTCAACTTGGCTACGGTATCCAACTTGCTTGGTGTTAAATTAAGAGGGGCTTTATGGAGCTCCGTTGGGAGCTAAAAAGGCTCTCTTGTCGTACTATAGACATGAGGGGTTTTCTCCCCTTTCTTTTGTTTGGTCACTTACTAAATCCGACATTTGGGGAGCTGCTCCTTTTTTCATGTCTTAGAACCGTTGAGCCTCCTGGGCTCAGAATTATGAAATTCATTCAATTCAAATAAGAGATAGCAACATTCTTTGATATCAGAGCCTTTTATAAACATTCAGATATTATAGATATGTTGATTTCCCCATGACTCGGCAAGCTTCTCTTTTTATAGTATAAAAGACCTTGAATGACTTTGGAATATAAAAATACCCGCCGGGCAAAAAGGCCCAGGCAGGTATAGGTATCGTGTCTAATTCTTCTCTTTTTTGAATTTAAACCAAAGGTTTTTGAAACAAGTTCACTATCGACTGCCTTTCCCGTAGGCTTTTCCGAGCATTTTTGGTGGTTCTGCTTTTCCGACAAAACCTGCTAATGCCAGAATCGTTAATACGTATGGAGCAATCATCAGATACACCTGCGGCACTTGATCTAAAGCAGGAATTTGTTGAGCAGTAACACTTAGCGATTGGGCTAAACCAAAGAAAAGCGCAGCTCCTAAAGCTCCAAACGGGTGCCATTTACCAAAGATTAAGGCAGCTAATGCCATAAACCCTTGTCCGACAATCGTATTTCCAGCAAAGTTACCTGCAGTCGTTATCGCAAAAACGGCTCCGCCAATTCCTCCAAAAGCTCCACTGAGCATCACAGCAATATAACGCATCCGGTTAACTTTAATTCCCATCGTATCCGCTGCCATTGGATGTTCCCCAACCGAACGTAACCGTAAACCAAATGGCGTTTTAAACACTACGTACCAAACAATCACAGCTAAAATCACCGCCACGTACGTTGTTACGTAAATACGACTGAAGAACCAGTCACCTATAATCGGGATATCACTTAAAATTGGAATGTCGCTTCGGTATATACGAGCACTAATATAGTCAGTTTGGCCGCGTCCGAACATCTCCCGGACAATAAAAACCGATAATCCGACAGCTAAGAAGTTTAATGCGACACCACTTACAATTTGATCGGCTTTCAGTGTGATCGAAGCTACAGCGTGGAACAGTGAAAATACAGCTCCAACAATACTTGCAATGAGTAATGCGACCCAAGGTGAAGCAGCTCCAAATCCAAGTGTTTCGAGCCATAATGTTGCAAGAATCCCACTGAAGGCACCAATAACCATTAATCCTTCCAGTCCGATGTTGACAACTCCTGAACGTTCACTGAACAAACCGCCCAATGCCGTAAAGATAAGAGGAGTAGCTGCAATGAGTGCAGCTGGAATAATGGTGTTTAATATCGAAATGATCTCCATTTATTTCCCCTCCTTATTCTGCTGCAGACGATTAAGAACCCAGCGAATCAGGTAACTTGAAGCGACAAAGAAAATGATCAACGCAATCACAATCTCTACAAGCTCAGGGGCGACTCCCGCTGCTGATTGCATATTCGATGCTCCGATTTTCAGTCCACCGAATAAGAACGCGGCAAGGAAAATACCGATGGACGTGCTTGCACCAAGCAAGGCAACAGCGATTCCATCAAAGCCCAGGTTCGTGAATCCGGATAAAATTTGTGCATAACCGTATGTTCCAAGCCCTTCCATTGCTCCACCAATTCCGGCAAATCCCCCGGAGATAACCATGGAAAGAACGATATTTCTATTTACATTCATCCCAGCATAAGAGGAGGCATTCGGGTTGTAACCGCCAGCACGCAACTCATAGCCTTTGCTCGTTTTCCATAGGATGAACCACATAACCACACAGGCAATAATCGCAATCGCAAATCCCCAGTGTAATCGCGAAAAGTCTGTTAAACTCTCTAAAAACGGAGAGGATAAGGAAGCAGAATCATTAACATAGTCTGTTCGTTGCCCGCTAGCTAATAAATAATTACGAATAAAATGGTTACTTACGTGAAGGGCAATGTAGTTCATCATAATCGTGACAATAACTTCGTGAACTTGGAACCTAGCTTTTAAGAAGCCAGGTACGAATCCCCATGCAGCTCCAGCAAGCGCACCAGCTATAATCGCTAAAATAAGTGCCATCGGTCCGTCCACATAGATCCCAACAACAACTGCTGCTAACCAACCGACAATGAGCTGACCTTCGACACCGATATTTAATAGCCCAGTTCGAAATGCAAAGGCAACAGCCAAACCTGAAAATATGAGCGGTGTCATCATTCGCAAAGTTTCACCAAAATAATAAAGTTCTCCGAAAACCCCTTGAAGAAGGGCACCATATCCTAAGAAAGGATTATTTCCGCTAATAAGCATAATGACGCCGCCGGCTAAGAAACCAAATGCTATGGCGATCAGTGGAATGACAAGCCCAAACAATTTATTTTTTAATAGTTTTTGCATCATTCCCTTTCACCCACTTCTTTTCTTTTCCCGCCTGCCATCAATAATCCAAGCTCTTTTTCATTCGTTTGGTCGGCTTCTACAATATCAACAATTTGTCCTTCATAAATAACCGCAATGCGATCACTTACATTTAACACTTCATCAAGTTCTAATGAAACTAGCAGTACCGCTTTCTTTTGATCTCGTTCTTCAATCAGTTTGCTATGAATAAACTCAATCGCCCCTACATCTAATCCTCTAGTAGGTTGAGCGGCAATCAACAAATCCGGAGAGCGGTCAACTTCACGGGCGATAATCGCTTTTTGTTGGTTACCACCAGAAAGGGCTCTAGCAAGTGTGTGCTCACTTGGCGTTCGTACGTCATATTCTTCGATTAATGCACGAGCTTTTTCATACATTTTTGAATAACTTAAAATAGCATTCGACGAATATGGCTTTTGATAGTAAGTTTGCAGGAGAATATTTTCACCAATTGTAAAATCAAGAACAAGACCGTGCTTATGACGATCCTGAGGAATATGACCAACACCAGATTCTGTTACTTTTCTCGGTTTAATGCCAGTAATGTTTTGTCCACTAACCGAAATCGAACCATTGGTTGCCTTTCTTAATCCGGTAATCGCTTCAATGAGCTCAGTTTGTCCATTGCCATCAACACCGGCCACACCAAGAATCTCACCTGCGCGCACGTCTAGGTTCAAGTTGTTTACAGCATTCACACCGCGAGCATCTTCCACAACTAAATCCTTCACCGATAGAACGACATCTTTCGGCTTAGCTGCTGCTTTTTCAACCGAAAAATTCACCTCTCTACCGACCATCATCTCCGCTAGTTTGTTTTCGTCTGTTTCAGCAACATCAACAGTGCCAATGCCTCTCCCCCGTCTAATAACAGTACAGCGATCGCAAACGGCCAGAATCTCTTTTAATTTATGGGTAATTAAAATAATAGATTTGCCTTCACTTATAAGATTTTTCATAATTTCAATGAGTTCTTTAATTTCCTGTGGAGTTAACGCAGCTGTAGGTTCATCAAAAATAAGAATATCGGCTCCACGATAAAGCGTTTTTAAAATTTCTACCCGTTGCTGCATCCCAACAGAAATGTCTTCAATCTTCGCTCTAGGATCAACACGCAAACCGTATTGTTCGGAAATTGCAGCGACATCTTTTTCTGCTTTTCGCAGGTTGATGTTGGGTCCTCTTGTCGGTTCACTGCCTAAAATAATGTTTTCAGTTACTGTGAATTTATCAACTAACATAAAGTGTTGGTGAACCATTCCAATACCTAAGTCATTCGCCACATTCGGGTCGGTAATATTCACTTTCTCATTCCGGACTTTAATTTCACCTTTTTCAGGTTGATACAAGCCGAACAAGACGTTCATCAACGTCGATTTACCTGCTCCATTTTCACCTAGGAGCGCATGAATTTCGCCTTGTTTGACTTGCAGTGTGATATTATCATTCGCTACGATACCAGGAAATTCTTTACGAATGTTATTCATTTCGATTACGTATTCCAACGCGAACACCCCTTACCCTTTCGCTTCCCCCTATGAACAAAGGCTAGTGCAGCACTAGCCTTTGTTTGTTGGGATTAATTAAATTCAGCTTCAATAAAGATTCAAATAGGAGGACAACCAGAGCCAAAGCTTCTTGGTTCTGGTTCCTAGACTATTTGATTTCCTTATTTAAAGGTTACTTTCGTACTCTTCATACTCTTCATCAGTTTGTGGCACATCTACATCCCCATTAAGAATCATTTCTTTGTACTCCTCTACAGCTTGCAGGCTTTCCTCGGAAACATTTTCTTGTGATTCAGCGATACCAACACCGTTATCATCCAAACCAAACTCGATAATTTCCCCTCCTGGGTACTCTCCGTTCATCGTCTGTTCAGAAACTTGGTAAACTGCCTCGTCTACTCGTTTGACCATAGATGTTAATGTTACATTTCCGTCATCATAGGCACCTTGTTCATGCTGGTCTTGGTCGACTCCAATCACCCATACGTCTTCTCCGCCACGGGCACGGTCGATTGCTTCAGTAAAGACACCGTTTCCTGTTCCACCGGCAGCATGGTAGATGATATCAGCACCGTTTCCATACATTGTGTCAGCAATTTGTTGTCCGCGAGAAGCATCATTGAAATCTTGTGCATATTGGATTGAAATTTCTGCATCAGGATTTACTGCTTTAACACCTGCTTTAAATCCGTTTTCAAACTTCTTGATTAATGGACTTTCAACACCACCGATGAACCCAACGTGGTCACCATCTGTTTGAAGCCCGGCAACTGCACCGACTAAAAAAGATCCTTCGTGTTCAGCAAATGTTATATTTGCAATGTTTTCATAAGTATCGCCATCTTCGTTTTCTACAACAGTATCAACAATAGCAAACTGCTTGTCATCATTTTGCTCAGCGACTGTACGGATGTCATCTTCCATTAAGAAACCAATGGCATAAACAATATCTGTATCCTCACGTGCAAGACGGTTTAGATTTGGCTCATAGTCACTTGCATCACCCGATTGAATATAATCTACTTCTACATCATCAAAGTCATTACCAAAACGCTCTAACCCATCCCAAGCAGATTCATTGAATGAACGATCGTCAACTCCACCTGTATCCGTTACCATCTTTGCAGAGAATGAACCCCCTTCAGCACCATTATCTCCTTGAGCCTCATCAGCATCACCGTCATCTTGTCCACATGCAGCTAATAGCGTACCTGCAGCAAGTACGGTTGTAAGTAAAAATGAAAATTTCTTCTTCACTTAAAAATCCCCCCTGAATTCCTAAATATCATTGTGTAACTTTTGAGCCGAGCCCCTTTCCTTTTGTCATAGAAAAGTAGATGGAACCGTTATCAATATTATGACATAACTAAGTTATTAACATCACTTAAAAGCGGTTTCATTTATGAGAAAACACTTGTACGATGTCAGACAACTAGAAAGTACATAATATTCCTCTCAATTAAGTTACATGAATCGAATTAAATATATCATTTATGGTCACAGGAATAAATAGTTTTTTTACAATTAGAACATATTTTTTAAACCCTGTGTTATCAGTTTGTCATAATAGGAAAAACAAGAATATTTAACCACTGTTCTCTCATAACCTTTGATAATTTTGCCATTCAAAAAGGAGCCGCAAAAAAGAGCCTAATAGATCGAGACGGAGAAGCAAGTCAACTCAGGGATTCGACAGCTTAACGGCCTTTTATAACATTATTGTAAAGAAAAATCGATTAATTCATGCGTAAACTGTCTTTATTTTCCGACAAATGTGTTAGAATGTTTTTTATATAATCGTTCATAATTAGAAGGAACAAAAGATAGAGCGAACTTTTTAAACACCCTCTTAAAGTTCAGTAATGATTACGGAATAACGCTTGGATAAATGGGAGGTGCTTTTTATGAAAGGTGAACAATTTTCAATTTTAATCTGTGATGATTCCCGAATGGTAAGAAAGCATCTACGTGAAACGGTAGAGTTGATCGGCGCCCTGGAGATTTTTGAAGCTAAAGACGGACAAGAAGCCGTTGAATCATTTCGTTTACACCGCCCTCAAATTGTCATTATGGACATCATAATGCCAGTAAAAGACGGTATACAAGCATTAAAGGAAATATCGAAATCAGATTCTGGGGTTAAAGTCATTATGGCATCCTCTGCCGGTACACACAGCCATTTAAAAAAGACAATTCTATTGGGAGCTTTTGCAACAATCCAAAAACCAATCAGCGAAGTTGTAATACGTGACATTATTTATAAGGCTCTAAATAACACGAGGAAGAGTAGTAACCACATCTAAATACCATGTCTGGCAAAATGACTTTTATAAAAACTCACTTTGTATCCTTTCAATCTAGCTTTTAATCGTTTATGATTTAATGTGTAAGTTCTCTTATCACATTTAACATATCAAGCGTTTAGACTAGGGGTGTCTATCAAAATAGACTGAGAAAAAGGTAGTTTCCTTTTACCCTCGAACCTGATCTGGCTCAAACCAGCGTAGGGAAGTCGGTACAACAAGAGTTTCTTTTGCAGCCGTATTCCATCAATCGTTGGAATTCGGCTTTTTTTGGGTGTTTCATAGGCATCTTATTTAACCAACACAGAGAGGTGATTTTTAATGAGAGAGTTTAATTTATATGCGATTACAGGTGAGGAGTTTCATGCTGGTCGTGAATTAATCGAAGTCATGGAAGAAGCCATTCACGGTGGCGTTGATATTATTCAGCTTCGTGATAAAACAAGTAGCAAAGTTGATGTTTTAGAGAAAGCGAAGAAATTACGTAGATTAACGAAAGACCACGATGTTTTATTCATCATTAATGACCACATCGATGTCGCACTTGCCGTTAATGCGGATGGCATTCACCTTGGCCAAGATGACCTGCCACTCTCTGAAGCTCGCAAAATCGTAGGACCAGATATGATTATTGGGATTTCCACGCATCATATTGATGAAGCTCGTAAGGCGGAAGCTGGTGGAGCCGATTACATCGGTGTAGGACCGATTTTCCCTACCAATAGTAAAGTGGATGTTGTTGAACCAGTGACGACATCCTATATTCAACAGGTTACTGCTGAAATCGACATCCCCTATGTTGCCATCGGAGGCATCAAACTCCATAATGTTGACCAAGTACTAGACGCAGGCGCTACTCGCCTGTGCATGATCAGTGAAATTGTCGGTGCAGACGATATCAAAGGAACTTGTTCAACATTTAAAAAGTTATTAAGTACTAGGGAGGGACAGTGAATGCGCCTTTTCATCAATGGGGAAGAACATCATCTGGAGGTTACATCACTTTCTGAAATCATTTCTCACTTCCAATTAGAGCCTAAGCTTGTCGTAGCAGAAGTTGACGGGAACATTGTTGACAGAGATGATTGGTCGGACACTACGACTAAAGCAGATATGAAAATCGAACTTGTACAATTTATTGGAGGGGGTTGATAAAAATGTTAGAAAAAAAATTGACAATTGCAGGTAAGGAATTATCTTCCCGCTTTTTCTTAGGTACTGGAAGATATCCAAATCCTTTCGTTCAAAATGAGGCCATTCGTGTATCTGAAGCAGAGGTGCTAACCTTTGCCATCCGAAGAGTAAACTTAGAAGCACCCGGAGAAGATGCGATATTACAGCATTTAGATGATGACATTCCATTTACTTACCTGCCGAATACATCTGGAGCAAAAACAGCAGAAGAAGCTGTTCGCATCGCACGACTTGCCAAAGCATCCGGGCTCAGCGATTGGATAAAAGTAGAAATCAGTGCAAATGAGATAACATTACTTCCAGATCCAATTGAAACTTTAAAGGCGACAGAAATCCTTGTAGATGAAGGGTTCACCGTCCTCCCTTATACATCTGACGACCCTGTTCTTTGTAAAAAGCTAGAAGAAGCAGGTGCGGCTGCCGTTATGCCAGGTGGCTCCCCTATTGGGACTGGTTTAGGTATTTTAAATCCTTACAACTTGCAGCTCATTATTGAACAAGCAAACGTTCCGATTATTGTAGATGCAGGCCTCGGTTCAACGATGGATGTCACGCAAGCAATGGAGCTTGGAGCTGATGGTGTTTTAATGAATACACCTGTCGCAAAGGCAAAAGATCCTGTTAAAATGGCGCTTGCTATGAAGCATGCCATTCATGCAGGCCGACTGTCTTATGAAGCAGGACGGATTCCAAAAAAGAAATACGCCACGGCTAGCAGCGGACTGCCTTCATTTATTTCTTACTAGCAGAGGACGTTCAAATGGTCGGGGAACAAAAAGCCGGCGGACGGACAGAATGAGCGGTCCTGCCTGACTCCTTAAGGAATAACCACTCTTTTTGTCCCTTGAACACCTTGAACACCTTGAACACGCATAATCAAAAACGGGGTGAAGATGAATGAATGAACGGATTCTTATTCTTGGTGGTGGCGTCATTGGACTGGCTACAGCATTTGAGCTAAGTAGACGTAATTACGAGGTTACTGTAGTTGAAAAGTCATCATGCGGAGGTCAAGCCTCAGGAGCTGCAGCAGGAATGCTTGCCCCCTTCTCAGAAATCGGTGAGGACCCAGATGACTTCTTCACCTTTTGTCGTGACAGTTTACTGATGTTCAAAAACTGGCAAAATGAAATAAAAAAAGTAGCGGAAACTGATTTTGACTTCACCGAAAGCGGAAGTCTGCATGCGGTCTATCATGAAGCTGATCTTCTAGCACTTGAAACTCGTCAAAGCTGGCAAAAGAAGTTTGGCTCAAAAGCAGAACTGATAACAGGAAAAACACTACATGCAATGGAGCCCCATCTCTCTGATTCTGTCATTGCAGCATTGTATTCTCCTGAGGAATCTCACGTTTTTTCTCCGGACTACGTAAAAGCATTAAAATCTGCTTGTGAGAAAAACGGAGTAACAATTGAAGAGAAGCTTTCAAAAGTCGACGTCCGCGAATGGCAAGACAGACTTTCCCTTCAATCTGAAGATGGCCGCATATTTTCTGGAGACAAGTTAATTGTCTGCTCTGGTGCCTGGTCCAACGAGCTTGAGAAAATCTTCGGGATCCGAATACCAGTATTTCCGATTCGCGGTCAGATTTGTGCCTACGAACTCGGTGACGAGCAAGTGAATCATATTATTTATACAAGCCAAGGTTACCTAGTACCCAAAACAAACGAGACGTTAGTAAACGGTGCCTCAGAGGATATGGCAGGGTTTCAAACTACAGTCACTGAAAAAGGGATTGCCCGTTTAACAAACTGGAACAAGAATGTACTACCTTTCTTGACATCAAAAGCCCCATTCCACACGTGGGCTGGTTTACGGCCAGCAACGCAGGATGGCTTCCCGCTAATCGGAAAACTTGAAACGCATTCACATATTGTTTTTGCTACAGGTCATTATCGAAATGGAATATTGCTTAGTCCAATGACAGCATTTGCCGTAGCTGATTTACTTGACGGGAAAAACGAGTATGCCCCTCTAGCATCTTTTAAACCAGAACGATTTAGTTTCATCTAGACCCTTTGACATTGAAGCGTAGATTTTTATACTTTCTGGTTAACTATCAAAAAGCAAACTATAGAAAATAGCCGTAAAAAAAGAGGGTGCCCTAAAAGTTCTTTTAACTTTTATGGGTACCCTCTTCTAAATTTTATTTATCTCCTCTAAAGGATAACCCTTTTAAGAAGAAACGGTTAAAGAACATGTAAATGATAAGCACGGGTAACGTAAAGACCATGGAAGCTGCCATAATATAGTTCCAATACGTCGCATAATCAGACTGAAAAGCATTCAAACCAACCGGCAGTGTGTACATGGATGCATCAGTCATAATAATGAGAGGTGCCATAAAGTTATTCCAGAATGCCATAAAAACAAAGATTGCCTGGGCAGCTAATGCAGGCTTTGCCATTGGCATGACGATCCGAAAAAAAGTACCGAACCGGCCGAGCCCGTCAATAGCTGCTGCTTCTTCAACCTCACGCGGGAAATTTATGAAGAATTGACGCATCATAAAGATAAACGTTGCGTTGACCATTCCAGGGACGATGAGACCTTGATAACTATTTAACCAGCCTAGCTCTTTTAGGATCAAGAAGTTCGGAATCATTGTTACCTGTGCTGGTATCATGAGAACGGCTAATATTGTAATAAACAATGCTTTTTTCCCAGGAAAACTAAGTCTAGCCAGAGCATATCCAGCCATAGAGTTAAAAACTAAGTTCAATGCTGTACCGACGACCGCAACGATAACACTGTTTAAAAGCCAACGCGGAAACAGTTCTTGTTCTGTAAAGATCGTTGTATAGTTATCGAATGTAAAATTTTCTGGAATAAAGTTTAAGCCTCCCGCTAAAATTTCCCCCAGTGGTTTAAAGGACGCAGATAGTGCCCAAATGAATGGAATCATCGTGACAATGGCATAGCTTGTTAAAATTGCATATAATACCATTTTTCCAAAGTTATTTTGTCTCATTAAAGACTCCTCCTCTCCTCGTGTCTTCTAATACACTTGCTCGTCTTTTTGAAGCTTCCGCTGAATCAATGTCGCACTTAAGATCACAATCGCTAACATAACTGCCAACGCTGCCGCATATCCCATTTGATCGTAAGTCGCAAATGCATACTGATAGACGAGAAGAACGACGGTTAAGGTAGAGTTGTCAGGTCCACCTGAGCCCCCAGAGAACATGTAAGATTGGTCAAAAAGTTGGAATGTCCCGATAATACCCATAATAACCGCAAAAGCTGTTACCGGGCGGAGCATCGGAACCGTTACATACCAAAACTTTTGAATGCCACTGGCTCCATCTAAGTCAGCAGCCTCATAAAGAGACTCAGGTATGTCCTGTAAAGCAGCTAAATAGATCACCATAAAAAACGGTGCTGTTGCCCAAATATTCATGATCATGATTGAGATAAGAGCGATGTTCGGGTCGTTTATCCAGTTATAAGTTGGCAATCCAACACTCCCAAGAATGGTGTTTATAAATCCGTCTGGACGATACATCCACATAAAAATCATGACAAGTACTGCTGATGACGTTAGAGTCGGCAGAAAATAGACGATGCGAAAGAATTTCTCTCCTTTCATTCCTGCATTAAGTGTTGCAGCAAGAACCAAGGCAAGGACCGTTTGAACTGGAACAACGACAGCTACATAAACAGCCGTATTTTTCAAAGCAATGATCGCACGGTCGTCTTCAATCATACGACTGAAATTATCAAAGCCTGCAAAGGTAAAGCTTGTGTCCCCTAATAATTGAACACGGTTGAAAGATAAAAAAACCGCAAAAATAATAGGCCCAATTAAAAAAACAAGAAGTGTGAGAATCGTAGGGGACATAAACAAGTAACCTTGACCAGCTTCTCTCAGTTGACTCTTTGTATATTTTCGTTTAGCCATGGTGGATAACCCCTTTCTCCTGCATGGAAAGCAGAAAGGGAGAATCCTCCCCCTTTCAATCTAACTCTAGTCTTGTATCTCATTATTAGCTACACGTTCAGCTTCCTCTAACGCCTCTTGAAGCGAGCGATTTCCAAGGAATGCACTAGAAAACTGGTTTTCAAAGTTCGAGTTTATGATTGGCAAGTTTGTATCATCCGACCAAACAGTTGCATAAGAAGATGCTTCAATAAATGGTACATAAATGTCGTCATCTGCGTAGTCTAGTTGTTCAGCAACCGACTCACGTGAAGGTAGTGCCAGACCACTCGACGTCCAAATTTCCATCCCGTCTTTACCTGTTAAATATTCAATAAGCTGCCACGCTTCTTCTTTTTGTTCAGAGGCTTTATTCATTGAATAGGACACTGTATATGCCATCGACCCTTTCTCATCGTTAATCATCGGAATTTCAGTGACTCCGAAATTAACATCCGGGAATGCGTCTTCCATAAATGGCAGCATCCAGTTTCCTTCAATAATCATAGATGCGCGTTCCGTACCAAACATATCTCCTCCCCACTCAGCACCTACGTCTGAAGGAGAAGCGGCAATTTCTTTCTCGTTTCTCATATCAACTATAGGTTGCAGAGCTTCTAACACACTTGGGTCTGAGAAATTGGCTAGGTTATTTTTTGTAATTTCTCCTCCACCTGATTCAGCAATAAACATAAGCCTGGCCAGGTCAGTAACGACACCAAAGCCATAGCGGTTATCAACAGTAAGCTCTCTAGCCATTACCTCAAGCTCATCCCATGTTTCAGGAGGGCTGTCAAATCCTGCTTCTTCTAAATGATCTTCATTATAGAACAGAGCAAGTGTGGACGTGTCTTTAGGAAGACCCCAAAGCTGTCCGTCTCGTTGGAATGCTTCAATTAGAGGCTGTTGAAAATCATCTATGTCAAACTCATCAGTAACGTAGTCATCAAGTGGTTCGAGAACACCTGATTCGATTAGACCTGGTGCTTCAAAAGCCTCTAAAAAGAACACATCCGCTGCTTCTCCACCGATTAAACGGGTACGTAAAACATCCATATACTGATCAGCGATCGTGTCCACTTCGACATTAATGTGTGGATACTCTTCTTCAAATGCAGCAATTGTATTTTCGAAATAGCGCTGCTCGGTAGGCGAAGATTGCCAGCCCGTTAAGCGAATCGTTACTTCTTCTTCACTACTATCTTCATCTCCAGAAGCTCCACCATCACCATTTCCACATGCAGCTAACATGCCTCCAATTGTAACGAGTGACCCTAATCCAAGTACCTTCAACCAGTTGTTTTTTTTCATTTTTCTTCCCCTTTCATTCGTTAAGGATTTTCATCGTAAAATCAAGAATTGATCAATAGTCCGGTTGAGTTTTCTAAAATCTCCGTTCGGAACTGTTCACCATCTTTTACGACACGAACAGATAATTTGCCATTTCCAATCTTCATATCTTTCACTTCAACCTCATTTACACCTTCTGGAAGCTGAGGGCAATACTCGATTGAACCGTTTAAACTATCCGGGAAAAGTCCTAGCATAGCTTGGACAAACAGTAGGGGTGTTCCAGCTGCCCATGCTTGTGGAGAACAGGCAACTGGGTACTTCACTGCTTTTCCTTTAGCATCATATCCACAGAACAATTCAGGTAAGCGATCGTACTCAAAGGACAGAGCTGAATCGATTAAACCTTTCATAGCCGTTGCTGCTTGTACATGGTTCTTCGTTTTGCTCATTCCGAGAATGATTAGGCTATTATCGTGGGGCCAAATGGTTCCGTTGTGATAGCTTATTGGATTATACCCCGCTTCACCTTTACCCATCGTGCGAATCCCGTAGCCAGAGAACATTTTTTCAGACACTAGCATGTCACTCACTGTTTTTGCACGGTTTTGATTAAGCAGTCCGGATAAGAGCACATGCCCAGGGTTGGAAGTAACCGTACCGACTTGCTTTTTATCCTGGTCCAGAGCAAGAGCATAGTAGCCTTGGTCTTCCATCCAAAAGGATTTTTCAAAGGCATCCTTAAGTTTGGTAGCTTCCCTTCGCAATCGATCCGCTTTTTCTAATTTTTCTAGCTTCCCATAAATTGCTGCCATACTCTCTTTTGCCTGATATACATAGCCTTGAACTTCGGATAAGGCAATCGGTGTTTTAGCATAGTCACCGTTCCTATGGACGATCGAGTCTCCACTGTCTTTCCACCCCTGATTCGCAATGCCTTTTGATGACTCCTGATGATACTCGACAAATAAGTCGCCATCACGATCGCCGTATTTGTCGATCCATGTAAGTGCACGCTCCACATTTGTTTCAAGTTCTGTAAAAAATACAAGGTCCCCTGTCCATTTTACGTATTCACTCAATAGAACTAAGAAGAGTGGTGTAGCATCAATCGTTCCGTAATAAGGTGTAAAAGGAATTTGTCCTGTATTGGCAAGCTCTCCAAAGCGTATTTCATGCATGATCTTTCCTGGCTCTTCGTCATGCCAACTATCTTTGGCTTCCCCCTGCTTACTCGCCATCGTTTTTAATGTTCCTTTTGCTACTTCTGGATTAAATGGTAGCATTTGTAGCGCTGCAATTAAGCTATCTCGTCCAAAGGGAACCCCAAACCACGGAAGACCTGCTACAGGAAATTTCCCATATCCTAAATCGGTTAGGAGAACCCGTAAATCGCCAATCCCCCTATCGATAAGGCGTTGTAACGTCGGATTATCCGTTTTAACTTTCGTTGTCTCACCTATCCACTCTTCATAAGAGCTCTGCAATTTTTTTAAAGCTTCCTGTGGATTATAAACAACAAGCGTTTCGTTACCTACAATAGGAGCAAATGTAAAAACAATCGTTCTTTCTTCCTCATGATCCAGATCAAGATTAAATCGAATGTCTCCTTCTTCTGTTACGTGGGAAGGCTCCGAGCTCCACTCAATTTTTGTTTGTCTTTTTATGTCATCAGCACCGTCATAAGTTAAAAGGAGGTGGTTTTTTTCAAGTTTGTTTGCAGCTTTTTTACCTACATTTCCATCTTGAAATCCTCTGACGATAAACATATCGTGAAAGTCGGCATCTACATGTAAACTAATTTGAAACGCTGTCCGCTTAGGGTTGTAGTTCTTAGCTGTGATAGCTTCGTAACACACCCCATCAAAAATAAAGCGCTTTCTCTTAAGCTCAACCGATTCACGCCATAACTTTACTTCGCCGCCTTTCTCCTGATGTGGGTTTGTTAATATCATCGTAGCTGCATAATTTTCTTCTGCTTCAGAAGAAAGTAAAATTGGCTCTTCATCATTGATCTTTAGATCAAACTTACTTAAAAAACGGGTATCTTTCGTATAGAGTCCTGGCCCATATGGATGATTTTCAGGAATGTTTCCTTTTTCATCAGTGAGCAAAAACAAATCATTCTCTTTAATAACTCGATAGTTCATAGTTAATGCCTCCAATTCTAGGTTGCTAGTTTACCAAAACGTTTCGGGTCGTTAGTTAAGAAAAACCGCACAGCGGTCTTTTATTAAAAACAGCGTTAGCTTCCGCCGTATGTTTTAAAGTCTCAAGAATGCTTTTCCCTTGAGATGAGTGGCGTGAAGGTAGCTGTCGTCTTATAAATTTATCTTTAAACAAATAACCGAAACGTTTCGGTTATTTTCAAAAAAAGAGGAAGGACATTTCAGTTTCTTGGCGCTGTTGTCGATCCTCTTACGATTAGTTGATTATCTAAAATCATTTTTCTTTGCAACGTTTTTTTATGAAGCATAGCTGTTAATAATCTAGCCGCCTCATAACCCATTTGATATTTATCTTGTGCAATTGTGGTAAGTTGCGGATTAGCATATTGTGCGAGCGTAATATCATCAAAACCTACGATCGACAAATCATTAGGTATCCTTTTCCCTAACCTTTGAGCAGCCCTCATAGCCCCTAACGCCATTAAATCACTTGCGCAGAAAATGGCTGTTACTTCTGGATTTTTCTGTAAAAATTCATAAGCAACCGTTTCAGCTTTGGGTTCTAAAAACTCTCCATTGAGAACATATTCTTCTCGAAATGGAATGGACGCTTCATCGAGTTCCTTTAGGTAACCGCTTAATCTACGTTGACTTACGAGTGCTTGATCGTGTCCATTGATCATGGCAATATGTTTATGCCCTAGATTAATTAGGTGTTTAATTGCCATTTGCGCACCAAACACGTTGTCGGTCGTTACATAACCTACGTTGTCACCTTCAAGCTCGACATCAATAAGAACGCATGGAATGTTACTTTCAATTACTTCCTCTAAATACGGATCGTCCGTTTTCACTCCTTGCATGATTACGCCTTCAACCTGTCTTTCACGACAAAGTTGTGAATAACTTTTAGACTGTTGCTTGACAGAATTGGTACTAAAGAGAATTAAATCGTAGCCTTCATCTGAAGAAGAATCATTGATGCCACACATAACCTCAAAAGTAAACATATCCTTAGCACCAGATCGATTAAGTTCGGATACGAGAAGTCCAATAGTTTTCGTTTTACTCATGACGAGACTTCGAGCCACTGCATTCGGACTATACTTTAACTCATCAGCAATACTTTTAATTCGATTTCTTGTCTTTTCATTTACATCATCGTAACCATTCAGCGCTCGTGAAACTGTGGTCACAGAAACGCCTGCAGCTTTTGCAATGTCTTTAATTGTAGCCATTAAGTACCCTCCAAAACGTTTCGGTAAACCTTTCAACTTAAACTTTACACAACTTTGTATGCGATTTCAAGAGAAAATTCAGTCAATTGTAAGATCAAGTAACTCGTGAATGAAAAGCCTCAATGAATAAACGTTTACTCATAAGAATATTATGGGTAAAAGAAATATAGGTAAATAAGCACTGTCCTGCACTTTTGAGAAGTTACCAAAGGGAACTTGACAGCTATCGTACTACTTACATAAGGTTTATACAAATCGAAAGGGGGGTTACTATGAGACAACGAATTCTACTTATCAGAAATCGCTCGTTCCGCATACACTGGCATCGGTTTCGGTATCGTTGGCACTTCACCAAAGGTTATTACTATGGTGCAAAACGACACACTGAAAAAGCGGCGTCTCATAAGCAGCTTTTGCTAGAATGGGAAGAGTCGCCTGCTCCTGATCGTTCAAGTACTCCAAAAAATAATGAAGTAAAGCAGTCAAGATTCCAGATTTTTATGACAAAAGTAAAATTACGTTTGGAAGCGATTAAGAAAAAAGTAAATTTACATGAATAACACAAAAGCTGAAGGTTTTGTCCTACCCTTCAGCTTTACTATGAGTCGTCAAATTAGCATTCGCAATGGAAAACAAAATAATTTTGATGAAAGTCTAATTTCGCGGTTTAGCGAGTACGTCTTTACCGTTCGATTTGATATTTCCTTACTTTATACAAGAGGCTTTGTCGGGATATCCCCAGGAGTTCGGCAGCCTGAGCTTGATTGCCGCGGGCCTGTCTCAAAGCTTCTTCAATGGCTGTTTGTTCATAGCTTTGAAGTCGGTCTGTCAATGAAAAGTCTTCTCCTAGCTGTGCCTCGTCTTGCAATTCCCCCGTCTCTTGTGCATTATCGCTTTTGACCGTTTGTTTAAATTCGTTTGGAAAATCTTCTAGTTTTAATATATTCCCCTCAGATAAAACAGCCGCCCTTGCAATCGCATTGTAGAGTTCCCGGATATTTCCTGGCCAACTATATTCGCTAAGCTGTTTTAATAAGCCTGATTCTAACTGATATGATTGCCCTTGTTCTTCACTGATTTCTTGGATCATTTGCTCAATTAATAGTGGTAAATCCTCAGTCCGTTCACGGAGTGGGGGTATATGAATGCCAATGATGTTTAATCGGTAATAGAGATCCTCTCTGAACGTCCCTCCTTGAACCATCTCCCATAGGTCACTGTTCGTTGCAGCAATGAGCCGAACGTCTACCTGCTTCTGTTCATTGCTTCCAAGCGGATAAAACGTTTTGTTTTGCGTCACTTGAAGAAGTTTAGCTTGAAGTTCTAGAGATATTTCCGCAATTTCATCAAGAAACAAGGTCCCTTTATGAGCAGCTTCAAATTTCCCTTTTTGGGATTGGTTTGCCCCTGTAAAAGCTCCTTTCGCATAACCAAACAGTTCACTTTCTAATAACTGGTCCGGAATAGCTGCACAGTTTACTTCAATGTAAGGCTGTTCTTTTCGGTCACTTTCAAGGTGAACTGCTTGGGCGCAGCGACTTTTTCCTGTACCGCTTTCACCCTGTAAAAGAACAGTAATCGTTTGATTGGCAACTTTATGCACCATATCAAATACACGTTTCATTTTCTCACTAATGCCGACCATATCATGAAGCTGACGCTTTTCTTTAAATACTTTCTTCAAATAATGATTTTCTTCATTCAAGCGTACCCAGTCCACAGCCCGCTTAATGACTACCTTCAATTCTTCAGCTTTAATTGGTTTTGTCAAATAATCAAAAGCTCCTAGTTTCATCGCCTGAACCGCATCTTCTACATCCCCATATGCAGTACACAAAATGTAACAGACATTTGGCTTTTTTTCTTTCCATTCTTCAAGAAGTTTTATTCCAGTAGTATCCGGCAATAATATATCTGTTAATACAATATCAAAATGATGTTCCACGAAGAGGTCTTTAGCAACTTCGCCGTCTTCTGCTTCCTTAATATCGTACCCCTCTTTTTCAAGAGTTAATTTCATTAATCTTCTTAGTTTTGAATTATCGTCTACAAGAAGAATATGTGTCGTCATTTCGTATCCCCCATTCACCTAACCTTTTGCAGAGGGAGTCGAACAATAAATTCTGACCCTTTCCCTACTTCACTTTCGACTTCAATACTTCCTTTATGTTCATTAATCAGGTCATGAGTAATTGCTAAACCGAGGCCTGTACCTTCTTGCTTTGTAGAGAAAAATGGGTTGAAAATACGTTTTATTTTCCCAGAAGGAATGCCTGTACCATTATCATGAAACGATATTTTCACCGAACCTCGTACTCTACTTACCGTGATTGACAACATTCCATTTTCCTTTTCTTTCATCGCTTCTAGAGCATTAAGCGAGAGATTTAAAAACGCTTGAAATAGTTGATTACGATCTCCCACAACCGTCAAATTTTCTTCTTGCTGATGAACAATACATTCAATGTCCGCCCGTTTCATTTGGTGGGAAACAAGTTTAGAGACTTCTTCGATAAGCTGACCAATATTAATTGAGGTTTCTTCACCCTTGTGAGGTCGGCTCATTTTTAGAAAACGAGTCACAAGTTCATTTAAACGTTTCGATTCTTCCTGGATATCTGAAGAGGCTTCTCCAATCATGACGACCCCTGGCGTGTTGAGCTGATACTTATGTCTAATTTCATCGATCTCGGCTTCAATCACATCACCAGCCATCTGAATCGTGCCTAATGGATTTTTCACCTCGTGAGCAAGGCCTGCTGTCATTTGTCCAATGGCAGCTAAGTGTTCTGAGCGTTGCAGGTGCTGTTCAAGTTTTCGGTATTCCGTATGATTCCAGAAGGTTGTTAGCACTCCAATGATCTCGCGATTTTCATTTAATAATGGCGTTGAGGACACTTTAATGATCAATTTTTGTTGCTCATAATTGATAAAAGAAAATTCTTCACTTATTTTGCTTAAAGGCTTGAGTTTTTGGCAAAGCGTACGCACATGTCGGCTCAATCCTTTCGACGGAATCGCCTCAATCGGCTTTCCAATAAAGTTTTGCCGCTTTTCATTAAAAAGTTCGGCTCCTTCCCGGTTCACCGAGGTAATTAATCCATCAGAATCTGTTGAAATCACACCATAAGGAAAGGACTCAAGGATTCGTTGTAGAAAACGTTCTTTTTCTTGAAGGTCTTCTGCCATATAGCGCATTGCTTTGGTGAGTGTGCGAATTTCATCTTTCTCCTCAAGGACTTTCAAGTGCCAGCTTTCCCCTTCTGCATAGTTCATTGCCTGGTCCGTGAGTTTACGGACCGGATTCACAATCCATTTCGCGCTAATGCCAAGTAAGATGATTCCTGCAATAAATAAGAGCATCCACCCTGACGATAATACACGTTGTAATGTGGATATTGGAGCGGATGCTTGGGATTTTGGCTGTGTCGTAATGGCATAAAACGGTAGCCGGTCCACCGGCATGTAGCCTAGCACTTGAGATTCATTTAAGAAGTCACCTCGCCATGAACCCATTTTTCCACGATCAAGAAGGGAAAAAAACGCTTCATCTTGAAGGTATTCGTTTCGGAAACGATTTCCTAGTGTATCGGTAAACACAACCCCATCCGTTGTAACTAATAAATTTCTCCCTTCACTGCCTATCGTACTCGATTGAATAAGATGATATAAGTAAGATGAATTCACTTTTCCAATAAGCGCGCCTTGGATGGCGGCATGATCTTCTTCTTGAACGGGAACGGAAATAAAGACGGACACGTGGCCGTTTTCTACCGTTTTACTTTTAACAAAGCTCGAACGACGCCAAACAGATTCCTCGAAAACTTTTTCTGTTATGGCGTCCACGTTTGTTCTTAACTCGTCAGTGATATCAGGTTCACCGTTTTGATCATAGAACGCAAGCTCTGAAAATAGTGGTTCGCGTAAAGAATGTTCTGCAGCCCGCTCACTTAAGCGTTGAAGGTTTTGATCGTTACGATAATCAAGAACAAACGTTTCAAGCACGTCTATCTGATGATTAAATACTTGTCGTGTTTGGTTAGATAATGACTTAGCCGCTTCAAACGTTTGCCTGTCTGATTGAGATTCAAGTGTTTGTTGTGACAAAAAAATTGCCAATGTGAAAATCAGCGTCATCGGCAATAAAAAGATCCATAACCCTAAAAAAATAAATCTCTTCGTTAGCCCCCGGGGCAATTGCCATTTCATCGTTTACAACTCCATTTCGTCGTCTTTTGTCATTTTAACACGAAACAAGCAATAATAAGGGGGCGTACCACATTTGGATAGGTTAGAAAATGATAGAGTCGTACGTTAACTCATCATTTATCTCACTTCCGGAACTTAAGAAACAGCGCCAAACCTTCCCTCTTAAATTCTTCCCTTTAAATGAAAAACCTGCGCAGCATGAACTCTGCACAGATTTTTTCTAGTTATTCTTTATTAATCAAGCCATTCTCTACTAACCATTCGCGAGCTACTTCCGACTCGTTACGTTGTTCGATATCCACTTGATAGTTCATTTCGGTCATTGTCTCGGTGTCAATACTTTTAGCTAGAGGTTGAAGCAATTCTTCTAATTCAGGGTGCTCTTCAAGAATTTCTTCCCGAACCGTAACGGCACCATTATATGCTGGGAAAAAGTCTTCGTCATCTTCTAAGTTAAGAAGGTCAAAGCCTTTAATTCGACTGTCCGTTGCGAATCCCATAGAAACAGCTACATCGCCGTCACGGAGCGCTTGATATGTAAGGCCTGCATCCATTCGGTTTACGTTATTTGATCCAAACTCAAAACCGTAATGCTCTTCAGCACCTGGCAAACCGTCGCTTCGAGTAGCGAACTCAGCATCTGACGCGAAGGTTAACTCATCAGGATTTTCATTTATAAAACTAGCAAGGTCCGTCATGCTGTGAATACCCATTTTATCAGAATCTTCTTGACGCATCATTAATGTATAGGTGTTATTAACATCAGCCATATCTAGCCATACAATCTGGTTTTCCTCAAGATCCATGTCTTTAACAACTTCATACGCCTCTTCATCTTCAGATAGGGGTTCTTGACCTAAATAGTTTACAAGAGCAGTTCCAGTGTATTCCCAATATAAATCAACTTGTTCATTTTCAAGTGCTTCACGAACAACCTCACTTCCCATGTTCACTGCTTCTTCCACATTGTAGCCATTCTCCTGAAGGTATATCGACGTAATTTTCGCTAAAACATACTGTTCAGTAAAATTCTTCCCCCCAACAACGATGTCTCCTTTTGAATCGCTGCCGGCTTCACTTTCACCATTTCCACACGCCGCTAACGCAAGTAAAGCTGTTGCTGAAAGTGCTGTCATCATTTTTTTCATTGTAAATTCCCCCATCTTTTATTTAATAATGTTTGTTTTTCATTTGGTCTGTTATTAAAAACGTTATACATAATATGTTGAGTTTTTTGAAAGAACGTCACGCTATGCAAGGATTCGACTACGAATACAGCCTTTATAAAAGATCATTACATTAAGATCCCGAACCTGGCCTTAAGCTTCGTGGTACAATGACGCGTTCCATAAGTCTTAAAAGCTGATCAATTAAAATCGCAAGAAGCGTGACCGGTACAGCACCGGACAACAAATACTCATTACTTCGAAGGACGATTCCCGTGAAAATTAAATCACCTAACCCACCGCCTCCGACAAGATAAGCTAGGGCTGCCGCGCCAACGTTCATAACAATTGCAGTGCGGATTCCAGCAATAATCGGGTAACTGGCATTCGGTAACTCTACTTTATAAAGAATTTGAAATGGAGTAAGCCCCATCCCTGTTGCTGAATCAATGACTTCTGCATCAACGGAGTTAATGCCAGCCACTGTGTTTCTCAGAATCGGCAAAATTGAAAATACCGTTAAAGCAAACACAGCAGACTGGTAGCCAATTCCGAGGTAAGACATTATTAGTGCGAGAATGGCAATCGTCGGGAGGGTTTGTCCTAAGTTCGCCGCATTCATAAAAAACCACTCTGTCTTTTTAAACTGCGGGCGGGTCACAAAGACCCCGACCGGAATAGCAATAAGTAGGGCCAGCAAAGACGAAAGGCCAACAAGAAGTAAGTGTTGTCTCAATAAAGATAGAAATTCTTCGGTTTGATCAAAGATGAACCCGAAGTATCCGTTCGAGATGGCCCAGAAAAAAAAGTAAGCAATCAGTAGCCAAAAAATACCTTTAAAAGCGAAAGCGATTATCTTGTTTGCATTCATCTTCTCACTCCCCTTTACACACATTCAATCGACTGTTGTAAATATTCTTGAATCTCATCAATCGAAAGTAAACCAATCGGTTCATCCGCATCGTTTACAACAAGAAGTTCATCTTCTTTTTCCGTAAACAAGATTGCGATCGTTTCACGTAAGTTCATATTCGCTTTCACCCGCAGACGGGATTCCACATTCATAGGCTTCAATTGTTTTTCTTCTAATAAATCCGAGATGTTGTAAAGACTCAAGCTTTTAATCGCCCGGTCTGTACCTACAAATTCCCTTACGAAGTTGTTTTTCGGATTGGCGAGAAGTTTAGATGGCGTATTATATTGCATGAGATTTCCATCTTTAAAGATCGCAATCTGATCCCCCATTTTGATCGCTTCATCAATATCGTGAGAAACAAAAAGGATTGTCTTTTGTACTTCTTTTTGTATTTGTAAAAACTCATTTTGGATGCGATTTCTAATGATCGGATCGAGTGCTCCAAATGGCTCGTCCATCAGCATAACTGGCGGATCCGCTGCCATCGCACGAATAATACCGACTCGTTGCTGTTGACCTCCTGATAGCTCGTTTGGATACCGATTACGATATTCGTCCGGATTTAGTCCAACAAGGTCCATTAAATAGTTGAAGCGTTCCCGCTGTTTTTTTCGGTCCCAGCCTAGCAAGTTCGGTACAACAAGGACGTTTTGTTCAATATTCATATTTGGGAAAAGTCCGTTGCTCTGGATCACGTAGCCGATTTTTCTACGGAGTTGAATTTCATTCAAAGAGCCTGTATCTTCACCATTTATCGAAATCATCCCGTCTGTTAATGGAACCAATCGGTTTACCATTCTAAGCAATGTCGTTTTTCCACAGCCGGAAGGTCCAAGAAATACCGCGATGTTACCTTCCGGAACTGCAAAGCTAACATCATCTACCGCTTTCACATCACCTTCGTACACTTTCGTTACATTTGAAAACTCTATCATAAAAGTCCCTCCTCAAGTTAAGACGAAATTCCTTTTGGTGTTAACCAACGTTGCAATAATCCGAGTAACGTATCAATGATGATAGATAAAACAGAAACAGCAACCGCACCTACGAGAACCATATCCCGGTTTGTTCTTGAAATTCCCTGGTCGATGAGGACACCTAATCCACCTGCACCTATAAAGGCCGCAATTGCACCAATTCCGATGCTAAGAACGACAGCCATTCTTACACCTGCCATAATCACAGGCATCGCAATTGGAATTTCCACCTTCCTTAATCGCTGCCACGGCGTCATGCCAATCCCTTTTGCTGCATCACGCATGTTTGGGTCTACATTATTAATTGCTACATACGTGTTTCGAATGATCGGTAATTGTGAGTATAGAATCAGAGCAATGAGCGCAGGTAAAAAACCAATCCCATGACCGATAATTGATAAAATTGGAATCATAATTCCAAACAAAGCAATACTCGGAATTGTCATGATAATTGCTGCAACTTGTAAAACAGCTTCAGCCAAATCATCATTCGTCGTCAAATATATACCTATAGGTACACCAATTAAAATTGCAATAATTACGGCCAATCCTACAAGCTGAATATGCTGCACGGACAGCTCTAAAATATAATCCATATTATTCGTAAAATATTGCCAAGCTCCCACAATCTAGCACCTCCTGTATGTAATAAAACGATTTCGCGTCTTGCACCCAAGTAGTATTAATGCAAGCTGCGTGCCAAGTTTCAAACCAACTACAAAAAGCTTCTACACCAAGGATGAATAACAGGTCCCCTCACCCTATTCGTCCTTCATAAAAATTAGTAAGCCAGAAAACGTAAAAAAATTTTGACGAATCGTCAAAATAATTGTCACAAATTCGTGCGGGGACTGTCCCCCGAACAAATTGTCGGGGGACAGTCCCCGCACGAAAATAATCATATAAAAAGACTAAGAAAAGAACTTGATTTGAATAATTTAGATGTTATAAATCTCATTTCTCCTTGTACTAACCTGCCCGTTACAATAATTGTTAATATCACATGGATCAGAAAAAAACCTAAATCACGATATGATTTAGGCTGCTAATTAGATGAACATCGAAAAATAAAATCTAGTAATCCATAAAATTTTTACATCTTTCAAATTACAATAATCCTATATTACTGCTTTACCTTACTTTAGTTTCAAGAAGGATGCCGTTTATCCTCTATATTTAATTGTTTTCACCGTAAAAAAGGCAATAGCACAAGCAAGAATGCCAGCGGTCAGCTTACCTGACATCATCGCTGTAATCATCTCTGGTTCAACTGAAGCAGTAAAACCTAAATGCCCCCCTAATACGAATGCCCCGCTAACAGCAAAAGCTACATTAATCACTTTTCCTCGCTCGTCCATCTCGTTGAGCACTTGAAACATTGGAATACTATGTGCTAATGAAGAAAGAAGGCCAACAATCGACACTTGTTTAATCCCAAGACGTATTGCAGCAGGTTCGATGACTCGCTGGAACGCTGTTCGCAAAAAATGAACGAGTGGGAACGCACCCGCCAGCGTGATCGCGATGAGACCGACAATTTCGATAGCATCAACAAACGGGGCAGTACCTGGTACGAGAACCGATCCAGTTAATGTTTCAAAGATGACTACTGCTCCTGTCAGCGTTAGAAATGCTATGATAACCTTACCAAACCCAATAAATCCTTTGATGAAATGACCTGGCCATACTAGAAGACCAATTGCAATAATAAGAGAAAATAATACCACTGGAATAAGATTCACTATTAATAGAGTTGGAGAAAATCCAGCAACTAGTCCGGCAATATAAGCACCAATTGGAACAGGAATGAGTCCAATTAAAATCCCTTTTGCAAACAGCGGGTGGTCTGCTTTATCGATAATCCCCAAGGCTACTGGTATTGTAAATACAAAGACAGGCCCGACCATTGTTGCCAGAATAATTCCTGAAAATAAACCGACCTCCGTCGATTCAGCTAAGTCAACTGACAACGGATAACCGCCCATGTCAATGGCAAACAGCATTCCCGCAAAAACAGCAGGATCCGCTCCCATTGCCTGAAACAACGGAGTGATAAATGGCCTAAGTAAATCAGCTAACACTGGTGAAAAAGAAATAACTCCAATCATTGCTAATGCCACCGGCCCCATAGCCATAAACCCTCTCTCAAATGACTCCCCATACCCAAATCGGTTTCCAGCTATCCGATCCAGAGCACCTACAATGGCAAAAAACACTACAATCCATACAATCACATCATTCATCCACATCCGTATCGCCTCAATCTATGTTGTCGTGCTTCATTAATGAAGTACGAGATCCACGCTGTAAAACCTTACTTTTACCCTGCATGAACATCGGCTCCTTCATTGACCAGCGCTTGAAAAACCTCATTCGGGTTATCGGTGCCAGATCAAGCTATAAATCAGAATGTTACCGGACGCTTCATTTGTGAAGCAACAAAATATTCACACCATAAAACTGCAGTTCATGAAAGGTATGCAATCTTCCCCAATTACAGTAAGTAAAATCATTAGACACCAGATTTTCCAAACAAAATTGTATAGGGCAAAGCCTCTTAATCGTCCATGATGTCAATAAGCCATTCGTCATTATCACTATGGATAAGAACGACGCTTCCTGCCTCAGTTTCTTCCGTGCCTTCTTCCTCCTCAGTAATTGTGATTACATAGGTCGCTTCAATTCGTTTCTCGCTTTCCTCATTAACTTCGAATGATTGGATTTCGTAATTGAACATTGCAAGGACCTCTCCCATTTGTTCATCAATCAGTTCGGACTCGCTTTCGAATTCATCCATGGTGACACCGAACTCTCGTTCAACAAAATCTTCAGTTACGTGATCAGTAATGTCACTGATTGAGGCATCGTCCAGTGCAATGATAAACTGTTCAAAGGTTAGCTGAGCTTCTTCCTCTGCAGAATTACACGCACTTAATAAAACAAGAGCGAATGCCCACGGGATAAAAAACTTTTTACTTTTTTTCAACATGATTTTCTCCTTCTTCTAACTTCAAAATTAAATTTTCCATTCTAATATGGATTTTACTACGAATAAAAGTCAGCAACAAAGTTTACGATTACAAGCTCAACAAAAAAGAGAAGGAGTCTTATGACTTCCCCTCTCTACTCTCCTTTTCCTGTTATAGGAAAAGTAATGATAAAAGTCGTCCCTACACCTTCCTGACTATCTACTTGAATAGTTCCACCGTGCTCTTCAATAATTTTAAAAGTCACCATTAAACCAAGTCCAGTCCCCGTCTCCTTTGTAGAGTAAAACGGCTCTCCGATTCGATTTAACTTTTCTTGTGGAATACCACACCCTTCATCAATAACCTTAATGATAGCTGTATGGTTTACTTTTTCTAATGAGAGACGGATCGTTCCCCCATTATCCATTGCTTCAATCGCATTTTTGAGTAAATTTACAAACACTTGTTTAATTTGGTGTTGAGCGCATGTTACTTTTAACCCGGTAGCTTTAAAATTTTTCACGATTTCAATATTTTTAATGATAGCTTGGGTTTCGAGTAATGTACTTATATGTACAAGTAGTTCATCAATATCACAAATTTCTCTTTCTTGTGTTTGTGGTTTTGAGAGAATTAAAAGCTCAGTCAGAATCTGTTCAATTCGTCCAAACTCGGATTTCATAATGTCGAAATACTCTTTCTTTTGGTTTCCATTTACTTCAATTAACTGTAAAAATCCTTTTAAAGATGTGAGCGGATTTCGAATTTCATGAGCGATTCCCGCAGCCAATTGTCCAACGGCAGATAGTTTTTCAGATTGGTGAAGCATTTCTTCAGACTTTTTCTTTTCTGTTATATCCCGAAAAGTAAACACACTCCCTACTACTCCTTCGTCCGACACCATAGGGGTAACAGAGTACTCAGCAATATAAGGTGTACCATCTTTACGATAAAGGGGCACATCTGTCGTTCTAATCCCATCCTCTTTCAATAGCTGTTCATTTAGCGAGCGAACGGAATTTACGTCCCCCAACCCATCAGCATATAAATTTGAAATCAGTTGATTAAAAACATCTGGATTTAATTCTTCTACTTTAAAGCCGGTAATTCGTTCCGCCGCTTCGTTCCACATCACCACATTATAATCCTTATCAATGCCTAAAATACCATCCTGCACAGATTCGAGAATGAGTTTATTCATATGATTGATTCGCTTTAGCTCCTGGATGTTGAACTGGTGATCCGTTATATTTTTAAAAATACAATATGTACCGATAATTTTTGATTGAACGGTAATAGGGAGAATTGTCCATTGAACGATAAACGGTTTCTCTCCTTCTTTGGTGAGATTAAATTCAAGAGAAAAGCGTCTACCTTCGTGAGCCGCCTTAAACAATTGCTCTACTCTGTCAAAATGTTTTTTATCTAACTTGGTCTGATAATGCTGTCCAATTATATCGGATTCTTTAAGATTAAACATTTCTTCATATGATTTATTAACAGCAAGATAGTAACCATCTAAGTCAAAAGAACAAACAGCATCCGGGTGCTCGTCAAATAACGTTCGGTAGCTTTGTTTAACTGCGAGCAGTGCTTGTTGTCGGTAAGTGAAATCTCTAAAGATGACGGTTAGTCCACTCTCAGAAGGATATACGCGAATATTAAACCATGTTTTCAGAGGAGAATAATATTCAAACTCCAATTCAGTTGGTTTTTGTTCTTCCATCGCTTGCGTAAATGCATCGTATATTCTCGTATCCCTCGCTTCTGGAAAAACTCCCCAAAAGTAGTGACCAATCAATTCCTCTTTACTTTTTTGCAGCTGATGAGAAGCTGCCTTATTTACATATGTAAAAAAATAGTGTTCATCAACAGCTAGAATCGCATCGCTTAATCGATCAAAAATTAACGAAACGGACTCATATGGTTGATCCTGCCCTTCTCTCGGCAAAGTGATTGATTTTTCGTCAGTCAACTTATTAGAAACTCGATCCGTCAATTTTTCCACCTCATATCTTTACACTAAATTGGTCTTTCCCTTAGTTTATCAAAAAATTGATTCTTTGCCGGAACTTTTTTGATTTTTATGAAAAATAGTGTAAAATCACCGAGAAATATAGCCCACAAATTCTTATTTTATTTTAGCAATATAAAAATTTGAATGAGAAAAGCACCATTCTCAAAACAAAAGGTACTTTTCAAAATCCAGAATGATATAACTTTAGAATACAAAATTTTTTAAGCATCAAGCGGTTAATTTTATTATTTCTTTTTACAAACGAGAACCATTTCGTTACCCACTTGCGGTTTTTCCTCATGAAAACCACTGAAAAACTCAACGATTTTAAATCCGCATTCATTGAGTAACGCTCGAATTTGCTCTTCATAAAAATAGGTGAGCGACAACTGCTGTTTTGTTACCACTTCTTCCTCTCGATTTGAACATTTCACTTTATAGACTTGTTCAGCAACAAGAAGTTGGTCTTCAATGTCGATCGACACTCCGCGATCGGTTTTCGTGACGAGACAGTTTGCTTGAGGGTCTGTCGCTTGCCACTGAATGCGTTCTGGAAAGACCATGATTTATCAAGGGTCCTGTAAGGACGGAATACGTGTAAAATAAACCGCCCATCCGCTGCGAGGTGCTTATGCACTTGCGTCAAGCACGCTTTTTGTTCTTTACGGGTATGTAATACTTGAAACGATCGGAACGGAATAGTGATAAGGCTGAATGTCGTATCAAATGAAAACATAGTCATTGATTGATGTGAAGTCCTAACCCGTTTTTGGACTTCGTTTTCTAAAATAGCTAGCTTCTCATGAAGGACACTGAGCATCGCTTCAGACAAATCAATACCAGTCACGTCATAACCTTTTTGTGCAAGATGAAGCAATACCCGTCCTGTACCACAAGCAAGTTCTAAAATCGTACCACTTTGTATATTTGCATAACGTTCATAAAACGCCAAATCTTCTTTAACGATTGGCCTTGGATCCAAGTCATAGTACCTCGCCGTTTGCTCGTATAAGTTCCCACTCATCTACATTCACTCCAATTTAATACGGGATCTTTCCCTAAGCGTCGCCGTCGTTTAGAAAACAGATCCCCGCATTTTGTATATGATACTTCTCTATAATAGTACTAAACCTAGACCGATGATAACTCCACTTAAGAACAGCACAATAACACAGAACCCCATAATATCACGTGCTTTTAAGCCCGCAATTGCCAGAGCGGGTAGGGCCCAAAACGGTTGAATCATGTTCGTCCACGCATCGCCCCATGCAACAGCCATAGCCGTTTTTGCAGCATCAACACCTAGCTCGCTACCTGCTGATAACATAATTGGTGCTTGCACTGCCCACTGTCCTCCGCCTGATGGAACAAAGAAATTGACAATACCAGCACTGAGGAATGCAAAGAGTGGGAATGTCGTCCCATTAGAAATAGAAACAAACCATTGTGAAAACTCGACTGCAAGTCCTGATGTAACCATCATTCCCATAATTCCTGCATAGAACGGAAATTGAATAATAATTCCGCCTGCATTTTTTACCGCATTACCTACACTAATAAGGAAGTTTTGCGGTTTACCATGGAAAAGAATTCCCAAAAATAAAAATAGGAAATTTACGATATTTAAATTGAGATCGAATCCATTCATACCAAGGTAGTAAATGATAAAAACAATTCCTAAAATACCCGTAAACAATGAGATAAGTTTACTTCTTTCAAATCGTTTTGCTGGAGTATCTTCATCTGACCCCAAAAGGTCGTCATTTTCGACAGTAGCTGCACTTTCATCATTATCCAATAGCGCCGGGTCAATCGTCACAGCATTCTTTTCGTTCATCATCAGACGATTCAGAATCGGAACCGTAATAAATAGCGCTGCGAGTATCACCAGGTTGAACGGGGAAAAGATCGTTTCACTTGTAGGAACAAGTCCAATGATATCTTCGGAAAAGTGACCACTCGTAGCAACAGTCAGAGGGATAGACCCTGCCAATCCACCATGCCAAACAACGAAACCACTGTAAGCGCTCGCAATTAACAGGCGGTAATCAACCTTTGGTACTTGCTTTACAAGCTCTTTTGCAAATAACGCACCGATGACAAGACCAAAACCCCAGTTTACCCAGCTAGCAAACAACGCCACAAGGGTAACGACCACGATTGCTTGACCAGGAGATTTGGCCAATGTTGCTAATTTTTGCAGCAGCTTTTTAAAAAGCGGACTCGATGCCAAAACATAGCCCGTCACCAAAATAAGAACCATTTGCATGGCAAACTCCAATAAATCCCAAAAGCCATTCCCCCAATAAGAGACCATATCCATTGGCGAACTTGGCGTTAAAAAAAGCCCCATGCCGAAAACTACAAATGTAAGAACGATAACAAATAAAAAAGGATCCGGTAAATAGCGTTGCATGATTTTTGTCGAAAAATTTGTAAGCGCATTCATATCTTTGTATTGCACTCCTCTCTCATGTAATTAGAAAAGCGTAAGGCGCCCGTGTACCCGACATGCAAATGTTCTATCCGATAAAAGTGATTTTTACTTTTAATCGGACAGATTATTTGATACGAGACGATGGCGCCTTGCTAGACATCGAAACGTGGCACTTTCGTAACTCTTTAAGAAAAACGGCTTAGCTCCCGCATATGTTCTTAAGTCTCAAAGGTGGCCTTCCCTTGAGACGAGAGTTCTGAAGTTAGCTGTCCACTTAAAAGTGAATATTCTAGTATTCCTTTCTAAGATAAAGACTCGTTTTACACTGAGCTTCCACTATCTCCTTTCTTTCAATATTAAATTGTCAGTATTGTTTATATTTTTCGAAATGTAGGACATTCATATTATGACATGTTAAAAGCTTGTCGAAAAGTATCTATACTTCAAAAAAACAAAAAACCCGGCCAGAAGCCGAGTTAAAATTGTGCGGGGACAGTCCCCGCACAATTTGGGATATCCTCTTGATTTTTTATAAAGTAGAGCGGCAGAACACTGAGCTTTTATTTGTGAGCTGAAGTGTTGAGAAGTTCAGGGACGGTAACAAATTGATAACCCTCTTCTTTTAATTCGGAGATGACTGAATCCAGTGCGCCAACTGTGGAACTCAAATCTGAGGTCCAATGTCCTCCATCATGCATTAAAATGATCGATCCGTTATTCGTTTCTTCTATCACAGAATTGTGGATTTCCTCTGAACTAGGTCCATCCCAATCTTTCGTATCTACTGTCCAGAATACAGCAGTTTCTTCGTTCTCCACTAAACTTTCAGTATGAGCGGTTCCAAAAATACCGTAGGGCGGACGGAAGAGACGCGGTTGAAAACCGATGAGGTTCTCAATCACATCATTCGTCTGTTGCATTTCCCATCGAAGCTGTTCCACGGATTCCCCGCTTAAGTTTGGGTGCCAGTAGGTATGGTTACCAATTACATGTCCTTCTTGACTAGCGCGTCGTAAAATGTCTGGATGCCCTTTAGCTCGAGCACCCATTACAAAAAAAGTGGCTTTAACATTATGTTCATCTAATATGTCAAGAATTTCGGGGGTATATCTCGGGTCTGGACCGTCATCAAATGTAAGTGCTACCCGTTTTTCATTGGTATTTCCACGCCAAACGACGGTATCAGGGAACATTTTTTGCAGATCACCAAAACCTACGTTTTCCAAACCTTCATTTGAAATATCACCTTCACTTTGACCCGAAAAAACAGATGGTGAATCAGGTTCCATTTCGACTCTGTGGGCCGCTTCCGGCCCCCCTGCCAATTGAGCGGTTGTCCCTGCGGCTGGATAAATCGGTTCCATGTCACCTTGAATACCTACGTTTTCACGATTAGGTTGTGATTCATCCTGCGCTGGCATGCACGAAGATAATACCGAGGCAGAAAGAACTAAACACAAAATCCACCTCATCCAAAAATTTGTTGCGCTCCATTTGTACATCATTTTAAAGTCACCTCTCCAACAACACTATTTGTCATTATGTAATGGTATAAACTAATAATTACCAAATCACATTTAATAGTATGTCATCTTCATAGAGAATTCATTCATAATAAAATTTTACACACTTCAAAAAAAGTCAACCTAAAACAACAAAAGTTCAGGGGACAGACCCCTGAACTTTTGTGGCTTTTGAACTATTAACTCCCATTCCACACTTGCAGCACAAAATTCAAGAAAAATAGTGCTGAGATTATGACAAGTGGCTTGGTAAGTTCCTTATGCTTTCCAAGTAATATTTTTAATACCGGATAAGCGACAAATCCAAATGCAATCCCATCAGCAATACTATACGTGAGTGGAATCAGAACGATCACTAAGAAGGCTGGAAAACCTTCTGAAAAGTCATTGAGATTAATGTTTTGTACATTTTGCATCATGAGTCCGCCAATAATGATTAACACAGGCGCGATGGCACTCTGTGGAATCATTGTAATAAACGGAATAAAAAGCAGGGATAGAAGAAACATAACGCCTGCTGTAATTGTTGTTAGGCCAGTGCGACCTCCTGCGGCAATACCAGCCGCACTTTCTACTGTAGCGACGGTTGGACTTGTGCCTAGAAACCCACTGGAAATGACCGAAATGGCGTTCGCTTGCAGTGAGCGGTTATATTTTTCAGGGCTTCCGGCCATGTTTAAATGACCGTGAATTAAGCCGATATTTTCAAATACAATAACCATCACTAGCGAAAAAGTTGCAGCCATAAACGCAACTGATGCGATATTGGTAAACGAGAAACCTAGGAATACCTCAGAATATGGCTGAAACGAAAGTGGTGTTGTATTAGACGTTTCAATTCCCCCAAGGAAAAAGGCCAATACAGTTCCAAACAAAATACTTATTAGAAAATTACCTGCAACCTGGCGGATAAATAATGTTACAGCGACCATTAACGTCACAATCGTTACAATTACATTCGCATCTGTAAAACTACCTAATGTAACAAAAGTTGATTCGTCTGCTATAACCAAACCACCTTGCTGTAAGCCAATAAACGTTAAGAAAATGCCAATCCCGACTGCAATCGCTTCTTTTAATGAAGAAGGGATCGACTGAGTAATCACATGTGCCAGTTTCGTAAAAGCGATGATGCTAAAAAGGACACCAGATAACACCACTACGGCAAGTGCTTCTTGCCACAGCAGACCCATGGAATGTACAAATGTATAGACAAACATAGCATTGATACCCATCCCAGGCACAAGTAGTATTGGCGCATTTGCCCAGAGACCCATGATCATGCTTCCTACAAATGAAACAAACACTGTCGCAATAATTCCAGCTACAAGTGGTATGCCTGCATCAGCTAAAATAGCGGCATTTACGATGACAATATAAACAATCGTAAAAAAAGCTATCATTCCTGCCATCATTTCCTGCTTCAATGTAGAGTGATGCTGATCGATCTGAAACCAATTGTTTAATCGTTGGTGCAACGTATCTTCTCCTTTATAATAGCCCCTCGCCCGACCTCTTAATGTCACTATAGACACTAAGATGATGATTCAAATATAAGAACCAAAAGAATATTATAACATGAGATCCTCATATGCGCTGTATTTACCCGTAGATCGTAAGAAAAGCGCAAGGCGCCTTGGCATCGTGCGACATAGGAAACTTGACTTATCGCCTAAAAAGGCGAAAATCTTAGTTTGTACTTTCATAAGAAAATGGTTTTATACAGAAAGTGCAAGCATTTTCGACCGGCGGATTGAAGTCGCTTTCTGGCTTTTTCTGACGGGCTAAAATGACCTCGTAGCTATCTCTTCCTCTCCTCGTAATGCCTCGATGTGTATCCGCCCGAGCAACTCGCAGCTTATTAATGTTACTCCAATTACTAAAAAGAAACCCACAACCTAAGCAATATAAATTCCTAAACGATAAAAAGCCGCCTCTTCTACTTGAGACAGCCTTCGTTCTTATCTTTCTACTGTTATAATAATTCCTGTAGATACATGTTGCTTTTGATCTTCTCCGTCCTCATTAACTAAATAAAAATCAGAGTTTAATTCTATTTCATATTCACCTTCTGGAAAATCGTCACTCTCCACAAATGATTGGACAAATTCTTTACTTTCCTCGTCTTCACCATCCCGGTAGCCCCCTGTTTTCAAATACTTTTCCTCATACCAGACATCCCGTTTGAGAGTAGTTTCAAGACTTGGATCCTCCATAAAATAAGGAATTTCAATTCCACGTGTGACCTCTTGTATACGATACCAGAATGGTGATGAGGAATGAAGAATCCTGACTTCCTCTTGGTCACCGATATATTTTAGTTTTGCTGTAATTTCAACATCCTCACCCTCTTCATAATTTTCTTTTATAGACACTAAACGCAACAAAAAGTCCCCTGTTTGTGTTTCAGCGACGAGAGGCTTGGCTGCTTCTGCTGTTTCCTCCACATCTTCAGCTGATGTACAACCAACAATGGAGGCGATAACCAATACAAAAAAGGAAATGTATAAGCCTGTTCCTTTTCGACTATCTCGTTTCACCTGCAATGCCTCCTTACCTTATCCCTCAATAGAAATCTCTTGTTATCTATACCCGAAATGCTGCCAGCTCACCCAAGACAAAACACAACATTTATTCCCAAATTATAGCTTACATTCCTTACATAAGAATAGCCGACGAAGGACCGTCGGCTTAAGACCTATAAAATGCTTTTACGCAAAAAGAACCGTTGCTACTAAGAGGAAATTCAAAAAAATAAGGGTTACAGCAAGGTAATTTAGACCTGCTTGTTATCTACCTTTCTCTTGATTTCAACCTGAATATCAACGGACTGTAAGGGATGGTTTCCTTTTCATATAGGCCAAAACATACGGATCAACCTGGTCTTCTTCCTGCCAGCGCTCATCAAAATTTTCCTTCATAAAATAAGCCTTTAACGCTTCTTTTACCGTTAAATTATAACTATCATAAGTATCATCTAACAGCTTTTCTTTTTGAAGAATAAGTTGTACTTTTTCCAGAACATCACCTTCAATGGTAAGAAGTTCTTCTTTCTTTGGCTTTGAAAAATACAAGGTATGCAGCTCAAAAACACGTCTTAATTCTCTAATGGGATCGGGATGATCATCCACTCGCAGATCATACTTACGGTCGTTATATCCCCCGTATCCACCTTTATCTTGCACTACAAAAAGAGCAGCAGACTGTTTCCCACGGGAATCTCCCCCTGCTGCTTGTCCTTTATCAAGCGCTTCTAAAAGACGCTCTGCCAATGTTCCATTTGTTTGTTCGAAGGTATCAACTAAACGGTTTACTGTCTTTTCACTCACCAAAATATTCCCTTGAGCTGTACAATAACGACCAGCCCGCTGCCCAGCCCAATCATAGCAGTCAGCTCCGGTAAAGCCTGCTGTATTCCCATTAGCATCCATGATCGCAAATTGGCGAAGCCCCTGTTCCTCATCTTCTGCTACTAGCTTTTCTACGACTACTTCGGGACTATATCCTTCTGCTAGGAGCTCAAGTCCCTTTGGTCCAAACGACGTATTGGCAAAAGACTGGGTCGCCACCGCACCTACATCTGCTTTTGCCCAAGGAACCACAGCCCCTACTCCTAGAAATTTGGATTGGACCGCGATCCCCCATTCCTTGGTTTCAGGATCGTACCCAACGATCGAAAACGTAGCTACGAGCGGTTCTTTATTATGACTCATGTCTAATTTCCTCCTTCAATTTCCTTATTTATCATCTTAATATTCTGAACTTTATGAGTCAAGAAGTAGCTAGAGTCAGAGCACCTGATTCACCAGGTTTGACTCCTTCATTTAAAGGGGATAAGATAAATGTTAAATTAAATGATATAGGAGTGATCGTTGTGAATATATTAGTGATTGGCGCTAATGGAAACGTAGGTCAGCATATAGTAAAGATGCTTGGCTTAAGCACAGAACATAATGTAAAAGCGATGATTCGCTCTGAAGAACAAAAAAGGACAATGGAAAATCTTAGGGTAGATGAAATTGTCATTGCAGACCTAGAAAATGATTTCTCACATGCCTATGAAGGCGCCGATGCGGTCATCTTTACGGCTGGATCTGGGGGACATACGTCTAAAGAACAAACAGACGTCATTGACCGAAACGCTGCAATTCGATCTATTGAACAAGCAGAAAAGCACGGTCTTGCCCGCTATATCATGGTAAGTACGATGGGAGCTAATAACCCTGATGCTACACCAGAGGGGATCCAGCATTATATGAAAGCGAAAGCAGCAGCTGATGAAGCTCTTGTAAAAAGTAAGCTTAACTACACGATCCTCCGCCCTGGGTTATTAACAAACGAACCGGCAAAAGGAACCATTGTTGCCGCGAAACTCCTAGAAAATAAGTCGGGTGACATTCCTCGCGAAGATGTCGCAGCTACGGCAGTAAATGCCTTAACGATCGAGGAAACGTATCACAAGGCCTTTGAACTTCTTTCCGGTGAAACAAGTATTGGTACAGCATTAAAAAACTTATAGAGGATATTCAAAAAAGTCCGCTAAAAATAGCTGTCGTATAATATGACCTCCTGCTATATACCCTCACGTCCTGTGGCGAACGCAGTAGTCACCTCATCCTGGGAAAGCTCGTTGGCTTGTTTCTCGCACCCCACGTATTAACATCAGATGTCTCTTTCGCTGCTAATTAAGCAACGAAGAATATCCGTCGAGACTCGACCTACTCGGCTCTTTTTTTCCTCCTTTTGAACACGCACTTATAAAAGAAAAAGGGAATTCTCGGATTTTTTCGAGATTTCCCTTTCCTCTACACCAAGCCTATTAACAAAAGAAGAACAATGAAAATGCAAGCGACAGTTTCTCCCATTGCCAGAACCGCAACTTAATCGTATAATTTGAGTAGGGATAATCCAGTGAAAGGTGGGAAGCTTCGTGTTTAAATTTAAGAATGTGTCAAAAGAAGAAAAAACAGAACAAATCGTTGTTGGAGTCATTTTTTTCCTTTCGATAATAGCAGGTCTGTTTATTGGCAACAATACAAACTGGTTCACTTCCGCAAACTTTTCAGCAGGTTATATGGCAGGATCACTAGTTACCGGCTTACTTTTATTTTCAGTCTATCAAATCATTAATTTTATTTTAGGTTTTCCCAAAAAAAGGATAAAAACAAATTAACCTACTCATTTGCCTCCTATTACAGGAGTGCTGAGTAGGTTTTTTTAGACTATTTAATGCCCACCTTCTTCATTCTGAAAAAATAATATCGAGGATCGCTTCTGGGTCCTCCTCAACGATCATTGCTTTTCGACTGCTAGGGTCTATAAATCCCTGGTCTTTCATATGATCAAAAAATTGAATAAGCGGTGTATAGTAATCATTTACATTCAAAAGTCCACTCTTTCCTTTGTGTTGGTCCAGTGCCCCCATCGTAAGCATTTCAAAATACTCTTCCATCGTACCGATTCCACCTGGTAATGAAATGAAGCCATCGGAAAGTTCCGCTATCATCCGCTTACGTTCGTGCATCGTTTCAACAATATACAATTCGGTAAGCTTTTCATGGGCTATTTCACGATCACTAAGAAACTTTGGCAATACCCCGGTTACTTTTCCTCCACGTTCAAGAACAGCATCTGCAATCGCGGCCATAATACCAACGCTGGCACCTCCGTAAACGAGGTCAATGTTCCGCTCTGCCATAGCGTGGCCTAATTTACGGGCAGAAGCTAAATACTCCGGATGATTCCCAGCTCGAGAGCCGCAGAAAACTGCACATTTTTTCATAACATCCTCCTCCAAGCGCTTTTTCATTATATCTTTACTCTAGCACAACTTAGCAAATTGAAAAGCAGCCTTTTCAAGAAAAGCGCAAGGCGCCACTTTTCGGTGACATGCAAATGTTCTGTCCGATAAAAGTTCTTTTTACTTTTAATCGGGCAGGTTATTTGACACGTGCCGATGGCGCCTGAAGCTAGATACAAAAATGTAGATTTTTATACTTAACTCGTGAAAAAGCCTGCTTTCATCGAACGTCCTCTAAGTCGCGCAAGTTATTTTTCCCAAACTATTTGATCATCTCCTAAACAAATAGTTTTCAAGGATTATTGGATGGATCTCAGGCTTCGCTACAAAAACGGAGGAAGGATGAAATGGATCAATTGGTTGGTTATCCACAGTCGTTATGCTTGCACCGACTTCGTTTAGGAGTACATAACCGCCACCGAAATCCCATGGCCCCAATCCAATTGCAATCGAAGCATCTAATCGACCACATGCCACATAGGCCAATTCCAAAGCGGCAGACCCCTGGCAACGGACGCCTCGCACTTCATTAACCATTGCTTGTAGCCTTTCGTGGTCTAGATGGTTATTTGGTGTTAACCAGAGAGAATTCATCGCCACCAAAGACTCCTCTAAATTTCCCCCTGTAATAGAAGGTAACTGTTGTTCATTTAAATACGCGCCTTCTCCTCTTTGTGCATGGAAACACTCATCAGAAATGGGATCATAAATAATACCGATAACTGGCTGGCCCTTCTCATATATCCCAACAGAAATTGCAAAATTCCGCTTTTGATGAACAAAATTCGTCGTTCCATCAATAGGGTCAATGATCCAAACAGTCTCTTTCATAGGGTCATATTTAGCTTGTTCTGAAGCAGACCCTTCTTCTCCTAAAATAAAATGGTTCGGATACGTCGCATTTATTTTTTGCACAAAAAATTGTTCGATCTCTCGGTCTTTTTCTGTCACTAAATCAGCAGCAGACGTTTTATATTCAACATGAAGAGAGTTTTGTAACGTATTTTTCAACATCGTTCCTGCTTGTTTTGTCCACTTTAACGCTACTTCATATATTTCTTTTGTCTTATTCATTATTAGTAACCCCCACATAGAATTCACACTATACAACAAACCGTTACCGATTGTCGGTAACAGTTTGTAATAGTATAGCGATATTGATAGGCTATAGATTAAACGATTTTTTTACGGATGAATCCACTAAGATAGTCAATTGCACTAACAAAAATAACAACGACAATCAAAATCATCCCGACATCTTCCCAGTTCCGTTGGTGCGTTGCCAATAGTAATGGTGTACCAATACCGCCGGCTCCAACAATACCTAACACCGTCGATGCACGAACATCAATTTCAAAACGATAGATCGCATAGGAAGAAAACTCTGGTAGAACCTGTGGTAACACACCGTACCACATTGCTTGAATTCGATTTCCACCGCTTGCTTTTATTGCATCTACCTTTGACATATCAATTGTCTCAATCACTTCTGCATATAATTTTCCTAGCATACCAATAGAATTAATACTGATCGCTAAAACACCTGCATAGGGACCCATACCAACAGCTGCAACGAAAATTATCGCAAAAATCAGCTCAGGAATGGCACGAATTGCATTTAAAATTGATTTTCCAGCATAAGAAAATCTCGTCATGTTTCTTGCTGCTAAAAATCCGACTGGAATGGCCAGGATGGCTGCAATTGATAGACCGGCATATGCAATGGCAATCGTTTCAAGCATATAGCCTACGTACACAGGAAATTCTGCTCGAGTTTCTGCATCAAATAACGGTGCTAGAAACAGTCTTCTTAAAGTCTCAAGAGCAGAAGAAGATGAGCCTCTTGCTTGAAAATCAGTAAACATAAAGGCTATCACGTAAAGTCCACTTAATATAATAAGCGCTATCAGGAACTGCACACGAAATTTTGTACGGTTAGGCTTCTGCATTGGTATATTTGACTTTTTACTCATATCAGTCTTCATTACTCCAGCCCCTCCCTTACGCGATTACTAACAAAATCAATAATTGTAATCGTAACAAAAGTCAGGATAATAATTGTGGATACGTTTGCATAGTTAAACATATTCAGTTGCTGACGTAAAATAAGACCGATACCACCAGCGCCAACAAAACCTAGTACAACAGAAGCCTTAACATTAATTTCTAATACATAAAGAGTATAGGAAGCGTACTGTTGAATGACTTGAGGAACGACACCATACCCGATAACCTGAAATACATTTCCTCCTGAAGCACGAATCGCTTCAAGGGGACCCGGGTCGATGGTTTCGACCGTTTCACTGACGAGTTTCGCAAGGATCCCAAGTGAAAATATAGTAAGGGCAAATACCCCAGATAGCGCACCGATACCAACAACAGCCACGAATAATACGGCGAGGATAACTTCCGGAATCGTTCGTAGCAAGTTTAATAACATTCGAATAAACTGGTAAAAGTACTTGTTGGTATTAATATTCGCAGCTGCTAGGAAGCTGAAAGGAATCGCTAGAATGGCTGCAAATGTTGTACTTAATAAGGCAATATTCCATGTTTCAAGCAAACTGAAGAAAACGGTATTAACATATCCCCAGTTAGGTGGAATTAAGTCATCAATAACGAAATAATAGACGATTGGAAATCCTTCTATAATACGGTTAGGAAAAGCTTGTGTCTGATATGCAGATAGTACATACAAACTCACTACTAAAAAGAGGATACTGGAAAGGTACCACTTTAACCCTCTAGGAGTTACAGGCATACGTCCTTCTTTTCCTTTCGTTAGATTCTTATCTTTGGTCATTCTTTCTCATCTCCCCCGAGTAGATCATCTTCTTTGATCGGTCTGCCGTAAATTTCTTCAAATGTTTTCTCAGTCACTTCACTGGCCGGACCATCAAAAACGACTTCCCCATCTCGCAATCCAATAATACGATCGGCATACTCTTGAGCCATATCAATAAAGTGAAGGTTTACCAGTGTTGTTAAATTATCTTCACGACTGATTCTCTTTAAGTCTTTCATAACGACATGGGAAGTTGGAGGATCAAGACTTGCTACAGGCTCATCCGCTAAAATAACAGATGGCTTTTGAGTAATAACCCTAGCAATACTCACACGTTGCTGCTGTCCACCACTTAAACGGTCAGCCCTCTCGTATGCTTTTTCACCAATACCGACTCGCTGAAGGTTGTTCATAGCCAATTGCACATCTTCCTGTGGAAACAAACCTAACAGACTGCGCATCGTACCAATGTGGCCGAGCCTTCCAGCTAATACGTTACGGAGAACGGACATCCGGTTTACTAGGTTGTAGTTTTGAAAGATCATACCAGCCTTCGTTCGTAGCTTTCGCAGATCTTTCTCATTAAATTTGAGGATATTCTCACCATCTAATAGCAATTCCCCTTCTGTTGGTGTGACCAGACGGTTAATACTACGGATTAACGTTGATTTACCGGCTCCTGACATTCCTACAACCACAATAAATTCACCATCATTGATTTTGAGGTTTACATCTTTTAACCCCTGATGGCCATTTGGATAAACTAAAGATACATTCTTAAACTCTAGCATTGTGTTCTCCTTCCTCAATCTTTAATCATTTCATCGTTTGATATGTTCAACTATGTCACAAAAGTGTGAATTTATTTTACATAGATTGCACTAGCGAATCTATTGCAGCAAATCAAAAGCTTAATTTTAAATCTTTTAAGCTAGTTGAAAAAGACGAACAGAGTGGTATCTTCGTCCCCCACTTCTTCCTTTTCAAAAAGATAACGACCTAGAACATTAATACTATGTTCATTTAATAGGTCGCTAGTGTCAATAAATATTCGGATCCATCAAGGTATAATAGAAAATAAGTCCTTATACTGAGCCCAAGGTTCGATACGAAGTTCAAACTTATCTCGTCCTTAGGCACAGTTCTAATAAGGTATAATTTAAAATCGTTTATAAAAGGTTGTTCAAAAAGTTATGAATTTTGATCACTATTCTTCAGTCAATTCATCTTCAAATTCTTCAAAGACGTCACGTACAATGTCATATTCTTCAGATGTTGCTTCCGCAATACCAGTCCAAGTATAAATATCATATAGTACTTCTAACATTTCTTCGTCATCGTTAAAATTTAAGAAAGCTTGTTTGATATCTTCTTTCATCTCTTCTGGTAAATCACTACGCACTGAGATTGTGTCATTTGGAATCGGATCTGTATATCCAATAACTCTAATATCATCATAAACATCTGGGAACTCGTCTGCTACGCTGTCACGCCCATCTTCAAAGGTTGTTGCAAAATCAGCTTGTCCATCTAATAAAGCAATCATTGCATTGTCATGTCCACCTACAGTGAAACGATTGAAGTGGTTATCAAGATTTTCTACACCCATATTTCTCAATTGAGATGCAGGGAATAAATACCCTGAAGTAGACAAGTCATCGGCATACGCCCAAACAAGTCCTTCTTGTTCAACTAAATCATCAATGCTTTCAATATCGGAGTCAGCTGGCACACTATATTGTGCAAGATATGATGTTTCACCGTCTCGTTCTGACTTCAAAATAACTTCCGCATCTGCTCGGTCCTCTGCTTGTACAAATCCAAATGGATTTAAGAAACCAATATCAACCTGTTGTGTTCTCATTGCCTCAATTAACCCAACAAAATCCATCATTAGCTCGGCTTCAACTTCAATGCCCAGTTCTTCTGATAATTGATCTGCAAGAGGTTGTGCCGTATCTGCAAGTTCATCTGCATCTTGTGAAGGAATGAAACCCATTGTTAATTTTTCAATCTCTTCATCTCCACCATCAGCGTTACTGCCACATGCAGTCATTGCAACCGCTAAACCCAAACCTAAAGTAACCGAAAGCATTTTCTTCTTGAACAAAAAAATTCCCCCCCTAAAGAATGTGTTATACTATTTCAAGTCTCACAACTTAGCTAGATTAAAAACCAGTTGTCTAACAACTTGAACGGTTATAAGTATATAATTTTATGTAAAAAATGTCTACGAAATTTATAAACTAATCATAGATTATGTCACACTGAAAAGTAGGGAGCTTTACACATGAATACTCCTTTTTTTGGATACATACTTTGCGATTTTTTCTCCCGACTTAACGGTGCTGATCCAGTTACTAATTATTTGCTTTTTTTGTTTCCTGCATTGTTCCGTCTTGACGATGAATCATCACCTTTGCATTTTGTGAATCGATCAGTTCATTCGCACGGTCGAGTGCTTCTTGTTTTTTATTAAACACGTTTGTCGCCCGGTCCGCCCCCTCTTTTCTCACTTCCCACTGATTATCACCATCCACTGGGGCTACTTGGTACGTAACATTACTTTTTGGCCGTACCTTTTTCGCCTGCGCAATGGCTATTGGGATTGCTCGTCCCTCTTCGTAACCGTCTTCAAGTAAAGAATTGGCAATCTCGATAGCTTTATGCTGAACATCCTTTTCCAGCCCCCTACGCAGTTGGCCGGAATCTGTGAGACTCTTGCGGAAAAACGGACCAGCCAAGACCCCACAGGGCGCTTTTCCCGAGGAGGCTTGGCGGTTCGTCCGCGGAAAGCGAGCAGATGCAGGCCTACGGAGCTACATAAAGATACGCTTTTTACAATAAGTAGTAATCAAAAAAATGGAAAAAGATATTATTTTGAAGTTGTGTGCTTTTTTAAACAAATGAATGATGAAAGTGAATCAAATGTAAAAAATTGTGCGGGGACTGCCCCCGCACAATTTACTTAATGGATAGCACCTTCTTCCTCTTTTCTAAAGAACCACTTCAATGATTGATACACGTCACTTTTTTCACGCAAGATATAGTGTCTAAATCGTTCATCGCGAATGTTTTTGTAGGAGCTCATTAATGTTGACGGCCGGTTATACTGATTGACCTCCCCGTAACCAAACAAGCTTGATTGATCCATTAACTCTTTTACCAACCTTAAACATCGTTGATTATCAGACGTCAAATTGTCACCGTCAGAGAAGTGGAAAGGGTAAATATTATAGCGTTCAGGTGAATATTTTCCGTCAACCAATTCTAATGCTTTTCTGTAGGCTGAAGAACAGATCGTTCCGCCGCTTTCACCTTTCATGAAGAAATCTTCTTCAGTTACGACTTTTGCTTCTGTATGATGGGCAATGAATTCAATGTCGACGGTTTCATATTTTGTGCGTAAGAAACGGGTCATCCAAAAGAAGAAGCTGCGCGCCATGTACTTTTCCCAGCGTCCCATACTTCCACTCGTGTCCATCATCGCAAGTACGACAGCTTTTGATTCTGGCTTTACTTTTTCATTCCAGGTTTTAAATCTAAGATCATCATTGTAAATCGGCATAATGCTTTTTTTGCCATCCATAGCATTTCGTTTAATTGCTTGAATGATTGTACGACGCTTATCAATATTTCCCATAAGACCTTTTTTACGTACATCATTAAAATCGATATCCTCAATGACTATATTGTCTTCTTCTTTTTGCTGTAAATTCGGAAGCTCTAATTCCTTGAACAGCAACTCTTCAAGCTCAGAAATCGCTACTTCTGCTTCATAATAATCTTCCCCAGGTTGATTACCAGCCCCTTCACCTTGACCTGCACCTTGCTGAGGATTACCGTCTCTGGCTACCACGTCACCAACTTCACTGTCTCCGTCTCCTTGACCCACATGTTTGTTTTTATCATAGTTATAGCGGATTTTATATTCATCTAAAGATCGTATTGGAATTTTTATCACATCACGGCCATTGGACATGACAATGTTTTCTTCACTCACCAAATCGGGCAAATTTTTATTGATCGCTTCCTGTACCTTTTCCTGGTGACGTTGCTGGTCTTGATATCCCTTACGGTGGAGGGACCAATTATCCTGAGAGACAACATAATTTTTGCCAACGTAATTTTTCATTGTCTTACTCCCTCCTTCATTTTTTCAGTTCCATTTTAACCGCGTCTAGAACAGCCACTTCTGATCTTATAAATAAAATCATCGTCACTTTCTCGTAACGGTTCATTCGATAAAAAGGAGGCGTCATTGTCCTTGGACTTTTAAATTACTTATTTTAATTTTTTTTAGACAGGCACATTCGTTTTCTGTTTCACATACATTAAAAGTGACGATGCATGGCAAACAGTCATTGATAGGCCGACACGCTATTCTTTTTTTAATAGCTTACTTTATCCTATGCAGAGGGCTCGCTTAGTTGACAAAAAAATCCGATAAATATACAAGTCCCTACATCAAATTACACTTTCATAAAGGACAAGCTTCTGGAATTGATCTCCGCTATTTTTCCAAAATCCTTATCCCTTTAGGCATCATAGAAGGTTTTTGTTTCTCCTTAATAATATTTCAGGAAATTTCCTCTTAAGGGACATGTTTTTATAACTAATTAGAGATTATAGAAAGGTGACCATTCGTATTCGAGGAGAGGATTTCATGAAAAAATTAACGATCGTATTCTGGGCAGCACTAATAATTTTACTTTTTATTGTAGGATTTGGATTCATTGCACCTGAAACTCTTGAAAGCGTAACAGGTTCCATGCAAATGACGATCACCAATACACTTGGCTGGTATTACTTATTGGTTGTAACTGGATTTGTAATTGTCTGTTTGTTTTTTGTTGTAAGCCCATACGGTAAAATTAAGCTCGGGAAACCAGATGATAAACCTGATTACAACTATCTCACCTGGTTTGCAATGCTTTTTAGTGCTGGTATGGGAATTGGCCTTGTCTTTTGGGGTGCTGCGGAACCTATTTCTCACTATATGATATCCTCACCTACGGCAGAACCTGGAACAGATGAAGCGATACTTGAATCTTTGCGTTTTACTTTTTTCCACTGGGGAGTTCATGCGTGGGCAATTTATGCTATCGTCGCCTTGATTTTAGCTTATTTCAAATTTAGAAAAGACGCTCCTGGGTTAATAAGCGGCACACTTGAACCTATTTTGGGGAAATATTCAACCGGAACATCCGGTCACATTGTTGATATTATTGCTGTTACCGCCACTGTCATTGGAGTAGCCAGCACACTTGGTTTTGGTGCTGTACAAATTAACGGTGGATTGGATTACTTATTAGCCATTGGTAATAATTTTTGGATTCAACTAGCTATCATCGCTGTCGTTACAGTGCTTTTCATGATTTCAGCTTACACGGGATTAAACAAAGGGATTAAAATATTAAGTAATGTAAATCTGATCTTAGCTTCGCTTTTGTTTATTTTTATGCTCATTGTCGGACCTACGCTTTATACATTAAATTTCTTTACAAACACGTTAGGCACTTATCTACAAACATTACCAAGTATGAGCTTTCGCATCAGCCCTCTTTCAGCAGAAGACAGGGAGTGGATCAATGGCTGGACAATTTTTTATTGGGCATGGTGGATTGCCTGGTCACCGTTTGTTGGCTCTTTTATTGCTCGTGTTTCCAAAGGGCGTACACTTCGGGAATTTGTTCTCGGGGTATTACTTGTCCCTTCAATCGTTGGATTCATGTGGTTCTCTGTTTTTGGGGGCTCCGCCATCTTTTTAGAAGGCAATGGGATTGCAACTATATCAGAACTCGCTACAGAGGAAGTACTCTTTGGAGTTTTTGCTGAATTTCCACTCGGCACATTAATGTCGATCATTGCGATCCTTTTGATCTCAACTTTTTTTATTACGTCTGCCGATTCTGGAACATTTATTTTAGGGATGCAAACAACCAACGGATCCTTAACACCGCCACGTGTTGTAAAACTAACTTGGGGTGTGATGCTTTCAGCTACAGCATCCATCCTTCTTTATTCCGGAGGTCTACAAGCCCTTCAAAATGCATTAATTATTGCTGCGCTGCCATTTTCGGTCATTATGTTGTTAATGACATTCTCTTTGATCAAAGCTTTGCGGCAAGAAGAGAAAAAGCCGAGGAAGAGGAAAAGAAACCTTCAATCTTAGTTTGTTGCTTTTTGTGCGCTTTTTTCAACTCAAAAACAGCTAGCTACATTCTTTTAAGAAAAACCGCATAGCGGTCTACTATTAAAAACACCGTTAGCTCCGCCACATGTTTTACAGTCTCAAGGATGCTTTTCCCTTGTGACGAGCGGAATGAATGTGGCTTTCCGTTTATAAGTTTACCTTTTAAAAAATACGTAATTCTTGAATGGGCCAGTAAGCCATATTTGCTCGTCCGACAATATGCTCCATTGAAACAAAACCAATTTGACGGCTATCGATACTGTTTTGCCGATTGTCACCGAGCACAAAAATATGGTCCTGAGGAACCGTCATTTCTCCCGTTATATCTTCGAGAGTAAAATCGTCAGTTAAAACTCCTCCGCCGTTTTCTTCTTTAAATTGATTAAGAAAATCTTCATCGTGGGGTTCATCATTTATATATAAAATATCTTTTTCGTACCGAATCTGATCACCCGGTAAGCCAATCACCCGTTTAATGTAATCGGTATCTTCCGTTACGTGGAATATAATCAGGTCAAAGCGGTTAGGTTCACTAATTTCATAACCGATTTTATTGACAATGATTCTATCGCCATCGTTTATCGTCGGCATCATCGACTGCCCGTGAATGACATAGTTCGTAAACATGAAACCACGAACCATAGCAATGATAATGAAAACAACAGCTAATGTTTTCGCCCAACTCCAAAACTTAAGCCTCCAGTTTTTACGTTTTATAGATTTATCCATTTCAGTTATGCTATATCCTAGTTTGGAACTCATCCCTCTGTTCTCCTCCATTTGTTTGTTACTTTACTATTAAAATAGTAACCATAGCACCATTGTTTTAAACTAATATTAAGTAATAGTAATAATTGTTAGTGAGATGTAATATTTAATAGCTAAAATAAGCCTTCGGGTAAAAGGTTTCATGTAAATTGCTTTCATTTATGAAAATCCTCTGCAAAAGAGTAGAGATGATAATAGCGACCTTAAATGATAATGTATAATCTTATGAAAAGGTGATGAGGGAAAAAACGGAGAACCTCGAAGGAAAAAGAAGTCTTTCTGAATTGCTTTCACTATTTACATTCTAATATCTGAGCAAGCGTTCGGGGATAGACCCCTTTGGTGTTTTTTAGGAATCTACTTTCTTATTAGCTATATAGTAGGAATATAGAATGGGGTTTTTAAAAATTCTTTCCCTCTCCTTTTGTGGGAAGTCATCGTATAGCGCTTTTTGAGGGAAACCATTTACTTCGATTAGCCAAAGCATTCCATTATAGTCCATGCCAAAGTCAACACTGCATTCTGCTACGGTCCCCAATGGTCCATCCAAGATCTTTGCTGTTCCTATTCCACTTTCCTTAACCATTTGAAGCAACATTTTACTTTTTTTCGAAGAGAATTGTTTTGCGAATAGCTTCTCCGTTTCAATTGAATAATCATACATGCTCGTATTGTAATACCCATTGTAAGCCACCGGGAGACGATTCCAGCGGTCGTCCATTTTCCTGTTCCATTTTTTTGAATAAGAACCCTAATATCATAAACACGTCCGTCGATTCGTGGGAGTGGTACTTTCTCTTGTACAAGATAGGTTTTGTGTTTTATTAATTTTTGAACTTCCAAAGTAAAAGCCTTTGAATCCTTTGTAATGAACATGGGTGCCTCATTATGGAAGGAGATATGAAAAAAACCCTCAGGAGTTTTTTCGAATTTATAAACATTATTACCTTTATGCCCTGTCACTGGTTTACCAAATAATACAGAATGCTGTTCAAGTTGGCTAATCAAGGCCTCCGGATTAAAAATGTAACTTTTGGGAATCGCAATTCTCATTTTAGCAGTCGATAAAATGAGATACGTACGCCATTTATTCAGTTGGTTCATAGAATTAAAGAAATGACCTTCACCGATGATTGATTCAAACCTTTTAGATAAACATCCCCTTTAATATAAGTACGGTTATAAATAACATCAGGAAATCGAACCTTCTTCTCCATCCACTTTTTTTCTTGTTTAAATAGAGCTACAACCTTTCGATCTTTCCACAAAACAGACCGAGGTGAAAAAACACTAGTTGACAGCCTTCAGGCACATATTTTTTATAAAGTCTGTAGTATCTTTTCCTTCTACGCTTACTCGGGACTAATATACCTAATACTTTTTTCCCATTCATACCCTCACAACCTCTATTTTAAAAGTCTAGTTCAGTATATGAAGGGCAGTACCAGTTGGTATAAGTAAATGCATATATTTCATAGTCAAGCTAGTCAATTCAATTAATTTTTGAAAAATATGATCAATTTACATAATATTGCTTTTATATAGGTAATAAGATGTAATGTAAAAATAATAAGGAGTGATTTAATGGGAACAAATAACGGTATTCCTGGACCTCCTGGACCAGAAGGACCAGGAGGGCCAGTAGGACCTCCTGGTGCAAGCGCAATAATCCCTTATACATCAGGAATTCCTACTACACTTACTACAGTTTTAGGTGGAGTTGCTGGTACAACTAGTCTTGTTGGGTTTGGGAATTCAGTACCAGGTGTGGAATTAGTTGGAGATACTATAGACCTTACAGGGGCTGGCGGGACACTTCTTAACTTCGCGTTTTCCGTGCCCCGTGAAGGAACCATCACATCAATAGCAGCGTACTTTAGTACTACAGCAGCATTGGAGCTTGTTGGCTCAACCGTATCGATTACAGCTCAATTGTTTAGTTCTGAAACGCCAGATAATACCTTTACGCCAATTCCAGGAGCTTCAGTAACATTAGACCCGCCTCTTTCTGGTCTAGTAACGCTGGGGGAAACAAGCAATGGTATTAATTCAGGGTTGAATATACCGGTAACTCCTGAAACCCGTCTCTTGATGGTATTTTCTGCGGAAGTTACAGAAGGTATTGATATCGCTACAGTTGTTGCAGGGTATGCAAGCGCTGGCGTTAGCATCGATTAAAAGTACACCATGACCGACTTGCTTTACCTGTCTAGCAAAACGAAAAAAGTTCGGGGGACAGTCCCCCGAACTTTTATCTGTTTAGCAGGCTTCCGACGTAGCGGAGCAGTTCATTTGCGGATGTGGAGTTGTAGCCATGGTCTTCGATGAGACGAGCGATGACTTCGTTGACTTTTTTGAGTTGGTTTTCATCTGGTGTTTTCGTAGATGTCGTGATTTTGACGACGTCTTTAAGATCGGCGAACAGTTTTTTCTGAATCGCTTCGCGTAATCGTTCGTGCGATTGATAATCAAACTTTTTCCCTTTTCGTGCATAGGCTGAGATACGAATGAGGATCTCTTCACGGAATGCTTTTTTCGCATTTTCCGAAATCCCAATTTGCTCTTCAATTGAGCGCATGAGCTTCTCGTCCGGGTTCATCTCCTCACCGGTAAGGGGGTCACGCAGCTTATTTTTATTACAATAAGCTTCAACGTTATCAAGGTAGTTTTCCATAAGAGTTTTGGCAGATTCTTCGTATGAGTATACAAACGCTTTTTGCACTTCTTTTTTGGCGATTTCATCGTATTCTTTTCGGGCTACTGAAATGTAATTCAAGTAACGTTCTCGATCTTCTTTGGAAATCGATGCGTGCTGGTCAAGACCATCCTTAATCGAACGTAGTACATCCAACGCGTTAATCGATGTAAGCTGTTTACGGATAATCGCAGAGGAGATCCGGTTAATCACATAACGGGGGTCAATGCCGTTCATCCCTTCATCCTGAAACTCTTTTTTCAGTTCTTCTACATCCTGAGTATTGAAGCCCTCGACATTTTCTCCATCATACAGCTTCATTTTTTTCAGGATATCCACACCATTTTTCTTCGATTCTTTTAGCCGTGTAAGCACAGTGAAGATCGCTGCAATTTTCAATGCGTGTGGCGCAATGTGGACTTCTGAAATATCACTTTCTCTAATCATTTTGTCATAAATCCGCTCTTCTTCACTCACTTTCAAGTTATAAGGAATGGGCATCACAATAATCCGAGAGTGCAACGCTTCATTTTTCTTATTGGAAATAAACGACTTATATTCAGCTTCGTTTGTATGCGCGACGATCATTTCATCTGCTGAAATAAGTGCGAATCGACCTGCTTTAAAGTTTCCTTCCTGAGTAAGAGATAATAAATGCCACAGAAATTTTTCATCACACTTTAACATCTCTTGAAATTCCATGAGCCCACGGTTTGCTTTGTTAAGTTCTCCATCAAAACGGTAAGCCCGAGGGTCCGACTCTGAACCGTATTCGGCAATTGTTGAAAAGTCAATACTTCCAGTTAAATCTGCTATGTCTTGTGACTTCGGATCCGAAGGACTAAACGTTCCGATCCCGGTTCGGCGGTCTTCTGAGAAAATCACTCGCTCAACCATTACATCCTCAATCCGCCCACCATATTCTTTTTCCAGTCTCATCAGGTTTAATGGAGACAAGTTACCTTCAACGCGTATACCCGTTTCTTTTTTAAATTCATCGCGTAAATGTTGCGGAATTAAATGAAGCGGATCTTCATGCATCGGACAGCCTTTTATTCCATAGACAGCGCCGTTTTCGTGTTTTGAATACTTTTCCAAGCCGCGTTTTAACATGGTTACGAGGGTTGACTTTCCTCCACTTACGGGACCCATTAGTAATAAAATTCGTTTACGGACATCGAGTCTTTTAGCAGCAGAGTGAAAATACTCTTCTACTAACCTTTCAAGTGCATCCTCTAATCCATAAATTTGATTGTCAAAGAAACGGTAGTGTTTTTTTCCATCCACCTCTTCCACACCCGCATCTTTAATCATGTTATAAATACGGGAGTGGGCGGTTTGTGCCACTTCCGGGCGTTCTCTTAATATGTCCAAGTACTCCGCGAATGTCCCTTCCCATTTTAGGCCTTCCTCTTCTTCCCGGTACTGCTGAACCTTATTTAAAATGTCCATGTGGGCCTCCTCCCATTACTGGTTAAACATCCAGACACCTTGATTCATCTTATGCATGGACTTTTAGGATGATTCGCCATGTTTGAAAAGACATACATTGAAAGCCTACCAAATTTCGACAGATTTTATTAAAATGGAGACAACATACTTGAAGGAGCCGGATTATGCGTGCAGCGACAGGAACGTTTTGCATTCTCCTTTTAATGGGAATTTTTTCTTTCCTTTTAATAGGAGGATTAACTGAATATCAAAAGGCCCATTCACTTCATGACGTGCTTGATGAGTCACTGCCGCTAGAAGAAACGGCTCTTCGTGAAAACAGCCGCATTGTCGATCGTACCGATGAGGTGGTATCTGATCTTTACGATGTTGAAAACCGAATCAATTTATCGTACGAGCATATTCCTTCTTTCGTGCTCGAAGCTCTCGTTGCTGTGGAAGACCAAACTTTTTTTGACCATCAAGGCTTTGACGTCCAAGGTATTACTCGGGCTCTACTCGAGTCAGTGTTATTTTCAAAAAAAAGCAGAGGAACTGACATTAGCCGAAACGGCCTTTCTCATTACGATCCCGAACCGTCCCTCTTTATATGACCCACTGGAAAATGAAGAGAACACGCACCAACGGAAAGAATGGGTATTAAAAAAAATGAAGGAAGCTGATTTCATTACAGAAGAAGCTTATTCTACGGCTCTTGAAGAGGAGATTACGTTATCAATTACGGAAAAAATCGACCATCATCCTAATTACGTGACTTATGTTCACGACGAGTTAAAGGACCTCATTGGAAAGCAGGATGGTTTTAAAGATAAGCTTCAGCAGGCTGTGAGTGATGAAACGCAGGAGTCAATTCAAGAGCAATGGAATGAGCAAGTAGATGACGTTTTAGCTGGCGGGGTTACGATACACACAGCATTGGATTCTGCGAAACAACGTCACGTTACAGAACAAGTGGATGCTTTTCTTGGTGATGGTGAGCTGCAAGCAGGTGTTACCATGATCGACCATCGTGAGCACGAAATTATTGCACTTTCAGGTTGTAAGCAGTATCAAAAATTTAATTTTAACCGGGCATATCAAGCATACAATCAACCAGGGTCAGCGATTAAACCGTTGTTGTCATTTGTGCCATATTTAGAGTTTACCGGTGTATCAGAATTATCGACCATTGATGCCAGCCCCTTTGAGCGAAGTGGATTCTCCCCAGCTAATTTCGGCGGGGGTGTTTACGGGCGCGTACCTATCGAAACGGCATTCAAACATTCCTATAATACAGCAGCCGTTCGGATGCTCGATCAAATTGGCATTGAAAAAGCCTTCCGTTACTTGGAACCGTTTTCGTTTTCGCGCGTCTCTAGTCAAGATTACATCCTTCCCTCCGCTTTAGGGACTATGGACATGTCTGTTCTAGAGCTGACTGATGCGTATACAACGTTTGCTAACGACGGACAGTTTAAGCGAGCAAGAGTCATCCGGAGTGTAAAAGATCGTAACGGAAGTGTCCTTTACGAATGGGATGATGGCTCTGCAGAAGTATGGTAAAAACGAACAAACGTTGAGATGCGTAAACTCATGAAGCGCGTTAGTGATGAAGGAACAGGCCGACAAGCACAGCTATCTGGCAACCGCTACGCAGGCGGAAAAACGGGCACGTCCAGTGATTACTACGACCTCTGGTTTGTCGGCCTCGATGACCACTACACAACAGGTTTATGGTTAGGCAAAGATCAGCCCGGATCCATTCGCTACGCCAGCGAAAGCTCCTACCACACCCAATTATGGAAGCAAATAATGGAATATTAGAAAGAAGAGATGCCTGGTTTCACGTGATCAGGCATCTCTTTTTATGTAACAAAATCCAAACCCCTCCCACAATTTTACACAAAATTGTGCGGGGACAGTCCCCAAAACTATATCGGCAAGCTGGAAATAAAGCTGTTATAAAGCTTTAAGAGAGCGTAGGTTACACTTGCGATAAGGGAGAACTAGAAGAACAGATGAAAGAATATCATACCGATAAGAGAGGGCGATGAAAGAGAGTCTCCGAGCCGGTAGACGAAAAAAACAAAATAAACAAAACTCGTAATCACGATACTTCCAACAACGAATAACAAATTAAAGGATATAAAGATCGATACAATACTCCCGATTAAAAACACCCACACCCCGCCACGAATCTTTTGCAGATCGTCACCTTCTCGATCTTTTGAAAAAAACAGAAGCGAGACTTCATTTATCGTATCCGCGATCAGTTTAAGAGCAGAAAACAGCATGAAGAACAAGAAAAGAAGGAGAAAGAGGAGTGTCAGTTTAATCCCCTGATCGCTGAATACCTCTGTCATTCCTTTATAGAGGCCAACATTAATTAGAGAATCGGTTATTACCCTTTCACTATATAAGGAAAGCGATAAACTGAAGAGTAAAATTGAAATAAGCGGAAAGTGACTGGTTAAGTAGGTGTTTTTCATAACGGCAGCTCCTTAAATACTCGGAAGGTACTTCAATTTAATTATCGGTGGATTTTACAAGATTATTAAGCCTTTATTCAGGAGCTATTAAAAGAAACTTCTCTTATTGAGCATTAGGCAAGCGGGTACCTATGATAGCAGCCTATTGAAAAAAACCGAGTGGAATCCACTCGGTTTAAAGGTGATGCTTAGCTTCATATTCATAAAGTTTGTTTCCGGATGCCGGACTTTCACCCTTATCAGCATTTTCTTTGCGTTTTTTGTGCGCATCCTTAAAAGCACTGCTGTTCACCCAAGCTTCATAGTCATCCTTTGATTCCCATTTAGTATAAACAACTTGATAGTTGTCATCATCTGAAGGATTTAAAAACATAAAATCGAGACAACCCGGTACTTGCTTCATTTTTTCAGCACTTGCTCCAAAGCGCGCGGCAACGTTTTCACGACCTTCTTTCGGCACGTGTAATTCATTCATCACTACGTACATTATGAAAACCTCCTTTTCTGGGTACTATTATACTTGAGAACAATTTATAAGAAAAGAAATTGGACGTGCATCCAAATAAAATTCATGGTATATTGATTGGTAGAGATGTTGAAGGGGGCAAGAACATGAATTTGCTTTTGATCTTAGGCGTATGTGTAGCCTTTCTTGCTGCAATTTTTACAGGCGGCTATAACGATAATCCGAACCGAAAATAATTCAAACTTGACGTTTGGCGTCAAAAAGCTGTATTCCACTTGAGGAAAACAGCTTTTTTCGTTCCCACCCGAATTTTTCGCTCCTTTTCCACAAAAAAGAATGTGTTTTTTGCTTTGCTAGCGAATATATATAAAACAAGCGAAGAACAGTCCTTCACCCTCGTCCATACATCAGAAGCTTCGCCAGTAAACTCAAATGGCAGGTGACGATGATGACATGTTTTCTTTATCCAGATATTGGCCGAGTAGATGAACCCGTCTTGCTGCACATGGACGGATTTACTCCTCATGAAAAAATAACGATAAAAGCGAAGTGGATTGACACAACCGAACAACGTTGGCAGTCAACGATCTTTGTGAAATCTGATGCTAATGGAAAAATTCAACTCACTGACGAAACTTCCGAAACCAACCTGCAATCACTCCTTTGGAATTTAAAGCCTGCCAACCCTTCATACCACTCATCTGTGCTTCAGAAAACTTCACTCACCCCAATCGACATGACGATTACGGTCGTGAATGAAGCAAATGAAGTCGTCCTTGAACGAACCCTAACTCGCTTATTTATAGAGGATCATATTGAGCGGGAAGTGGTTCGGACTCCAGAGTGCCACGGCACATTTTTTTACCCCAAAGAAGAAACGTCCGTACCAGCAATAATTATGCTCGGTGGCTCTGAAGGTGGTATATATGAAGAATCGGCTGCACTTCTGTCAGCCCAAGGCTATGCTGTATTATCTCTTGCTTACTTTGGAGAAACGAACCTGCCCGCAACTTTACATGAAGTACCAGTAGAAACTGTTGATCATGCGGTCGAATGGCTTCAAGAAAAAACGTTTGTAAATCAAAATGAAATTGCTTGCATGGGGACATCAAAAGGAGGAGAGCTTGCCTTACTAGCAGCCGCTCACAACCCTAACATTCATGCGGTTATCGGCGAGGTTCCGGCAAGCCATGTATTTCAAAGCATAGATCGAAAAAAATGGAAATCCTCTTCCTGGACAATTGAAGGTAATCCTGTTCCGTATGTGCCTTATTCATATTCAGTCTCAATAACATTACAATCAATGATAAACATCATCCGAAAACGCCCTCAGTCGTTAGAGCCTATGTATCGTCATAGTTTGGAAAAATATCGGAGTGAATCCAATGAAGCTGTAATCCGAGTTGAAAAAATCAACGGTCCAATCCTCCTTTTGAGCGGTGGAGAAGATGCTTTATGGCCATCAGGCTCAATGTGTGAGTCAATTATGGAGCGATTGGATGCGCACACCTTTCCTTATGAAAAAAAACATCTATATTTCGAAAAAGCTGGTCATGTATTACCGCTTCCTTATCTCCCATCCATTCTACCAGCGGACGTTCCCTTTGAACTCGGTGGAACAGAACGAGCAAATGCAGAAGCCGGAGAGAAGGCTTGGCAAGAGATTCTCGCATTTTTAAGCCGACACTTTCACCCTGTTAAGCCAAAAGTCGAAACGGTAATGCTACAAAAATAACCTTATGATGAGTAAACGAGCTTGGAATTCCAAGCTCGTTTTCCTTGTCATATACAACAAACTTTACGAAATCAGCCTTTATTAAAAACAGCGTTAGCTTCCACTTCATGTTTTTAAGTTTGAAGCCGGTTTATCTCTTGAGACGAGCGGCGTGAAAGTAGCTGTCCCCTTTTCAAAAACCGTGCTTCCTAAAAGAAATAAGTATTTCCAAATCAAGTATGCTAATGCAACTTCCCTTCAACATAGGTACCATAATCCGGGATTGCAAGGCGGTCAAACTCATTTGCAAGTTTTTCTAACCCTTCTTTCAGCGCCTCACCTGAAACCGGCAATCCGTGTCCTGTAACGGCAATTTCGGGCTTCAGTTTTTCCAACGCATTCACAGATTCCCAGGCGGCCTTCCAATCTGGCGTAAAATACCGTGGTGGACCATTGATTTCCTGTTTTTGTGTAAGAACTTTAAATAGCGAATCTTGTTTGACAGTAATAAAGGCATCACCTGCAATTAACAACCGGTCTGCTTCTCTGAAGAAAGATACATGTCCCGGTGTATGTCCAGGAGTATGTATCCACCGCCAACCAGGCATCCCAGGAACAGATTGGTCAGATGGTAAACGTTGAACATGACTCCCTAAATCAATCGGTTCATTCGGAAATAAAGGAGATATTTTAGCGAGAAATCCACCTTCAACTGAAGAATCTGGCTGAGGATATCGTTCTTTTCCAGTTAAATAAGGAAGCTCTAATTCATGAGCAAACACAGGGACATTCCAATGCTTTACTAACTCAATAACACTACCGATATGATCAAAATGCCCGTGTGTTAATACAATGGCTTTCGGGCGACTTCCTGATCCGAAGCGTTCCTCAGTTTTCGTAATGATATTTTCAGCGGATTTGGGCATACCTGCATCAATTAAAATCCATTCATCACTATTATCGGACTCTCCAAAAAAACATACGTTGACAATGCCAACCGTATAGCAATAAAGATCACTCGCGACCTCTTTTCCACTACCACTGGTGACTGTTAAAGCTGGAATGTACTTGTTGTCTTTACTATGACTCATCTCTTCTTTCACAATTTCATTTCTCCCTTCTAACCTTCTTAGTGTTATATACATTCAAAGTAAATATGTAGGAAGAACAGCGGTTTAACGTTTCTTTTTCAGCTAAAAAATGGAGGATGCTCGTTATACTGAGCATCCTCCATTTTTATTAATTGTCTTCTAATTGGTCAGCGTAATAAGCCATTGCCGCTCGTAAAAATTCTGATAGGCCCGCTCCATGTTTGTCAATATTCTTCGTGAACCTTGGATCATTCACGTAAAGTTCCCCCAATCCCCGAAACATTTCAGGCGGGCATTGATAAAAATTGTCATTGATCAGGTCATGGTACTCTTTGATCAATTGTTGTACTTCGTGATCTTTAGGACCTCGGTCCATGCGCGCAGCAATCTTCCGGTACACCTCTCCCCATTGCTTCTGAATGCGGTGCCAGTCTTCTTCCTTATAAGCTGCCGTCTTTTTTTGTGATTCTTTATAAGCATCAGTGTGGCCATACTTTTGTTTCACTTCTTTTTCATACTTTTTCTGGTGGGCTTCTATTTTTTTCATATCGAATGGTTCAAACATTTCTTCTTTCGACATCGGTTCTCCTCCTTCTATTGAATCGATCGTCCTATCAACAGACGCAATAATTTTTTCTAATCGCCGCTTTTTTTCCACTAGCACTTTCTTATGCTGTTCTAGAGTCCTTCGCCGATCAAAGCCTGGTTCTTCAATCAGCTTTTTTATCTCTTGCAGAGAGAAACCGAGCTCTTTGAAAAATAAAATTTGCTGCAATTTTACCAAATCAGCTTCGGCATAGGACCGGTAACCGTTTTCTTTTACCGAACTCGGGGGCAACAGATCGATATGATCATAATGGTGGAGTGTGCGCACACTCACACCAGCAAGCTTCGCGACTTCTTTAATCTGATACACGGTGATCACCTCAACTCTAACAATAAAGGATAACGTAACGTCAAAGTCAATACGAAAAAACGTGGAAAAGCTAACGCCGTCACTAAAAACAGCGTTAAAAATGTTGCCCTAAGGCAAAGGGGTCAGACCCCTTTGCCTTAGGGCAACATTGTTGTAATGATGAATAGGATTCTGAGCCATTACTTGGATTTTTGGATCGCTTTTGCTATGTCGTAGTCGCTGATGTTTAGTTTGTTCGAATCGCCTAATGCTAGTTTAGCTAGTTCGGCGCCAAGAAATGGACCCGATGTTAATCCAGAAGCACCTAGTCCGTTTGCTACAAAGAGGCCCTTGTATTCTGGTAATGGACCGATGACTGGAAGGAATCCGGGAGTGAATGGCCGGAATCCAACTCTCGTTTCAAGAAAAGTGGCAGAAGCTAACCCGGGAGCTATCGTTAACGCTTTGTCAAGTATTTCATGCACTCCTCCTGCAGTTACACGCTTGTCAAATTCGGCTCCTGCCTCATCTTCATGTGTCGCTCCGACAACGATGCGCCCATCTTCAAGAGTGAGTAGGTATTGGTTGTTCGGTGGCATGACGACAGGCCACTTGCTTGTGCCTGTACCATGTAAATCCAGATGAACAATTTGTGCCTTTTGTGAAGTGACCATAAACTCAAAACCTAGAGGTTGAAAAAGTTCTTTTGCCCAGGCCCCTCCAGTTACAATCACGGCATCAGCTTTCAATGCCTCACCATCAAGCATCACTCCAGTTACCTTATCATGCTCAAAATCAAGAGCCCCATTGCCTTCACGAAAAACGGCACCATGCTTTTGGGCAGCATTCATGAGAGCATCCCGAAGGGCTCTTCCATTTACACGGGCTCCACCACTTACATAAACAGATCCATACTCAGCAGATAATGCAGGAAATAAACTCTTTGTTTCAGTAGGCGTTAAGAGAACTACTTCCCCAATTTCCGGTGCATCCTCCCTGCGTTTAAGAGCTCGTTCTTTCATTTTTTCCAACTTGCTTTCGTCTGTATGAAGACTGATCGCACCAACCTGCTCATAGCCTGTGTTCGTTTCACCTTCAGCTTCGAGCTCTTTAATTAAAGCTGGATAAAACGCAGCTCCCCCACTTGCCAAGCGATACCATGCTTTATTCCGACGCTGAGTAAGCCATGGACAAATGATTCCCGCCGCAGCATCAGTAGCTTGTCCTGCATCCTTACGATCAACCACTGTTACGCTCACTCCTGATTTGGCGAGGTGATAAGCCGTTGAAGCTCCGAGAATCCCCGCACCTACTACAATGTATGATTTCATAAAAAACACCTTTTCTAATTTTTGAATTTCCTCTCATTCTTCTGGGAATCATTCTACTAAAGCTTCCATCTGTATTCAATCACTCGGTCCGTATGTTATCAAATTTTAAAACCACAACCTTAACAACTATAATTTTCTCAAACAATAAAAAAAGCCACTCTAAAACGAGCAGCTCACACTTTTTACTATGACATCCACTTTGGTGGCATATTTTTATCCCAATAGATTTCCCCTAATTGATGATGTTTTTCAAAACCATCCTGACTTAAATGATAGTGAAAATTAAACCAATACCCATCTCTCGGCCGATTGTCACGTCTTACATGAAATTTCGCTACATCTTCATTTGTTTCATTGTCGAAAATATTAAAGATCCGCTCACCATAACCTGAGGATGGTTGTTCAGACACCGTAAAATATGGGATTTTTTCCTCCCCAGCCTGCTCAATGAGTTCATTTATCACGTCTTCAATGTTTGGCATAATCGCAGATAAAACATCAGGTTCTACTTGCTTAGCAATCTTCGGTCCTAACTTACGAAGCGTTTGCTCCTTTGCTTCTTCCGTGATCCGTTCAATGACATCGTCAATCGATTCATCATCTGCCAGATCCTCTTCAAAATCAAACTCGTCTTCAGCATCCGGTGGTAGTGAATCATTCGAATCTGAAGAAGAAATAAAATCTTCCGCTTCAGAACTTGCATCTAAATATGTAGGTGGGATAAACATCCCTAACGTCATAAATGTAATTAGGATTATTGATACTTTTTTAAACCAAAGTTTCATCGTCTAACGCTCCCTTTAAGATACTACCTTTATTTTATCATGTTGGAACCATAAATCTACTAAACTATTTGACTATTCTTATAAATTTCAGTGAACAATTTGTGTCTTCGTTGAACGTTTTATTTTGATGAGAACATTGGTATAATAAGCAAGCGAAAATACTGCAAAACATTTTGGAGGATTTATGTTAACTTTTGAACAAAAATTAGCGATTATCGAGTCTTATCCCGAATTAGAAAGAAGAAATGTTTCGATGGGGCGAGTCAATTTTCATTACCCTGAGAGTACAATTGATAAGTTAAATGTCGTTTATCATTTGCATCCGAATGGAAACGGCTTTGTTTACGCCGGTGAGCTAACCGGATATGAGGTGAATGATAAAGGAATGGTCAACATTCGCAATTTTACTGAAAAGGCACTAAGGTCTGTCATTGAAAAGGCGATTTCATCACTGACCCCTAGCGAAGAAGATCAAGGTACATTTGAAGACGAAATCTGGATCAATCAATACACTCAGACACTTACACTAGTAAAAGAAAATGAACAATGGAATGTCTACGCTGATACAGACTTAGATGGCACCTTTAACTCCTACAATGAAGCGGCACAATATTTGGATGAAGAAGGATTCACTCGCATCTAAACACTATCTGTATACTAAAAACAATGTAAGGATCTGTTTTCAACCTAACGAGAACAGATCCTTACATTGTTTTAAGGCTCCTTTTAAAAAAGGTTGTTGCGATTTGTTTGTTGAAGTGTGACATCGTTGCGGGCTCATTCATTCTTCCGTATCATCATTTGCTTTGGAAAAAGCAACAAACTTTAATGAAAACAGTTTTTTAAAACCTTCAACTAATATTCCTCTCTTCTCTTTCATAAAAATGAACAATAACCAAGAAAAAGGGGATAAATCCTATGAATATTCGCGTAAGACAAGGAGATAGTTTTTGGTACTATAGTCAACTCTTTGCGATTCCCATGCCTTTAATTATCGACTCAAACCCAGCTGAAAATTCAGAAGCGTTGCAAGTTGGTCAGGTCGTTCGGATTCCCGGTTATTTTGTGAACTTTTATACAATTCAACCTGGTGATTCATTTTGGATGATTGCTAATCGCCTCGGTGTTCACTCTGATATGATCCAACTGCTCAATCCCACTCTAAGTCCTTTTAACCTCCAAACTGGTCAAACAATTAATGTTCCTGTAAGAGTTCACATGCCTATCGTCCAAGGAAAAAGAGCCTATGATTTTGCAGCGATGATAAATGATATTCGTCAACTCGTTACTATATATCCTTTCATCACTTCCCGAACAATCGGTAGCTCTGTTATGGGGAAGGACCTGATTGAATTGCGTGTTGGACGTGGTACAAAAAGAGTGCATATGAACGGGTCGTTCCATGCTCATGAATGGATTACTACTCCCATTCTCATGCAGACGTTAAATCAATATTTGTTAGCATTAACAAATCAAGAGCCGGTTAGAGGCCTTGAACTCTCCCCGTATTACGAAAGTGTCCTATTATCTGTTGTACCGAATGTGAATCCTGATGGTGTTGATTTAGTTGTTCGCGGTCTACCAGAAGAAGAGCCATATAGAAGCGAGGTATTAGAGATAAACAACGAAAGCACTGACTTTTCTGGGTGGAAAGCTAACATTAGAGGCGTGGATTTAAATAATCAATACCCTGCTCTTTGGGTGGAAGAAGCAGCAGTTAAACCAGGTCAGCCTTCTCCAAGAGACTTTCCGGGCGAGGAACCTTTAACTGAACCCGAGGCGATCGCCATGGCAGACTTAGCCATCGAATCTGACTTTGACCGGGTTCTCGCTTATCACACGCAAGGAGAAGTGATCTTCTGGGGGTTTCAAGGGCTTGAGCCAGAAGAGTCAGAAACGATTGTAAATGAGTTTGCCAGAGTGAGCGGTTTTGAGCCTATTCAGTATGTAGACAGCTATGCTGGCTATAAAGACTGGTTTATCCAGGAGTTTCAAAAGCCAGGTTTTACAGTCGAATTAGGCAGGGGTGTAAACCCTTTACCGATTGAACAATTTGATGAAATCTACCAGGATAATCTCGGCATCTTTCTCGCAAGCTTATATATGTAAGTTCAGTTGGGGTTGGAATTGCTTCAAGGTAGAATAAACTTTTTTAGAATTTAATTGAATCACTTTCATCATTCATTTGTTTAAAAAAGCACACAACTTCAAAATAATATCTCTTCTCATTTTTTATTAAGAGACCTTTTAAACGCAATTCAACTAGGCTACGGTCTCCAACTTGCTTGGTGTTAAATTAAGAGGGACTTTATGTTGCTCCGTTGGCCTGCATCTGCTCGCTTTCCGCGGACGAACTGCCAAGCCTCCTGAGCTCAGAATAATGCAATTCATTCAATTGTTTTACCGTAGAATAAACCCTGATTTTTTTTAGAATTGTTTCCTAAACCAACAAAAATTTTTATCCGCTTATAATAAAAACACGCCAGGCATGTTTCACTATACCTGACGTGTTTTATTTATACTTTTATTACGATATTTTATTCTGAAATTGTTACGTCTTGCAATTGATAAAGTCCAGAACCGTCAGCCCAGAATCCATCAACACTATCACTGTATCCCATAATATGAGATGGGTGATATAAAAACGCCATAGGAGCTTGTTCGTTCAAGTATTCAACCACTTCAACATACATCGCTAAACGAGTTTCTTCGTCACTTTCCACACGTGCTTCGTGAAGCATTTGGTCAAATTCTTCGTCTTGCATGAATGAACGGTTTCCTGATGGTCCTGCATTAGTTGAGTGGAACAGCATATGCATTGGATAATCAGCATCACCAGTTCCGAGGGATAGACCTAGGATAAACATATCATGTTCGCCGGCGCCCGTACTATCAAGATACGCGCCCCACTCGACGACTTCAATTTCTACATCAACACCGATTTCTGCAAAATTGGCTTGCGCTACTTCCGCGATATCAATACGCTCGCGGCTGTCATTTGTCCAAATCGTTGTCTCAAAACCGTCCTCGTAGCCTGCTTCAGCTAATAATTCTCTTGCTTCTTCTAAGTCTTGCTCTTGCACAGGAACCTCTTCACTATAACCAAACTGTGTATCGTTGATTGGACCATTTGCAGGTTCACCCGTGCCTTCTAGGGTGGCTTCGAGCATCGACTCTTTGTCTAGTGCAATTGATAGAGCTCTACGCACTAACGGATCATCGAACGGCTCTTTTTCCATATTAAATCCTAGATAGGTAATACTTGCAGCATCTCTCATATAGGAATTCGTACCATCCGTATTTTCTACACGGTTAAGGTCACTTGGTGTTACTGGATCGATAATATGAGCTGCACCTGACTCTAATTCACCAATACGTGTTAAGTCTTCAGGCACAACTTTAAACGTAACACTATCTACTTTGGCATGATCTCCCCAGTAGCCTTCAAAATTCGTTAAAGTAACCTCATTCCCTGGATCTCTGTCTTCAAATTCAAAGAATCCGGTTCCTGATGGGTGCTGGTTAATATAGTCACCAGGCTGATCGCCATCTTCCATAGCAGCATAATCGCCATCAATAGATTCTTTACTGATCATACTTGAAGCATAGTGAGCAAAGTGAGCTGGAAGTGGTGCAAATGGATCTTCCGTCACAATTTCAACCGTATAATCATCTACCACGTTAACTTCTTCAATGATTTCAAAAAGGATCGCACGAGGTGAGCCAATTTCTTCGTCATTGATTCGATCAATATTAGCCTTTACGACTTCTGCATTGAAATCTGAGCCGTCATGGAATGTAACGCCTTCTTGAAGATTAAACTCCCATACTAGGTCATCGACCATTTCCCAATCTGTTGCCAAGTATGGTTCTAGTTCCATGTCTTCATCAAACTTTACCAACGTCTCATAAAGGTTTGTTTGAATCTGACCGGATGGTACATCATTAGACGTATGAGGATCCATTGAGTTTATGTCAGAAAGAACGCCAATGATCAGATCCCCACCTTCCTGGCCTTCTACGCTTTCTCCGTTGTCCTCGCCATTGTCACCGTCTGTTCCGGTGTCAGCAGCTTCATCAGGTTCACTGGCACAACCTGCAACAGTAAGAGCCAGAGCAAGTGAGAAAGCACCTGCTTTAAAGGATTTTTTTCGCTTGAACATCTTGATTTCCCCCTTTAATAATATCTAACAGGCTATTTACATAATACACCTAATAAACTATAAATTCTGAAAAATAATTGTAGTCTACTATGTCCGGTTCTGCTAGATAAAAGAAAGCCATACTGGCGTACTTCCAACTCTGCCTATTTATTGATGAATGCATTGTTTCATAATCTTATTAAACAAAATAAAATGGCAGTTAGCATTTGTAAAAAGCCTGTCTCTTCTACAAATTCTTTCTTATTACATTTTTCGAAAGATTTCGTAAAAGCTCAATTATAAAACTACTATACTTCACAAACATTGTAAAGAACAAATTATTTTAATATTTACTTTTTTCTTATATTTCATAAATATCTCTCCGTACAAAAGTAATGGGAGAATTGAAATTTATTACATAAAACCTGTAAGATTGTGGGGATCATTCCTACAGCCTAACCTAAATTCCCTCCTCTTCCATTCAACCAACAGTAAACCCTAACATTATGTTAGCAAAGCAAATCATCGATTTTAGTCGTAATCTCGAATTCAAGCTTTTCTCCCGTCTTTGCATGCCTTATTCCCGACTTCAGGGCTGACGTGGGTTAGATTCTTTGACAATAATAAAAGCACCGGTAATGGTGCTTTTTAAAATGTAAGTTTATACACTTTTCTTGGACGGCCACGTTGTCCTGGTTGTTCTTCACCTGTGACTTTGGCAAGTCCCATTTCCTCCAATGCGGTGAGAATCCGCCGGGCATTCCGATCTGTACTATTTAACCAGGTGGAAATGTCCTTGGCACTAACGATAGTCTGGCTATAGTATTCTGAAATCGACTGGATCTTTGAAACGATACCCGGACTTATCTGAGCAGCTTTAAATTTTTCAAGCCACTTTTCTCCCCATTGCCGTTGGTTAAAGGTTACTTCGCCTTCTGACTCCGAAATCTGATGAACTTCTTTATCTTCGTCTACACTCATAATCACTCTTTCTTTTGTGTTTTTAGCCTCCTGAAAAGCAATTCGAACATTTTGTTCTGCTTCAATGGCTGTACGCCCGTACCCGATTACAGTTCGAAGCCTTAACCCCGTTTGCAATTCAGACTGATTGATAAGAGTAAAGAGAGGCTCGTACGTTTGAAGCTCCAGTTCACCACGAGTGGTGTAAATGAAAAACAACTCATCTCCCATTTGAATATTTGATCCATGGACTTTTTCTGCATACTGAAGAATAAGCCGTTTTATATCCAATTCACGATGCTTCATTTTAAAAGAGTAGTAATCCTCTTGAGTCTGATCCGGACAGGTAATTCTTTGAATACCGACAATAGCAATTTGAGATTTTCGGTACAAATAAGAGTGAATGTGCTCACGAAGGTATTTCATCGCCAGTTGAATTGCAAGATCTGTTGGAGTCACTCGATAACAAGGGACCCCACGCTTTTTCAATTCTGAATAAACAGCTCGAATTCCGGTAAAAGCAACTGAAATCTCCCCTTCTTTATAAAGCTTTTCATGAAAATTAACCATTTCATTCGCGGGCAAGTACCCTTCATAAGGATAGTTGTGAATTGACAACACTTCAGTTGAAAGCATTTGCTGAAAGGAGTCCACCTCATCATTACTAATCGTATCAAGACTAATGCTCGTTAATAATTTTCCTTGCTCATATTGAGCTTCCAATAACTTTCCAAGAAGGCTTGATCCATATAATGGTGGGTAGCTTGCCTCAGAATTTTTAACAAGACCTTGAGACTCTGCAAAATAATAAGGAGCTTGTCCAGAAAAAAACCAGTGATCAACTTTACCTTGGTTATCTTCAATAATTTGCATTGTTTCTTCCGTTTTTTCATAAGGGAATGATATTACTCGTAAATCCGGAAACCTACTGGCCACTTTTTCTATTTTTCGTATCGAATCTTCTGGCCCTACAGCTCCTAATCGAATTTTCATCTTTAATCACCTGTTTCTTTACGTAAATATGCCGTCATGACATGAACCCCTTTTTCAAGGTCTTCGAGACTTGCTGCCTCCTTAGGATGGTGACTCAACCCGTCTTTACAAGGGATGAATAGCAATCCAGAAGGCCATTTTACAGCCGTATTCATCACATCATGACCGGCACCACTTTCAAGCGTAAATGGCGTATAACCTTCTTTTTTACCAACCTCTGTTAATACTTCATGGACAGTTGGGTCTAGCGTGATCGATGGATTGTGTACTAGTTTTTCAGATTGAATAGAAACCTTATACCGCGCTTCAACCTGGCTGCACTCTGTGTAAATATCATCCTCGAGTTTTTCTTTTAAGGCATCATCTACACTACGAATATCAACGCCTAATTCAACCACTCCTGGAATAACATTCATAACATTCGGTTTAAGCTCAATAGTACTCGCTGTTGCAACAACAGGATAATCCCCTTTTTGTGAGAGTCTTTCAGCACGTTCAGAAATATAGTGAATAATCCGAGCCGCTGCTACGAGTGCATCTTGTCTACGGTCCATTGGCGTTGTCCCCGTGTGACCTGCATTTCCCTCAATGTGGAGAATCAACCGGATCGGA